>NZ_SDPW01000001.1:1525025-1830030 GCF_004135645.1 Senegalimassilia faecalis
TCAGCTGACCATGGCGCAGGGTTATTGGGAAACGGGGCAGGGTGCCACGCAGGCGTGCTTCCACGCGTACTTCCGTGATTATCCGTTTCGCGGCGGGTATGCCGTGGCCTGCGGTTTCGACCAGCTGGCCGAGCTTATCGACGATTTCGCATTCACGCAAGACGACGCGGACTACCTGGCAAGCCTTGACGCGCCCGGCGGTGGCAAGCTGTTCCGGCCGGAGTTTTTGGAGTACCTGCGCACGTTTCGGCTGCGCGTGGACATCGATGCTCCTGCCGAGGGCACCATCGTGTTCCCGCACGAGCCGCTTGTGCGCGTCATGGGCCCTATCATGGATTGCCAGCTTATCGAAACGGCGCTGCTGAACTGCGTGAATTTCGAAACGCTTATCGCCACGAAAGCCGCGCGCGTGTGCTTGGCGGCCCATGGGGCGCCCGTGGCCGAGTTCGGCCTACGCCGCGCTCAGGGCGCCGGTGGCGGCATGTGGGCAAGCCGCGCCGCCGTGGTGGGCGGCTGTGCGTCCACGTCCAACGTGCTGGCGGGCAAGCGCTACGGGCTGCCGGTGTCGGGCACGCACGCGCATTCGTGGGTGATGTCGTTTCCCGACGAGCTGTCGGCGTTCCGCGCCTACGCGCAGGAATTCCCGCACAACTGCGTGCTGCTGGTGGACACGTACAACGTGGAGCAGGGCATCGAAAACGCCATCACCGTGGGCCTTGAAATGCGCCAGCGCGGGCAGCGTTTGGCCGGCATCCGCATCGACTCGGGCGACTTGGCGTGGCTGGCGAAGATGGCGCGGCGCATGCTCGATGCGGCGGGACTTACCGATTGCGGCATCGTGCTGTCCAACGACCTGGACGAATACACCATCCAGTCCATTTTGGACGAAGGCGCGCCTGTGACCAGCTGGGGCGTGGGCACAAAGCTTGCGTGCGCGTTCGACCAGCCTACGCTTGGCGGCGTGTACAAGCTGTCGGCCACACGCGCTCCGGGGCAAACCGAGTGGACCGACCGGCTGAAAATCAGCGAATCGGCGGCGAAGCTGACCGTGCCGGGCGTGCTTGACGTGCGGCGCTACTACCACGATGACGGTCACATTGCCGGCGACATGGTGTTCGACATGAACGCGGGCGTGGGAGAGCGCGAGGTCATCGTCGACCCGCTTGACAGCCTGCGGCAGAAAAACCTGTCAGGCAAGCGGTTCGAAACGCTGCTGTCCCCGCTGGTGCGCAATGGCGAAGTGGTGCTTGACCAGGCGCATCGTAGCGCCATGGAAGCGCAGCGGCGCTGCCGAGAAGGTTTGGCCAGCCTGGACGAAAGCCAGAAGCGCATGCTGAACCCGCACACGTATCCGGTGGGATTGGAATATGGTCTTTGTGAGCGCCGCCGTGCGCTTGTTGGCAAGCTGCGCGGCATCGCGTAGTGTTGAGGTCAAGGTTGGTAGGGGCGCAACGCGCTCATCGATAGGGGAGCACATGATTAGAATCATCACCGATTCCGTTTCGTCGATCACGCAGGAGATGGCCCGCGAGCTTGATATCCAGGTTGTCACGCTGTACGTGAACCGGGACGGGGTCGAATACGAGGACGCCGCCATGGACTTAGACGCGTTCTACGCCGACATCTACGACATGCTCGACAACATTCCCACGTCCAGCCAGCCTTCCCAAAAGCTGCTTGAAGACGTGTTCGAGGACGCGGCGCGCGCTGGCGACGAGGTGTGCGGCATCTTCATTTCCACGGGCCTTTCGGGTGCCTACGACGGCGCGCTGCGAGCCATCCGCGCCGTTGCCGCGCGCAACATCGACTTCAAGTGGGAGCTTGTCGATTCCACGTCGTGCGGCTTCGACGAAGCGCTGCCCGTGCTTGAGGCCGTGGCGGCGCGCGATGCGGGCGAGGATCTGCGCGGCGTTGCGCAGGCGGCCGTTGACGCCATCGGGCGCACGCGCTTTCTCTTCACGCCCGAAACGCTCACGTTTTTGCAGAAGGGCGGGCGCATCGGCGGCGCGGCGGCGCTTCTGGGCAACCTTATCCAGCTTGCCCCGGTGCTTACCGTGTGCGACGGCACGCCCGTGACGTTCGCGAAGGTGCGCACGCGCAAAAAGGCGCTCGACAAGATCGTAGCGGCGCTGAAGGCCGACATCGAAGAGCACGGCCTGCGTGACATCGTGGTGCACTACATCGGCGACAAAACGCCGGCGGTGAAATGGGCGCACGAGGTTATCGAGCCCATGCTCGGCCGCAGCGTGAAGGTGCTGCCCGTAAGCCCGGTGGTGGGCCTGCACGTTGGCCCGGCAATCGGCATCGCCTACGAGTGCGCCCGCGCTATTTCGGGAAAGTTGACGAAACCCGCTGCAGGCTTGGTCTGCGCTTCGTAAAATCCTAGGTGAAAAAGCAAAGCCCGCACCGCGCGGGCTTTTCGGCGAAAGGAGATGCATGGACGCGCGTCCGAAATGCAATCTGATTATCGATTCGTGCTGCGACCTGCCGTATGAAGTGGTCGACCGCGAAGGCGTTTGGCTGTTGGAGTTCCCCTACATCGACGAGAAGGGCGACCACTGCGACGACTTCTACCGTTCCATCACGCCGCACGAGTTCTACGAAGGCATGCGCGCGGGTTCGCAGCCCTCCACGGCGCAGGTGCCCATCACGAAGTTCCAAGAGGTGTTCGGCCAAGCTATCGAATCCGGCGTGCCCACGGTGTACCTCAGCTTCACCAGCGGCCTTTCGGGCAGCTACAACACGGCGCTTATCGTGCGCGACCAGCTTCTGGCCGAACATCCCGACGCCGAGCTGCACGTGGTGGACACCTGCCTGGCTTCCGTTGCAGAGGCGCTGCTGGTGTACGAGGCGCTCAAGCAGCGCGATAATGGCATGACGGCGCGCGAGCTGGCCGCATGGGCCGAAGAGGCGCGTTATTTCGTGGACGCCGAGTTCATGGTGGACGACCTGGAGTCGCTGCACCGCGGCGGGCGCATCCCGAATTCCGTGGCGTACGCGGGTGCGAAGCTTGACGTGAAGCCGCTGCTCAACATCAGCATCGACGGCAAGCTGGCGCTGACGGGCGTGGCGCGCGGCCGCAAGAAGGGCATCAAGCAGCTTGCGGAGTACTGCGAGAAGCGCATGGCCGACCATGCGCCGGGCCGCTGCGTGGTCATCGGCAACGCCGACTGCCCGAAAGACGCGGCGCGCTTAAAGGAGCTGTTGGCGAAAACCGACGACAACCTGCTGTTTTTGGAAAGCAGCATCGGGCCGGTTATCGGAAGCCACGTCGGTCCGGGCATGCTGGCCGTCGTGTTTTGGGGAGGGGACAAGCGCGAGGACCTTTCGGTAGCCGACCGCATTGCCCGCAAAATCAAGAAAGAGGGTTAAAGCCATGACGAAGGCTTTTGTTTACGCAGGTCATCACACGGTAGGCAACATGGTGTCCGACCGTTTGTGCGCTGCTGGCTGGCATCGCGTGACCGATGCGGGCGCCGCCGACGCCGTTATCACGTACTTCACGGTGCAAACGGCGCTTGAGGACGCGTATTTCGGCGACAACGGCATCGTGCAGGGCGCGCGCAAAGGCACGCTTATCGTGGACCTGTCGTGCACCACACCCACGTTCGCGCGCGAGCTGAACGCCATGGCGTGCGTTGACGACCTGGTGGCCGTGGAAGCGCCGCTGGTGGTGCAGGACGTGTCCGTGCCCGACGCGTTCGCCGCGCGTGAGAACCTGGCGTGCTTCGTGGGCGGCGAAGAGGACTGCATCGAGCGTGCGCGCGAGGTGCTTGACCTGCTGGTGGGGTCGGTCACCGACGCGGGCGGCCCGGGCTCGGCCCAGCTGGCGCGCGCGGCGTACAGCCTGCAGGCGGTTTCGCACCTTATCGCGGCCATCGAGGCCGATGCGCTGTACCACGCGGTGCGCACGTCTTCGGACATGGGCGAGATTGCGGGCGCGCGCGCCGGCGCGCTGACGCCTGCCGGTGACGAGCTTCTGGCGGCGGTGAACGACGGCCGCTTCGACGGCACGTACACGGTCGAGATGTTCATGGCCGAGATCACGGCAGCGTTGACCACGGCAGACGATGCCGATCTGATCCTGCCGCAGGCCGAAGCGGCCCAGCGCCTGCTGGAGCTTTTGGCCATCATCGGCGGCTCGGACAAAGCGCCGGCAGCGCTTTCGCTGGTGTATCGCGAAGAGGAGGCGTGCGCGAACGAGGGGCTTGACTGGTCCCGCGCCGAGCAGGCCTATGGCGACCACCATCACGACCACGATGACGATGACGACGCCGATTACGGCGACGATTTCGGCGATGCCGGCTTCATCGACGACGACGGCATGACGGGGGCATACCCGGGTTTTAACTAAGCGTCGCGCGCCGACAAGGCGCGGTTCGGCGGTGCTGCGGGGACTCGCAGCGTATTGCAGGGGCAGGTTGGCCTTGCGTGCGCTTCGGGTCCTTCGCTATTTATGAGGATTGCGAAGGGGCTGGAGCTGGTGGATTTCAATCGCGAATTGGCTGCTTGTGCGTTGTGCCCGCGTGCGTGCGGGGCTAACCGAGCGGCGGGGCAGCGCGGCGTGTGCGGTGCCGACGGGGGCTTGATGGTTGCGCGCGCGGCGCTGCATATGTGGGAGGAGCCGCCCATTAGCGGGCAGCGCGGCAGCGGCACCATTTTCTTCTCGCATTGCCCGCTGCGTTGCGTCTATTGCCAGAACCAGGTTATCGCTGCAGGTCAGGCGGGTGTCGAGGTGTCGGTTGAGCGGGTGGCCGACATGTGTTTGAACCTGCAGGGGCAAGGCGCGCTCAACATCAACTTCGTGACGCCTACGCATTACGCACCGCAGGCACGTGCGGCGGTTGCGTTGGCGCGGCAGCGGGGACTTGCACTGCCCGTTGTGTGGAACACGTCGGGATATGAGACGGCGCAGGCGGTGCGAGACAACGTGGGCACGGTTGATGTGTACCTGACCGATTTGAAGTACATGTCGTCTGACCTGGCAAAACGGTATTCTTCGGCTCCGGATTATCCCGAGGTTGCCTTGGCGGCGCTTGATGAAATGGTGCGGTGTGCGGGTTTGCCCGAAGGCGACGAGGTTGACGGTGCGCCGCGATTGACGCGTGGCGTGGTGGTGCGGCATCTGATGCTGCCGGGTGCGCTTGAGGATTCGAAACGCGTGGTGCGCACGATGTGGGAACGCTACGGCACAAGCGTGCTGCTGTCGTTGATGAACCAGTACACGCCGGTGCTTGCCGATGCGGCGGCTACGGGTGATGTGTGGGCGCAAGGGCAGCTGAAACGATGCCCTGAACTGGCGAAACGGGTTCCCGATAGTGAATATGAGGAGTTGCTCGACTACGCAGATTCGCTGGGCATCGAAGACTATTTCTGGCAGCAGGGCGGTGCGGCGAAAGAAAGCTTCATCCCGGCGTTCGATTTGACGGGCGTGCAGTAAGGGATGCCGAAGGTGCGGGGTCGCGCGGTTGCGCGGCCCCGTTTGCGTTTAAGATGGCTGGTTTGCGAGCCTCCAAAACTGAAACAAATGTTCTTGACAACGAACGGTTGTACGTATAAAGTGAAGCCTACATAATTTCGTACAGATATTTGTTGAGGGGGGCGTCGTGGACGTATTGGAGAAGCTCACCATACTTGCCGATGCGGCAAAATACGACGTTGCCTGCACCTCATCGGGCGTATCGCGCGGTTCGAAGAAAGGCGAGCTGGGCAACGCCATGGGCGCTGGTTGCTGCCATAGTTTTACGCCCGACGGCCGTTGCATCACGTTGCTGAAAGTGCTCATGACCAACGTGTGCGTATACGATTGCGCGTACTGCGTGAACCGCTGCAGCAACGAGGTTCCACGTGCGGCGTTTACGCCTGAAGAATTGGCCGATCTGACCATCGGGTTTTACCGGCGCAATTATATTGAAGGGCTGTTCTTAAGCTCCGGAGTTATCCGCAACCCTGATTACACAACGGAATTGATGATTCGCACGCTGCGTCTGCTGCGTGAGGAGCACAAGTTCAGGGGCTATATCCATGCGAAAGCCGTTCCCGGAACCTCGCCCGAACTTGTGGACGAACTGGGCCATTTGGCCGACCGCATGAGCGTGAATTTGGAGCTTCCCAGCCAAAAGAGCTTGCAGCTGCTGTGCCCGCAGAAGAACAAGCAGCGCATCATCCAGCCCATGCGTCAAATTCGCGACAACATGGCGCAAGACCGTGAAACGCGCGGGTTGACGCGGCGCAAAACAACGTATCTGCCGTCTACCAGGCCGAAGGAACGGCGGCGCGCTTTCGTGCCTGCCGGGCAGTCGACGCAGATGATTATCGGTGCTACGCCGGAAACGGATTACCAAATCCTGAACCTGTCGCAGGCGCTCTATAAAACGCTGGAACTGAAGCGCGTGTTTTTCAGCGCGTATTTGCCGGTCAGCGCCGATGCGCGCTTGCCGCAGAATGCGGGTGTGCAGCTGAATCGCGAACACCGGTTGTACCAGGCCGATTGGCTGCTGCGGTTTTACAAGTTCGATGTCTCGGAAATCATCAGCGCCGATGCACCGAACTTGGAAGAAGACGTTGATCCGAAAGCGGCTTGGGCGCTGAATCATTTGGATTCGTTTCCCGTGGAAGTCAACACGGCGTCGCTTGAGGTGTTGCTGCGCGTGCCGGGAATCGGCCCTCGCGGTGCGCGTTTGATCGTGAAAGCGCGTCGGACAACGTGCTTGCGAGAGCAGGAGCTGCGCAAACTAGGCATTGCGTTCAAGCGCGCCCGGTATTTCATCACGTGCAATGGGAAGTACCAGGGGCGCGGGGTTGAATTTAGCCCGGAAGCGCTGCGTGCGCAACTTGCAAGTCCTATCGATGGCGGGAAACATGGTGCGCGGTCGGGCAAAGTGCTTCCTGGGCAGCTCAGCTTGTTCGATGAGGGCGTTGGTAGGGCATCCATCGGCCGAGGCGACAACGGCGGCGTTGCGGCGCTGCCGAAGCAAAAGGCGCCTATGCAGGAAAATGGGGCGTGGTGGAATGGCGTATCGCGGAGTTCGCAGAGCCCAAGTGGCTTGGGCGGGAAACGCCTGGATGCTGACCAGTCGGTAGCCGCAGTGGCCGATGGCATCTTTGGCTGGCAGAACGCTTTGCAGGGCCGCGAAAAGGTGCCAGCATGACGTATCAAGCCGACCGTGCAATGTTGGAAGCATCGCACGAGCCAAACGTAGTGGTTGAGCCGCTTGAAAACGTTGCCTATGTGTATGACGGAAGCACGGAAGGCCTGCTTACGGCGGTATTCCAAACGTACGCGTTTCATGAGCAGCCGCAGGATATATTCCGCGAAGGCGCGCTGCAGCCGCGGTTGGGGCAGAGCGTGCGCGTTGTCGCCACTGATGACGCCTTGGCGCACCGCGTGCAGGTTGGAGTGTGCAAGCGCGCGGGGCGCCAGGCGTGGGAAGCGGTGCTCCATGCGTCGCTGTCGGACGATTCGTCGGCGGGCATGGCGGTTTGGCGCTTCATCAGATACGTGATGGCGCGCCCTGCAGCGCAGAACCGAAAGCTTGTGCAAGACTTGGCGCATCCTATTGCCGGCCCTATTGCGAAACTTAGTCGCTCGGTTATGAACGAACGGCACCTCATGCAGCAATTCATTCGGTTCGAGCACTTCGAGAACGACGTATGGTTCGCGCGCTGCAATCCAAAAGCGAATGTGGTGCCGCTTCTGATGGATTGGTTTGCCGGCAGGTTCAACACGCAGTGCTTCGTGCTTTACGACGAGGTGCATAACGTGGCAGGTATTTACGATGGCGAGGGGTGGTATCTTGCGCAAATAGGAGACGTGCATCTTCCGCTGCATGCCCAGGATGAAGCAACCATGCAGGCTGCTTGGAAAGGCTTTTATGATGCCGTAGCTATTCCGGCTCGGTATCACCCGGAGTTGCGCAGGCATTTCATGCCCAAGCGCTTTTGGAGAAACATCTTGGAAGTGCGGGATGAGCTGCCTGAAACCGAACAAGGCGAATTGCCGAAAGGGCAGGAATGCTCATCTATGGGTTGTTGCAACCAGTTATTTGGTGAGGGTGAATCGCTCGATAGCAAAGCATTGCTTGATTCCGCGGCATTACTTGGACGCTGCGAATCGCTTACCGATATCGTCGCAGATGCGAAAACGCTGCAGCGGTGATTCCATAGTTGCCTGTCGTCGAGGCAGTCGCATCAACGACAGGCAACGGCCAACGGTCTAAGAATCGCATGACAAGATAAGCGAAATTAGAATCTGGTGCTAGCGGGCTTCGCTGTGAGGTGCCTACAAGGCGCGCAGGACGCGATGAGGGGAAGCTCTACAAAGTACGCGTAGCGTTGCCCGGGTCGATGGACATGCTTTGGAACCGTTCGGCCATGTACTGGTTGTCGAAATGGTCGTCGATGAACTGGGAGATGGCGTTGTCGGGCGCAATGCCGGCTTCGCGCTGGTACCAGCGGTCAAGGGACATCAGCGTCATGCAGCAGTCAACAATCATGATGACGGCGCAAATAGAGGTGAGCGTGTAGCGCCAATTCCAAGGAATTTGATTGACCAGCTTCAGCATCCAGGGAAGGCATAGTTTGATCCAGAAGACGCCCAGCACGCCCCACATGGCCATGAACATGCCGTTCGTGCGTCCGTCAATAGAAAGGAAGGTGCCCGTGTAGTCCCAAGCTACAATGCCGAATGCGAACTGCATGAACCAACTGACGGCAAACTCGAATGCGCCGCCGATAACGGCGCTGACCAGAAACACCACCAAAAGCGGTGCCTTATGGAAGCGATTCAACGCCATGGTCATCAGCATGGCACCAACGCCGTAGATGGGCGAGAACGGACCGAACAGCAAGCCTGCGCGATCTTGGTACACGCCTGGCTCAACCACCAGCATGTGATAGACGGTTTCGATGACTAGGCCCAAAATGCTGCAGACGACGAAGATCCAGAACAGGTTGAAGAAGTTCAGCGTGATGTAGCCTTTGCCCGTTGGATCAAGACCCAGCGTACCCTCTTCTGCTTGCTCGCGCGTTTCCATATCGCGCAGTTTGCGCTGCAGGTCACGCTCGCCAGCAAGTGCCGGGTCAAGATAGGACTGCATGACAATGAGGAACACAGCAATGACGGCGTCGGGAATGACGTTTGCTCCCAGGCCGTTGAGCATAATGCTGCAGATGATGTCGCCGGCTAGCAGGAAGATCATCGCTTCGGTACCTTGCGCGGCATGTTTACGCTTGTTGCGCAGCAGCCTGATGCCGAACACCGCGAACAGCACGGCAAGGATAAGGTAAAGAATAAGGTTGATGATGAAGATAGTGAGCGTTGCCGTGGAGGCTCCAAGGTCATAGCTTCCTGTGGCCACGCTAATCGCCATAAGGACGATGGTTATCGTCATAAGGACTGCGGACGCAACACCTGCAACAAGGCACAAGATGCCAAATACCTTGAAAGGTAGGGGAAGCCGCTTACGGTCAATGGCCTGCCGATCGGTACGGTAGCGTTTCTTTACCTTCTGCTGGCCGTTCGCTTCGTTCGACGATGCGGTTGCAGCAGACCTGGCTGTTTGAGCGGGGCGCGGTGCCTTGCTGTCATGTTCGGGGGCGCTCATGAAGTACTCCTCTGTGATGCAAAAAAGCGGTTGCCGCCGAATATCGGCGGCAACCTTAACGGTTCGTACCAGTATAACGTGCTCGCATCAACATCGTTGTGGCGGTTAGGTTACGAGGTATTGAACGTATGCTACTTGATATCGTGCAGCTCGATACCATTGTAGTCGTGAGCAGTGAACCATAGGATAATGCCGGCAACCAAGCAAATTGCCATCATGTAATAGGCAGGAGCCATGCCATTGCCCGTGAAGTCGATGAGCGCCGTTGCCACCATCGAAGCAGTTCCGCCGAACAGCACGTAGGCAATGTTCGAACCCAGTGCTGCACCCGTGTAGCGAACTTCCGTGGGGAACATCTCCGCTTGATAGCAGGCGATATTCGAGTCGTTGATAGACAGCGTGATGCACAGCATCAGCTGGGCTACGATGATAATGGGCAGAGATGCGGTGTTGAGCATCATGAAGCCGGGAATGCTTAGCAGGATGAATGCAATGCACGCGCCGAGCATCATGCGCCGGCGTCCAACATGGTCGGAAATCTTGCCTGCTGCAAGCACGATAAGAATGTATGCAAGCAACGCTACGTCCGTGGCAAGCTGAGCGTCGGCTGCGTTTACGCCGGCATACTGCGTCAGATACGTGGGGAGGTAGGTAAGTACCAGGTAGAAACCAACGGAATTGACCATGGTAGCGGCAATGCTCGAGAGGAGGCGCTTGCGGTACTTCGTGAAAACGAGCCTGGTGGGATGAGAGGCTTCGGCCTTTTCTTCTTCCTCGATTTCCTCTTCCATCTCCTCGTACACCGGCGAGTCGTCAACGCACTTCTTGATGTAGAAGTGGAACGCGATGCCCAGGGGGCCTGCCAGTAAGAACGGGATGCGCCAACCCCATGCAATGACGTCTACTTCGGGCATGGCCATTTTGATGATCAGCGCGGCAGTGGAGCCGGCGAACAAGCCCATGGCGGTAGAGGCGGCAACCAGCGAGCAGTACTTGCCGCGATGATTTGCGGGAGCATATTCGGCCAGGAACACGGCGGCTCCGGAATATTCGCCCGCAGCGCTGAAGCCCTGGATGCTGCGAAGCGCCAGCAGCAGGATGGGCGATAAGATGCCGATGGTTTCATACGTCGGCAAGCAACCAATCAAAAACGCTGCCCCGGTCATGCACAGAATCGAAACGGAAAGTGACCATTTGCGGCCTTTCTTGTCGCCCATGGTTCCCCAAAACGATGCGCCCAAGGGGCGGAAAATGAACGAAAGGGCGAACACGCAAAACGCCATGAGCGTGGAGTCGACCGCCGAGTCCGGGAAGAACACCATGCCAATGGTGATGGCGAAATAGGTGTACGTGGCGTAATCGAACCACTCGATGAAGTTGCCGAGGAACGAAGAAAGCGCAACCTTGAGCGGGACTTTCTTTTCTTCTACGCCCGAGCAAGGAATGTCGGTACTGATGGCACTCATGATGAGCTCCTATCTAGGTTCGTGAAAATCTCCTAAGGAGTTGACCGATTGTTTGGCAATGCAGAACGATTCAAAAAGTCGAAACACGGAAACCTCCTTTAAGATTCAGGCGGCAAAAAGCCGTACGATATGAAACAGGCGGCGCCAGCAAAAGCTCGGCGCCGCCTATGCCTTAACGGATATACGACCAGGCGAATTCACGCTTGATTGCTTCGACCATGTTCGCAACGGCGGTGTCGCGCAGGATGACGCCCTTTTCGCGGGAGCTTTCGCCCGGGTGCGACAGGCAGCCTGAAGGCGGCGTGTACGAAGGGATGATCGGCAGCACATCGTAGTTGGGCAGCGTTGCGGGAAGCCCCGTATACAGCTCGGGGTCCATGCGGTCCATATCAACCAGCTCAGGGAAGAACAGCAGCATCAAAGACGTTTCCATAACGCCTGCGTGCTCAAGGTCCCAGCCAGTGAATCCGTCAGGATACAGTTGCTCGATGGTGGCGTCATCGACGAAGTCCCAGTAGGAAAGCAGCTGGATCTTCGCGTCGTTGATGCCTTCGGCGCGAGCGTCTTCGAGAGCCAGCTGCATCCCCTCAAATGCGAACTGGTAGTTCTCGTAATGGCCGTTCATCAGCACAATCTTGCGTGCGCCTTGTCTCATAAGGCTCAGTGCAATGTCGTGGGCAAGCGCAATGAGCGTTGTCCCACGCAGGCTGGTGGTTCCCGTCAGGTGGAAACCACCGCCGCTGCGCTGCTGCGAGCGGAAGCCGTAGTTGATAGGGGCGGTCACAATGCCGTTCACCTTTCCCCCGGTTGCGGCCTCAAGCGCTTTAGCGGTTTCGCCGGCCATGGTTTTGGTGAGCGCCGCGTCAACGCACATGGCCATGTGCGAACCGTGCTGCTCAAGTGCGCCGACGGGGATGAAGAATACGGAATCGCCTGCGAGTTTGTCGCGATACGTGAAGGCGTCCATCTCTTCCATGTAGACAGTAGGTTTCATGGGGAGTCCCTCCCTTCAGTTGGCCAGCGGTGCAGCCGGCCGGTATAGGGGCATGCCGCCGAAACGGCATGCCTTTCATGTGAATACAGGAGCTAGAGCGCTTATTCCTTGGGATGCTTGCTGTCGTAATCGTCAGCGGCTTCCTGTGCAGCTTCGGCCATAGCCTCAAGCTTTGGATCCATACCGTCCGGGGTCGGATCGATGAAGCCTGCTCCGCCTGCTCCGACTTGCGCGGGGACCGCGGCGCCCGCTTCAACATTGTCAGCGTTTTCGTTAGCGGCCTTCGTGGAGAAGAAGATCTGGGCAACACCGCCGATGATGATCAGCGCACCGCCGATAAGCTGGAAGGTCGTCATAACTTCGCCGAACATGATCAGGCCCAACAGGGAAGCCATGATGGTTTCCTGGTAGGAGATAGCGGCAAGTTCGCCAGCCTTCAGGCGCTTCGTCGCGAACGTCAGCAGGTAGAATGCGCCGAATCCGGTGATGAGCGCCGCAGCGATGAGCACTGCCCAGGACGAGCCGTTCATGGTGAACATGTTCCACGCATGGGTGATGATCTGGCCGTCTGCGTCGAACTGGGTCACGCCATTGATCTTCTCCGTGTAAGCAAGCGGCTGCAGGAAGAAGTGGTGCCAAATGAGCAGCACGACGATGGAAAGCGAACCGAACAGGAAGTTCCACCAGCTGCGCACGTTCGAGTCGCAATCCTCGCGGTAGCGCGAGAAGAACAGGTACAGGCCGTATGCGACGCCGGATGCAAATGCGATAGCGTTGCCGAACGAATACTTCGGATCGAGGTCAAGCGTCAGGCCCTCAGGCGTGATGATACCCACGATGAACAGCATGCCGATAACTACGGCGATGATGCAGCAAATGCCTTTGAAGTTGATTTTCTCTTTGAGGAAAATCGCGGCAAGAATGGTCGAATAAATAGGACCGGTGTAAATCAAGAACGAGGCATTTGCGAGTGTGGTGTACTGCGTCGAGAGGCAGTACAGGCCGGAAAGCAGTCCAAGGAAGATACCAGATAGCAACATGGTGCCGGAAAATCTCGTCATCTTCAGCTTCTTGAATCCCCCAATGAACAAGAAGATGATCGACAGGGCAATCAGGCCCGCGAAATTTCGCCAGAACGAGATAAAGTCACCAGGTGCGTCGATAAAACGAGCGAAAGCTCCGATGCCGCCCATCAACGAGGATGAGCAGAACATCATGATGAAGCCAATGAGCTTGTACTTAGCTTGTTGGTTCATTGCTGTCCCCTTAAATTGTCGGCCTCACTTGCCGAACAAGCGCACAGCAACGCACAAACCCCTTATAGCATCTATGTGCTTGCTGGCAAATATATAAGGCAGATTGTATAAAAAGAAAGAGAAATACTGGAAGATAGCATATGTCTGCGATATTTATCCAAGTATGAGGTGGTCAGAACTCTGTGTGGCCCGAAGCCCGGAAGAGGAATAAGGAGTTGTCCCTATGCGCGGGGGGACCACCTCTCCCGGGCGCTCGGATGTGAAGCTTGTTTGGGAAAGCGGTTGCCGCCTTGGCTGCGGCAACCGCTACGCGGCAATTAGTCCTCCCACATCTCCGGGTGGATGAGGGTGCAGTCCTTGACGCGGTTCGGGAAGTAGTCGAGGCACTCGCCCTCGCGGTAGACGTCTGCGGTGGAGCAGTGCAGGCCGCCGCCGAAGGGATACGCGTCGCGCAGGTCGACCGGGATGACGTTCATGCCCAGCTGGTCCATCTGCTCCTGCTGGTTGACCTCGGAAGCCTCGACGATGACCGTGGAGGGGTCGAGCACCAGGCAGTTCATGGACAGCCACACGGAGCTGTAGCACAGCGCGGGCGGCTCGTCATGGGCGGGCTGGGCGGCGTCGACGATCTGCCAGTCGTTGGCCTCGAAGATGTCGCGCTGGCCCTCGGCCGGATGGCGGTGCGGGTTGTTGATGATCAGGCCCGGGCGCAGCGGCACGAACGTGGCGTCGATGTGGATCGGGTAGGGGTCGCCCGGGAAGTTCATCGCATGGATGCGGTACTCGGGATAGTAGCGCTGGAACCACTCCATGGCCGTGCGGTTGGTGGTCAGGCCGTGCTGGATGAAGATGTCCTTGCCCATGCGCATGAGGTCGGCGGCGTCCCACATCGGCTCGACCTCGGTGGTCACGAAGTCCTTGTTGGCGGTGCGGACGAGGCGCTCCTCGAGGGTGATCTTCTCGTCGTAGTAGTTGTGCTTGTAGGAAGCGTCGGTCAGGCGGGGACGGGGGGCCTGGGTCCACAGGAACTCGGGGTCCTCGTCGAAGTACTGCTTCATGAGCGGCCAGTAGGCCAGGTACTCGAAGTAGCGGCAGCGGAAGGAGTTGGCGGAGGCCATGATCTCGTTGCCGACGGTCAGCAGGATGTCGCGCGGAGGCATGCAGGTCATCATGGAGTCGTTGCGGAAGTCCGGCGTGCCGATGGCCTGGTTCCACTGCAGGGGCGTCGGGCGGTCGACGACCACGCCGCGCTCCTCGACGGCCTTGACCAGGTTCTCGAGGCACTCGTTGCCGCGCTCGACGGTGCGCAGCGGGCGCAGGCCCCACATGCCGCGCATCTCGGAGTCGACCGGCACCTTCTCAGAGGTCGCGGGCTCCTCGGGCGGGATCATCGAGTTGTCGCAGCGGCCAACGATGACGCGCTTCAACGGATCCCAGTCGTTCCAAGAGTTGACAATCTTCGCCATGACTGTCTCCTTTCTTTGAAGGTGCTTCCTACACCTTCGGTAGCGGTCAGCAGCATTCGCCATGCTGCCGATAGATTGGTGGCGCTTCCTTCGCCACTTCTCCATAACCGCATTTTGAGTTGTTAACATTGTGGAAACAAAGGTTTCGTAGGCGCTTATGTGCCAAGAAGAAAGACATTTCGATTCGCCCGTTGCATCAATCGATGCAACTCGCCGAAATCTGTAATGAAACACATGGCAATATCAGTAAAATGTAACGTGCGCAACACGGGCTGCGTGAGTACGGTTGTCTCATAGCAGCTGTGCGCGACTCCTTTTCGTCCTTCTTCCGATCTGGCGAACTCGGGGGGGGGCTCATTGAGCGCAGATCGTTTGATTAACGGTATTCTGCGTTGCTATTTCTTGGGGTTTTAGAGCACAGGGTGAAGGGGATGATGCCGTATGATTTCAAATCTGACGTTAAGCCAGGATGTGTTCAATACACCCGATATTCGCACGAAGATGAAAATCATGCATGCGGTGGATAAATCGCTTGATCGCGTGACTATTTCAGAGATTTGCGAAAAGGCGGGCATATCGCGTCAAACGTTTTACCGACACTTCAAAAGCAAGTACGATATCCCCTGGTGGTTCTCGATATTCTGTCGTCAGTTCTATCTGAATGAAATCGGTAGAACCATTGATTGGCGTACGGGGTATTACCACCACATACGCCTTATCGCCACGGAACGCGATTTTTTCCGCAAATCAATCCAGTACAGCATCAACACGCCATTTGGCCAGACCATCATGCCGCAAAATCGCAAAGTTGTGCTGCTGGAAACGTTGCAATCGTACCGACACGTTCCCGTTGATCATAATATGCAATTCCTTGTTGAAACTTTCTCGAAGCTTGAATGCGAGGTGCTGAACGATTGGTTCCGGTCTGATGCTCCCATGGATTTGAACATGTGGACCGATGACTTGGTTAGCTTGGTGCCTGATCGTTTGTACCGAGCTTTGGAGATTCCTGGGGCGAAGTGAAAGTCGTGCTTTGAGAAGTCCGGAATTTCACGTACAATAATCAAACGCGAAAATAGCGTGCCGGCATGACGCAACGGTAGCGTAGCAGTTTTGTAAACTGCCTGTTGCAGGTTCGAATCCTGTTGCCGGCTCCATGAAACACCAGGCCAGGGCCTTGCGGGTCCTGGCCTTTTTCGTTTGTGCACCAGTTTGTGTCCCGAATGTGCACCAAGGTCGATGCGTTGCCTTTGGCGTTGTTCCACTTTCTGGCGTAATCGCTTTTGGTGGCGAGTACATTTATCCGGTACATGTCGTTCTGCTGGTTGTATCTGTGTTGTAACGCTGCGACAGATACACTAGACGTGATGGACGCGGCGCAGTTCGTGCTAGGCGATGCGTATGCGCAGGTCAGCAAGCAAACGGAACGCCTTGCCGCCGATGCGCGCGTGCTGTTGATCGCGCGCCTGTCGGTGCCGTTCACGCCCATTCGCGCGGCACCGCTGGTGGTAGTGGTGGGCGGCACGCTGGGTGCCTGCATCCTTATGCCGAAGCTGTTCTGCATCAGCGCGTTCACGCCGGGCATGTGGTGGTTCTACGGCATCACCGCAATCATTGCCGCCGTGGTGTTCCACGTGTTCTACCTGAAGCTGGACGCCTGGCACCTCAAGCGCATGGAAAAGCTTGCATAAATCGGCTTCGTTCCTTCCCATAGGGTGGAAACGCCTATGCCTGTGTGGCTTGGTGTGCTTGCGAACTGAAAGTCATGCGGGAAGCCTTGGGCGATGGGCCAGGGCAGAATCGTCAGTGTTGGAGCAGCAACTGCGCTTCGCGGCATCCCGGTCGCGCCGTCGCTTCTGGGCAGGCGCAAAGCTTGCGTAAACGAGAAAAGGGGACGTCGACTTTGGTCGACGCCCCCTTCGTATCTCGAACCCGGAAAGGAGGGAGGGGGAAATCCGGGTCGATGACGAGATTGCGGGCTTAACGGCTGCGCGTTACAGCGAGTACAGCGCGTACACCGAAGTGCCCATCTGGTAGAACACCACGCGCAGGCAGATGGCGCAGGCCAGGCCCGCCACCAGGGCGATGGCGCCCCACATCTTCCAGTTGCCCTTCTTCTTGCCCATGTAGGCGCAAGCAACCGGGACAAGCGCGCACACGATGGTGACGATGGTCAGGCCCACCGAGCCCGAACCGAACGGCGTGATGTTCGCCAGGTCCACCATGCCGTGCGTGGGATGCACGGGATCGAAGTAGTAGTCGATCTGCGTGAATGCGCTGTTGCTCATGGCCATCACGATGAGGTAACCGATGGAGGTCACCGCCGCCACGATGGAGCCGATGAAATTCGCCGAAGCGTTGATGGCGCTTACGCCGCCGTCCTTCATCTCCTCGATGATGGAGACGGTTGCCGGGCCCAGGATGCAGCTGGCGCCGATGATGCTCAAGATCTCGACGATGCTGTTCCAAGCCGGGCGGGCGTCCATCATGTAGGAGTGTGCCATGACGCAGTCCAGCACAACGGCGATCGCGATGCCGCAGATAGCGCACCACGAAGGCACGCTGCCGCCGTCATCGGAGCGGCGCAGGCACGCCAGGTAGATGATGGCGATGACCGCCAACACCACGATGGCGATGAGCTCCTGCGTGATACCGGACGTGATGTGACCGAAGCCGTTGAAGATGCGCTCCCAATGCTGCAGGTGCAAAAACACCGCGATACCGGAAACAACCAACAGCACTGCAGCCACGATCCAGCACGTCATCTGGCTTTTCTTGCCTTCACCCTTCAGCGCCAGAAGGCTTTGGGTGCCGAACACGCCCACTGACCAGGCGGCCAGGGTGGTGAACAGGATAAGGGGCCATTGCAGTTCCATGTCTTACTCCTTTCCCTGCCACTCGCGATTGCGAAGGATGTAGGCCAGATGCGGGCCGTTGCCCACGTCGGTGAGGTGGTAGATGTCCGCATCGGTATAGGGCTCCAGCCATTCTTTCGCCGTGGTGCGCGTGTGCATCATTTCCTCGTACGGCGTGGCCTTGTCGTGCGTGGGGCACGGGGCCTCGAACGTGTCGATGCCCTTCTCCAGGTCGCCGAAGAAACGGGCGCGGCTGCCGCACTGGGTGACGCACTGGGGCAACTCGCCTTGCACGGTGCGCTGCTCGCACAACGTGCACTTCTCCACAACGCGCGACTCCTCGTTGAGGTAACGCACGCCGTAGGGGCAGGCCATGGCGCAGAACTGGCAGCCGATGCACTTCGACTTGTCGATTTGCACCGTGCCGTCGTCGGCCACGTGCGATGCCTGCGTGGGGCACACCTCGACGCACTTGGGGTGCTCGCAGTGCTGGCACTGGATGGGGATGAAGTACATCGCCACGTCAGGCCATTCGCCTGACCCGCCCGTGATGGGGAAGGGGCCGATGCGCAGCGTCTTGATCCAGAAGTCGCCAGGCTGCACGCCGTTGATGGCCTTGCAGGCCGTTGAGCAGGCCAAACAGCCGGTGCAACGGTTCAAGTCGGTTACGATTGCATATTTCGTCATATTAGATCACGCTCCCGGTGCCGGTGTAGGTCCAAGACTCAACCTCGGGCTCGCCTTCGACGCGGTTGCGCATGCCGACCTTCATCCACTTGCGCAGGCGCTCGTCGGACGCGTCGTGGATGCACTCCTCGCCCGTGTAGGGGTTGCAGGGCACGGGGTTGCCGAACGGGCTGTTCTCCGCCGTTGCCTTGTAGATGACAACCGGATAGCCGCGCATCGTGTGGCAGCCGCCGACGGCATCTTGGCCGTAGGGGTTGTTCAGGCAGTTCACGCCGACCAGTTCGAAGCCGTGCGCCGCGTACTCGAACTCGGGGAACCACCACTGGTGGTTGGCGTTGGACACGGGCAGGTTGTTGGCGAATGAGCCGCCGGTGGTGCGGGCCTTCACGGCGTAGTACAGGTCCACAACCTCGCGGATGCGGCCCCACGGGCTTTCGATCCATACCCAGTCGCCCTGCTCGACGCCGATGCGCTTGGCCTCTTCCGGGTTGATTTCAACGCGCGGAACGGGCCACAGCTCGCGGCACCACGGCAGCTGGCGATGCTCGGAGTGGAAGTACACGGGCTGACGCGAACCGGTGGTCTGCAGGAACACGTTGTCGGGGTACTTCTTGATGGCATCTTTGTACCACTGGTTCTGGAAGTAGTCGTCCGGAACCTCGTCGATCTTGTCGGCCTGGTACAGCTCGGGCATGAGCACTGGCGAGTCGGTTGCCTCGCGATAGATCGGGAAGCGGTCGTCGTCGCCCTGGAACGCCTTGATGTCGGTGTGCGCCCAGCGGTCGTCGCCCTTAAAGCCGTTCTCCTTGAATTCCTTGCCGTCGTACATGGTGCCCTCGTCGCCTGCGTTGCAGATGTAGGCTTCGCAGGTCAGCGACCAGATTTCGATGAGCGAGGACGCCGTGGTGAAGCCGGGCTTGAGGTCCACGAGCGGGAACAGGTTGAAGCCGCCCTGCTGACGACGCCAGCCCATCTCGTGACGGCGGTACGTGCCCCAGCGCTCGGGATGCCACTCGCGGCAATCCATCCAGCCGTGCTCGGTGAACCATTCCTTGGCCTCGGCCCAGGTCGGCCCGTTCGGGAACTTCTCGGTCTTCCACGCGTCCACGTTGTCCTTGAGGATGCGGTCGTGGTCGGGCCACAGGTAGCTCGGGTTGCCGGCCAGGGCCTTCGTGTACTCCTCGCCGATGGAAGCGGTCCACTTGTCGATGTTCGTCTGGCTGGAGACCTTCGGCTTGAGGATGTACTCTTCCTTGCTCGGAGCGGCGTCGGGGTCTTTCGTGTTCCACGGCACGCCCATGGCGCGGTACATGCCGCAGTTCCAGTCGGGGTCGTAGATGGTGTCGCCCGGGGCCTCGATGGCCTTGCAGCAGCAGCCGAACATGCCGCCTGCGCCCTGGGACACGCGGGTGGAGTCGATCTCCATCCAGTGCTGGCAAGGGAAGATGACGTCGGCGTTGCCGTTGGTGGGCATGAACCACAGGTTGATCTCGGTGAAGAAGTCCATCTGGGCCATGGCGTTCCAGGCGCGAACCGTGTTGGCCATGTTCATGACGTCGCCGGACTGGCACACGCCGCCGTGGATGGCGTACAGCGTGGGCTTGACGTGCATGTCGAACGGCTCGTTGTGCAGCACGTCGTTCATGACCTGGGCCTTCGTCCAATCCGGATCCTGCAGGCAGGCGTCCCACACCGCGTTGGCGTCGCACCAGCGAGCCCAGAAGCGGTTGAGCGGGAAGCGGTCGGCGTCGACCATGCCAGCCTGGCGGGTGAAGATGGACTTCGGGTTCGGGTAGTACTTCGAGTTGTTCATCGCGCCGCCCATGCGCTTGGCGATGATGATGGCCTCGTCGTCGGTGGGCACGTGGTTGCCGTAGCGCTCGGCAAGCGGCGAGTTCTCGTCGACGAGGTACTGCACGAAGTCCTGCATGTACTTCGCCACGTCATCGAGAGAGTAGTCGCGGCCGTCCCATGTGATGCGCTGGGCCTCGGGAATCTCCGAGGACTTCTGCATATTGGAGCGGCCCGGGTTGCCGTCGAACTGGCTCTTGCACGAACCGCGGTTGCCGGCCGGCTCGTCGGAGTTGCCGGTGATGCAGGACAGGATCTGCAGGGTGCGGCAGTTCTGGATGGAGTTGCCGTTCTGGTCGGTTGCCAGCTGGAAGTGCACGCCGCCGTTGCCGTGGCGCGGGTCGATGCGGGTGGTGTAGTGCTTGCAGGCCTCTTCGACCTTCGCCCACTCCACGCCGGTGACCTCCGTGACCTTTTCCGGGCTGTACTGGCTGGTCAGGTCATGGAATCCGTCCCACACGGTGCGGCACTTGTACTTCTTGCCGTCGATAAGCTCGACCTCGATCTCGCCAGGGAACAGCGCGGGCTTTTTCGGCAGGCCCATAGGGTTGGTGGTGGCGCCCTTCTCGTTGCCCTCGTCCCAGTACTTGTCGTAGGCGGAATCCGCCGGATCGGCCCACGTGGACTCGTCGGGCAGCCAGCAGTCGGCAACAAGGCCCGTCAGCGGGTGCTTGATGAACGAACCGGTGGTCGGGATTTTCGACGTTTCGCCTTCCCACTTGCATACTTGGGAATCCCACCAGGTCAGACGCTGGTTGTTCTCGTCCCACACCATAAAGCGGTGCACGGAGCCGCCCTCTTTGACGTCGGCTTCGGTGATGAGCTTCGTGCGCATGTCGATGCCGCCGTTGCCTTCCCAGCGACGGGCGGTGGTCAGCCACGGCTTATCGTCGCAGTACAGGAACGTGGCGTTCGACCAACGGCGCACCATGGTGTCGTCGTAGGCTTCGTTCTCGATGATCCAGTTGATCATGCCCAGTGCCAGCGCGCCGTCCGTTGAAGGACGCAGGTTCAGCCAGCAGTCGGCTTCCTTTGAAATAGGCGTCATGCGCGGATCGACCACGATATGGTAGTCGGCGTGCGCGCGCACGTCGGAGATGGTGCGGTTCGTCGTGTCGTAGTTGGAGTACTCCACCGCGGTGCCCCACTGCAGGTACACCTTCGGCTCGGCTTCCACTTCCATCCACGGCGAGCCCATCTCGTCGGTCATGATGCCGGCCCAGTGGCGCGGGCCCTTGCACACCTGATAGGCCAAGTGAGCGTTCGGGGTGCCGAACAGCTGCTTCATGCCCTGGTAGGGGCCAAGCGACCACACGCGGGACGTGCCGCACATGACCACGATGGATTGTCCGCCGTACTTGTCAACGCATTCGCCGAGGCCCTTAGCCACCAGCTCGAACGCTTCGTCAAGCGTGATGCGCACCCAGCCGGGGTCCTCGACGCCCTTGGGGTTCGTGCGCTTGACGGGGTAGCGCAGACGATCGGGGTGGTAGGCAGCCTGCATGGAAGACTGAGATTTCGCGCAGCAGTGGCCGCGGGACTGCGGGGCGCTCTCGTCGCCCTCGACCTTGATGGCCTTGCCGTCCATAACCGTCACCCAAACGCCGCATTCGACCTTGCCGCAAGCGCGGCAGCACGTGCGAACGTGCTTGACGTCGCCCGTGGTCGTCGTGGACGTTTCGGCAAGAGCCTTCATGGGCTCGGTGACCGAAGCGCTCACGGCGCATGCTGCGCCGGTTGCTGCGACAGCCGCGATGAAGCTGCGGCGTGACATAGTCAGCTGTGCCATGAATTCACCTTTCCTTTCCTTTTATCTCCTCAATAAAGGTTGGGTTTTGCGTACCGGCTTTTCCTTCGGCGCGGAGCCCTCGCTTCACGACCCTCCTCAAAATCGATCCGCGCTTAGTGCCGATTCCGCTTGCTGCCACACTACGCGCTTGGGGCAAGCGGCCTTAATAGGGTTGCTATTATTTCGCTGAGATTTGCGGGCGAAAATGCGACAAACCGCCCAAAACAGGCATCATATGCGCTCTATGATTTTTGTTGTAACCGCAGGTCAAAAGGCTGTTTATGAGGTCATAAACTTTGCCGTTGCCCTGTAATTCCGGCGGCGTTGTGGTAGTATTTTGAGTACGCTCATGGGGATAGGCGCCAGGGTGGCAAGGGGGCCGCCCGCAAAGGCTTCGGAGGGGGAATTCTTGAGGCTACCGCATGTAACTATCGAATATCGCGAAGAAGAATCGGTGGGCGTCGGGAAGATTTCCGTGCCGCTTATCATCGGATTGGGCCTGCATTGGGCATGGGTGTTTTCGGCCATGTTCAGCGCAGGCGAGCTGTTCTCGTTCCGCTTTGGCGGCATGGCGCAGGTGATGATTGTCACATCCATGGCGTTCATGGCGGCCACGCTTATGTGCTACACGCTGTTCATGAAGCAGATCAGGCCGTATTTCCGCACGCAGAAAGATCGGCGGCGCATCCGCTTCATCGCTGCGGTGTCGGTGTCGGCGGGCCTTCTGTGCGTGGCCCTGGGCGCGTTGCTGGGTAGTTACGCCGTGGGTATTGCGTGCTGCGTTGTGGGCGGCATCGCGTCGGGCGTGGGCTCAGCGGCGCTGCTTATGAGCTACGGCGTGTCGTTCAGCGTGTGCGACACGGCGGCGTCGGCTATGCAGTTTGCGCTGTCGTGTATTGTGACGTGCGTGGTATATTCCCTGGTCATGGTGGCGAACGCGTATGCGCATCCGCTGGGCGTGGCCCTGTGCGTCGTTATCCCGCTGTTCGAGCTTTTATGCCTGAACCTATCGTCGGCGCAGCTGGTGGACCGCACGGAATTCGCGTCTACCACCATGCCCGTGTATCTCAGCCGTTTCACGTTTCGCGTTGCCCCGAGCGCGCTGGCGTTCGGCTTCCTGTTCGGCTTTTTGGGCATGCACGCGTTTCGCGGCGTGTCCGAGCTCGCCATCGATGCCTCACAATTCGTGTGGAGCGTGGTGGCGGCCGGCGTTATCACGTGCGGTTTGATCGTATGCGTGATGCTTACCATGCGGCAGCGGGCCAACTATGCGTTCCGCACGTTGAATCCCGTGATTGCCCTGGTTATTGCCCTGATAACGTACCTCATTGCATCGGGCGTCACCACGGCGGTGCACTGCTTGTTCCTGGTTTCGTACATGCTGCTGGAGGCGTGTTTGTGGATCTCGTACACGGACATGTCGCAGAAGTTCCGCATCAGCCCGTTTCACGTGTATGGCATGGGGCGCGGCCTGGTGGCGCTTGGCGCCGTTGCCGCTACGGCCATGATGCTTCCGTCAAGTCCGTTTTTCGACAGCTTAACCAGCGTAAACGCCATTTTGCCTGTGGCGTTGGTGCTGTTGGTGTTCGGCACCAGCACCTATCCGCGTGACCCCGAGATCGTGGACGTGCTGAAACGCGGCACGTGCTGCCCGGCGTTTTTCGATCCGTTCGATGCGAACAACGGATCGCTGAACGCCATGGTGGAAGCCGAGGTGGAAACGGCGGTCGGGAATTTCGAAGCGGGCAATTACGACGCGCACACCATCCATCGCGCGGGGAACATCACGTACACGTCGGTGAAGCTGACGCCGGAAGAGGCGGCGGCGCTGGAGCGGCTGCAGGCGCCTGACGACAAAGAAGTGCCTGATGACGGGCGTGATGATGCCGCGTGGGATGAAGTTGCTGTGCCTGTTGAGCAAAGCGAAGCGATTGCTGAGGCCGTGACGGAACAGCAACCGGTTCCGCAGGAGCAAACGCCGGCAGCGTTGGATTCGGGCGAAGCTGCTCAAACCGTGCAGAATGAAAAGCCTGAAGCGCCTGCTCAACCGGCGAAAACCGCCGAAGAGCAAGAAGAGGAGCGCATCGGCCGCTACAAGCGACGTTGCTTGGCCTTGGCCAACATGTGCCTGCTTTCACGCCGGGAAACCGAGGTGCTGTTCTTGCTGGCGAAGGGTTACAACACGAAGATGATTCAAGAGCAGCTGTTCATCAGTGCGGGCACGGCGAATACACACATGCGCCACGTGTATCGCAAGCTTGACGTGCACTCGCAGCAAGACCTCATCCGCATGGTGGACTCCATGGAGGTTGAGGACGAGGACTGGTCGTAGCGGGCGGCGATGCGCAGGGCATCGCTAGCAGGCGAGGGCTTATCTGACAAACGACCTGTACCCTTGTCGGCTCGCAAAAGCGGCGGCCTGAGGATGCCTCGGGCCGCCGCTTCTTAGTTGCTGGGCATTTCCGCGCCGTGCGTTATGCAAACACTGCCGTGCGCATCAGCCAATCGTGTGCTTTCAGACGCACTGCCATGTTGCGCACGATGAACCAGGCGTCGTTTGCCTGGAAGTTCTTGCGCGCTTCGTCTTCGGCGCCGGGCGCCAGCTCGGTGAGCGCGCGATCGAAATCGGCTTCGTCAAGCTGCATGTCCAGGTGCTCGAACAGCGCGTCAAGCGCAAGGCCTTGGCGCAGCGATTCGCGTGCCTGCATCATCACCGTCATCTGAAACTGCTTCTCGTTTATGCCTTGCATCTCGATGAACTGGGATAACGTCAGCCCCTGCGCTGCCGAGTTCGCGCGAATGGATTCCAACATGTCTGCGGCCGTGCGCTCGATGAGCGCATCGGGGATGGCGCCGCGCAGGCGTCGGCCTAGCTCAGCGTCGGCCAGCTCCTCGCGTCGCGCGCTGTCGCCTTCGCTGATCCGGCCTTGCAGGTAGGCGCGCACGCGGTTGCGGAACTGCTCGACCGTTTTGTCCTCTTGCGACAGGCGCGCCGCCACGAACTTGTCGGTAAGCTCGGGCACTACGCGCCGCCGCTTGTCCAACACGTCGATGGCCACGCTATAGTGCACAAGGTTCTGGTTGCTTTCCTTGTTCGTGAACTGGAATTCCTTGTGGTCGCCCACGTTCATGCCCTCAACGGCGGCAACGAAACCCTCGGGCATAAGCTCGCGCGACAGCACGATGGCAAGCCCGTCGCCGGAAAGCGACATCTCGGGCACGCCGTTTGCCAGCGTGGACATGTTTACCTGCACACAATCGCCCTCGGTCACGGGGCCGTCGGACACCTCGTACGTGGCGAAGCGGTTCATTTCGCGCATGATTTGCGCGTTTACGGCTTCTTCGGTCACCTGAGCCGGTGGCTCGTGCAGGTACACGGGCTCGTAGGACGACAGCTCGAAGCACGGGTTCACGAACACGTCCACCTCGAACGTGTCGTCGGTTTTCTTTAGCGCATCGGGCATGGTGGGCTTGACCGGCTCGGGGTTGAACAGGATGGCAAGGTTTTGCCGGCGCGCTTCGGGCAGGCCGGTGCGCAGGGCGATGTAAGACGCCATGCGCTCCTCAACGGTGGAAAACCCCAGCTGTTTCACCAGTTCATCGTAGATTTTTCCATCGCTCACGCGCAGCCCGCGCTCCTGCGCCAAGCCGTGCAGCGCTTCGGTTGCCAAGCTTTGCTTGTGCGCGCCGGTGATGGAAAAACGCATGCGCACTTTCGCGCCATCTTGCACTTCGCGGGTGCTGATAAGGGTGATTGCCATGGGTTGCTCCTTTAGCGGTTATGCGCGCTAGCGCTCGTAGACTTGGTCGGTGAGGCACATGGTTTGCTGCAGCTTCCAAATGGTGTGCGCCTGCCCTCGCTTGACGGGCACCGGCTTCATGTAATAGGCGTCGGTGGCGCCGGCGAACAGCTCGCGCGCGAACACTTCCTCGGAGATGGTGATGGCGTCGGCGGGGCAGATCTTCTCGCAGCTGTGGCATTTCACGCAGTCGCCGGGGTAGTGTTCCACGCCGAATTCGCTGCCTTCGCCTTCGTCCTCGCCGAATTTGCGCAGCGCGCCGGTGGGGCAGAACGCGGCGCACATGCGGCACGACTGGCATTTCTCGGTGTCGATGATGACGTGGCCCCACAGGCGCGTGTCGATCATGACGTCGTCGGGGTCGCCGAACGTGGCAAGCGCGTCAAGCAGGCGCTCGCGTCGGTCGGGCAAGAAGTGCGGCAGCGTGCCGTCGGCCATAACCTTCACGTAGTTCTTCGTTTTCTGCGGGCTGAACTCGGCGCCCGTGATTTCGGATACGGCGAAATCGGCCAGCACGCCGCCAACGCGCGCCGCGTCCTTGCCGCTTTCCTCAAACGCCTGGCGTTTCGATTTGTCGAACGCCTCGTCGGTGGCGCGTCGCGTGGCGGCGGGCAGCTTTGCGGATACGCGCACGTTCAGCGGCTGGCGCCACGCTTCAAGCAGGGTTTTCTCGGTTTCAAGCACCGTTTGCAGCATGTTCCAGCCGCAGCGGTGCTCGCATTCGGCGCACTGCCCGTGCACCAGCACGATGTTGGCGCCTTCGCTTTGCATGAGCGTCAGCACCGATTCTTCCACGCGCCCCAGGCATTCCACGCGCACTACCTTGTCAGTGTCGTACAGGCCGGCGGCTTGCGAAAGCCGCGTGCCGCACGCGATGGTGATGGTGCCGCCGGTGGCGCGGGCGGCTGTGCGGCAGCGCTCGATCATCTCCGTGTCGTTGGGGTGGTGCGCTTCCAAACAACACGTCGGGCACACGGTGGCGCACGTTCCGCAGCCGATGCACAGCTCGGGCGTGATAACCAGCTGCTCGGCCTGCTCGTCGTAGTGGATGCACCCCGATGTGCACACGCCGGCGCAGCGCAGGCAGTCGGCGTGGCGGTTGCGCACCAGCGCGCAACGGTCTTGGTGGACGGTGATAAACGGGCTGCCTACCTTCTCTATCAGCCCGAGCATGTTTGCGATGCTTGGCATGGCCCCTCTCCCCCTTGCGTATTCGGTATCGCAGCAGCCATATGACGTCTGAACTGCGCTTTTCTTAATCATAGAGCGTTTTGAAAGCCCAAAATCATAGGGCTGATATTATTTGCCGCCCGCGCGCACTCATATACTCGAAGACGTTATGGGGACTAAAGACGAGGAGGCTTTCATGGCATTGATCAGACCGTCTTTGACGCTGGTGCTCGATCTTGACGAGCGCTTGGCGTATCAGGACACCGAGCTTGAGTTGAAGCGCTGCTACTCATATATAGGTGCGCCGCTGGTGCGCAAGCACGCCCCGGCGTCAGAGGATGCGCCGGTCAGCAACCGCGCCCGCGCCATCGTGAACTTCGGTCAGCGCAAATACCTGCATTCGGCCGACGAAGGCGCCGATGCGCTGTGGAACGAGGTTGTGGAGCACTGGATCGGCAACATCTTGCACAAGGTGGGGTCGAACATGAAGGCGTTCAATCGCCGTCAGCGCCTGATCGGCCTGCCGGAAGTGATTTTCGACAACTTCGACATCGAGCTTCAGGGTGGCGAATTCGTGGTAAGTCTGCACCCCGATCTGCTCGGTTTCGTGCCCGAAGAGCTTAACGCCGCCGTGGGGATGGCGCGTTCGCTGCTTAACGACGGCATGTTCGCCAACGCCGTTCGCGTGCGCATCCCGGCCGACGACGCTTACGAGAGCCAGCGCGCCGTGGCGTGGGAAACGTGGCAGGAAGAGCATCCGGAGCCCGAAGAAGACGAGGCCGCGCCCGAAGCGGCGCCGAAAGAGGAGCCGCCGGCCATCGACTACGACAGCTCCGAGTGGCTGGCGTACGACCGCGAGCGCAAAAGCTACGAGAACACGGCGGTGCCCGTCACCGATTCCGAAGAGCTGCCGAACTTCGAGCGCGAGGAAGTGGTGGAGCCGCCCGAGCCGTTCTCGTTCGAGGTTGACTACTCGCAGTGGGACGTGCAGTTCGCGGACGGAACGTGCCGGCGCTATGACTCGTCGGCGCTGGCGTTCGCGGAATAGCTGGGCGTCATGGAAGCCAGCGAGCGCGCGGGGCAGGTGGCACCGGCTGCGCCCGAGCGCATCTTCGTGAAATGGGCCACGCCGGCCGATGAGCTTGCCGGTGCGGCGCGGCTGTTGGAGGCGTTCCATTTTCGTCGCATCGACGATGCCAATGACCTGGTCATCGTGGTGCCGAACATGGCGTGGGCCGTGCAGGCGAAGCGCGCGTGCGACGCCACGGGCCTGAAGGCGTCCATCCGCGCCGGGCGTGTGCACGTAAGCGATGCGGCGAAAAGCCGCTTGGCGTTGCTCGAGATCATCGCGCATCCGCACGACGCCGAGTTGCAGCGTCGGTGGGAGGCCGGCGGGCACAGCCGCGCGGAGCTTGACGAGCTGCTTGCCCACTACAGCGGCGCGCAGGCTTCGGCGCTGGTGCGTCTGGCCGACTTGCATGCGTGTCCCGAGCTGCATCACGGGCTGTTGCATGTGTGCGGTGATGAAACGCCGCAGCAGCTGTACGACCTGCTAATCGGCCAGCTTGAGAACCCCACGGCGCCCGAAGGGCTGCAGGTGGCGGCCATCGTTCCCTACACGCACGTGACCGGTACGTATGCACAGGCGTTTTTCGTGGGCTGCGTGGACGGGCTGGTGCCGGGGCCGGATGCGTACGGACAGGACGCAGCGTGGGCAGCTCGTACCAAACAGGCTGCTGAGCAGGCGTTTTTGTCGGTTGCCGACCACGTGATGAAGCGTCTGTACTATTCGGGCTTCTCGAAGGTGGACGCTGATTTCGCGCAACGTGCCGGCATTCGCTTCGCACGCACGAAGACCGAAGGCGGAGCGTGCGTTGCCCTGACGCGTCCCACGCCGCTGTTCGCGCAGTTCGGCGCAAACCGGCCCTCAACGCTGGGGTCGCAGGCGCTTTTGCGCATGTACGGACTGAACTGATACCCGCTTTATGTTTTGGAGGAGATCATGGCGGATTTCGATTTGAAGAATTTCTCGTTCTCCCTGGAGGACGGCACGTTCAATTTCGGCGAGGAACCCACCACCATGGACGAGGTGGGCAACGACCCGGGCATTTTCCTGCCGAACACAGAAGGGCGCACGGAGTTTTTGCCGCCCGACCCCGACCGCGTTCCGCAGATGCCGGCTGTGGACCAGGCAACGCCGGAGTACGCCGCACGTCCGGCCGAGGAGCGCATCCGCGAGCTGTTCAACAACATGAACCCGCATCGTCGCGTGCTGTACGGCGTGCTGCGCGCGCTGCGCGAGCCTGTGGGAAACGACCAGGTGGGAAGCGTGATCGACGCGTTGCGCGCCCATAAGTTCTCGGTGTATTCCACTTCGAACATCTGCACCATGCTGGAAACCGCCGGCGCCGTGCGCCGCGTGCTTGAAGACGGCACGCCCTACGAGGATTTCAAGCCCGAGCCGAAGATCGTGGTGGAAGACGGCGTGGAATGCTGGCAGGCCGTGCCCGCGCCCATGCCGTATTGGCAGATCACTGAGGCGGGCCAGGCGCAGCTGGATTCGTACCATCCCATCGAGAAGCTTGAGGCCACGTTCGCCGAGGAAGCCGAATACCTGACGCTGTACAAGCGCGTGCTTACGCTGTGTACCGCGGATGAGGGCGTGTCCATGAAGCAGATGTCGGCCGCCGTCGATAGCGATCCGTTGGTGGCCACCGAGCCGCGCAACTACTTCGTGCAGCATTTCGTGGAGGCGCTTGAGCGCGGCGAGGCCGTGGCATGGAACGGCAAGGCGTGGAAGATCACCGAGGTGGGTCGCCAGGCGCTTGCCGAGAACCTGGCCGACGTGGTGGACAGCTACGTTGTGCCCACTGGCGCGCAGCCTGCGCAAACCGAGTCCGACGGCGTGAACTGGTAGGGGGTAAGAACATGACCGAGAACAATGCAGCCGCTGAGGCGGCCATCGAGGACCTGATCGCTATCAACGAGGGGCGCGCGAAGACGTATGGCTTGTTGGCGCGCCTGTATCGCGAGGAATGCACGCAAGAGCTTATCGACGAGCTGTACGGGCTGAAGTGGCGCGTGTCCACGGGCAACGCTGCGCTCGACCGCGGGCACAAGCTGGCTGCCACGTGGCTTTCCGGCTTGTGGGAGAACTCGAAGACCGAGCTTGCCGCCGACTACATGCGCACGTTTTTCGGCCACGGCTACAGCGGGCATGCGGCCGCATATCCGTTTGAAAGCGTGTACGCGTCCGAGAAACGCCTGCTCATGCAGGGCGCGCGCGACGAGATTCTGGCGCTGTACCGTGCAGCTGGGCTTGACAAGCAGGAAAGCTGGAAAGAGGGCGAAGACCACATTGCCCTTGAGCTTGAGTACATGCAGGTGCTGATCGACCGCACGGTCACCGCGCTGCGCGAAGACCGCGGCGAAGACGCGTACAACCTGGTGAAATGTCAGTACAACTTCATGGAAGACCACCTGGGCGCGTGGGCGCCGCTTCTGACCGAGCAGATGCGCGACTTCACGAAAACGGCGTTTTACGAGGGGCTTTCGTATATGACGGACGGTTTTTTACAGGTGGACACCGAGCTGATGGAGGACATGCTGTCTGACGACGAGGACGAGCAGCCGGCCGAATAGGGCGATTCCGTTGGCGGACGAGGCGCAGGCGCCAAAGCGCTTGGGCAGGCGTGGCCGCTGGATTTTGCCCGGCACTGCCGGCTTCGCCCGAGTCCGCAGGGCGCGGCGGCGGGAAATGCGAGGGTTGGGCGCGTTGCGCCTGGCGATAGGCGGCGGGCGCGGCGTGCGTGCGGCGTTCGCGGTAAGAGAAAGGTTCTAAGGGGGTAATTCATGGAGGAGGCCGAGAAAACGTATGCCGGCATGTCGCGGCGTGCGTTTGCCTTGGGATGCGGCGGCGCCGCAACGCTTCTGGCCTTGGGCGGCTTGAAGGTGGTGCCGGCGGTTGCGCAGGTTCGCCCGCCGGGCGGCCAGGACGAGGACCACGTGATCAGTGCGTGCGTGCGCTGCGAGCGCTGCATCGAGGCGTGCCCGCGTCGGGTGCTGCGCTCGTCGCACCTTGAGGACGGCGTCCTGGGTGTTCGCCTGCCTGCCGCCAACTTCGACGTGGGCTGGTGCGATTTCTGCACCGAGGAAAACGGCGGCGTGCCGCTGTGCGTGGAGGCGTGCCCCACGAAGGCGCTGCGTTTGGACGCGGGTGCCACGGCGCAGACCACCATCATCGGCAAGGCGGTTATCGAGCAAAGCTGGTGTCTGGCCTGGGCGCGCTACAACGGCTGCCGGTTCTGCTACGACGCGTGCCCCTACGAGGCCATCACGCTTGACGACTACAAGCGCCCTGTGGTGGTTGGAGATAAGTGCAACGGGTGCGGCGCGTGCCAAACGTCGTGCGTGTCGCCGAAAGAGGGCTCCATTGTCGAAGGCGCCACGGCGCGCGCTATCGTTGTCAAGCCGCTTGACCAGGTCAGCGCGTAAAGGGGGATGTCATGAAGTTGAAAACGTTGCGAACCATCGTCCCCTTGGCCGTGCTGGCGCTGGCCGGTGTCGGCTACGTGCTGCACGTGGGGTTCGGCGATCTTTCAGCGCTGGGTTGGGGCAGCATTTCCGTGCTGTGCCCGCTTGGCGCGCTCGGCACCATGCTGGCAAGCAAAACCATGGTGCCGCATGCGGTGATTTCCCTGGTCATTGCGCTGGTTGCCATCGTACTGCTTGGCAGGGCGTTTTGCGGTTGGATCTGCCCTGTGCCCGTGGTGTCGAAGCTGCGCGGCGCGTTTTCGCGTCCCGATAAGGCCGGCAAGGGCAAGGATGCTGCGGATGCTGCGGCGCCTGCGCCCGCGGTCGAGCTGACGGAGAAGGAGAAGGCGCTGTTGAAGGGCGCGTGCAAGTCGCACGGGTGCGCCGGGGCTGCGGCGCCGAACAACTCGCGCAACCTGGTGCTGGGCTCGGCGCTGCTTTCGGCGGCCATCTTCGGCTTCCCGGTATTTTGCCTGGTATGCCCCATTGGCCTAACGTTTGCGCTCGTGTTCGTGCTTATCGCGCTGTTCGGCTCGGGCGACGTGACGTGGTCTGTGGTGGCCATTCCGGCGTTGCTGCTGGTAGAAGTGGTGTTCTTCCGCAAATGGTGCAGCCATATCTGCCCGCTTTCCGCGCTGATGAGCCTGGCGGGGCGGCTGAACCGCACGTTCCGCCCGCAGGTGGACGTCGCGAAATGCATCGAGACGGAGTCGGGCCGCACGTGCGGGCGCTGCGCGCAGGTGTGCGAGCAAGGCATCGACCCGCGTCATCCCCAGCTGGGCACCTCGTGGAACGAGTGCACGCGTTGCGGCGAGTGTATCGAGGGCTGCCCGGGCAACGCCATCAAGCTGAAGGCGTTTGCGGGCACGGGCAAGCTGCCCGAAACGGCGGGCGCCGACGCTTTGCCGACTAGCGGCGAGAAGCGGTAACGCCTGCGTGTTGATTGCTTATTGCCCGGTGGTGCCACGAACGCCGCGCCACCGGGCCACCTTGAGGATGGGCGCTGCAGGCGGTGCGCCTATCCTCAAGGCGGCTCGGGTGTTCCTCTCCCCATAACAGGCCTTTTCCGGGCTGCCTTCCCCCTCCCTTCGAAAGGAGCGACGGACATGATCGACATTCCCAACAGCAATGCGCAGGTAAAGTGCCTGGTAGGCGCGCCGCAAACGGGACGCACCGATGCGCTGGTGCAAGAAGCGGCCCGCCGCGCCGCTGAAGGAGCGCGCGTTCTGTTCGTCTGCGCCCGCGAACGCGATAAGCGGGCAGTTGGCCAGCGTATTGATGCTGCAATTACGACTTTGCGCGCCGGAGATAATCGTGCCAGAATGTTTACTCCAGATGATGCTGATTGGGGCGTCGTGAATGACGTGATGGACGAACAAATCATCGCGGAAAGTTTCTCCGAAAAGGCTGTTATCGAAAACGCTGAAACTTCGTATGATGCGGGGAGCGCAGATGGGGCACGCGCTTGCGGGAAAGCGCTGACGATGGAGAGTACAAGTGCGCAGGCTACCGATGAAACTATTGCTTGCAAGTTTGAGGAAGAACCTTCGCAAACTGAGTCGGCGGTACGAAGTGTTGAATCATTAACGAGTGACGAGACTTTCGCGCCTGATGACACCATAGTTTCGCCGTTAATTTCACGTGATGTCGACTTCCTTTCTGGTGCTGAGGTGCGGTCTTTAACTGCTGGCTCCTTTGAAAAGGGCGAACCGGGCGCTGCTTACATTCTTTCTTGCGCAGAGGTTGCGCAAGCTGTTTTGGCCGCGTCTGAGGCGCAGGCGGTGTTTGGCCGCGGTTCGCGCGTGCTTGAGCCGTACGAGGAGACTGTTTTGCTGGAAGACCTGAAGGTCAGCCAGATGAAGAACCGCCGCCTTCGCAAAGTACTGGCGTACTTGCGTGCGGGCTGGAGCAACCTGTCCGACGATACTTGGGAGCAAACGGCTGAAGAAGACCTGGTCATCGAACGAATGCGCGCGAACCTTCGCTTTACAGGCGGCGTGCTTGCGTGCGAGGCGTCGAACCTGGCGCTGCATGCGTTGCGCGAGCACGATGCGCTGCGACAGCGCGTTTCGTGGGACTATGTGCTCGCTGACGATTTCGAGTTGCTCAGCCGCGCGTCGCAGCACTTGGTGCGCATGGTTGCCGCCTACGGCCTTACGGTGGCGACAGCCGAGCGCCCTGGTCTTCCCGGCGACGAGGAATACCCCTGCTTCGAAGGCGCGGCCGAACTTCTGGCAGCGTTTCCTGGCGCGCAGGTTGCGCGCTTGACCGAAAGCGGCCAGGCGCCCGAGGTGCGCCACCGTGTGCAGGGGTTGCTTGCCGATTCCGCCCTTGCGCCCCTGATCAGGCACGACGCGATGGGCCAGGCGACGCCGTCCGCGGAACCTCTTGACGCCGATACTTGCGAAGGCGTTGCCGAGCCCGCGTTGCGCATGGCGCCAAGTTTGGAGGCGGAGCTGCAGGCGCTTGCCGTCGAGGCGAATGCGGCGCTTGAGCGCGGCGAAAGCGTGCTGATCGTCGGTACGAATCGCCTGTGGCGGCGCAACGTTGCCGCGAACTTGCAGCGCGTTGGCCTGCCCGTTCTCCAGCTGCGCGGTGATAAGCTGCACCTGAAGGATTTTCGCGATGAAAAGCAGTGCGAGCGAGCGCGTGCCGACGCGCTGTACCGTTTACGGGTGAACGCGGCTGACGACGTGGCGTGGCGTACGCTGCTTGCGCTTGGCGACAGCGTGGCGCGAAGCGCGGCTGTCGATTACCTGCGCCAGGCGGTTGGTGCGGGCGCTGCTGGTGCACCGGTTCGCCTTCGCGAAGCGCTCGAGCTGCTTGACGCGGGCAACGTGGCGGCCGACAGCCTAACGGCCCCACTGCTTGACGACTTGCTTGCGGCATATTGCCAGGTAAAAGACGCGTTTGAATTCGAAGAGCACGCGAAGCCTGGGGATTGCGTGTTGCCGCGTGAGCAAGCGGTTTCTGGTGAGGCAGATTCGCAGCAAAACGACGCGCCGTCAAGCAGCAAGCCGAATATCTTGGTCGCAAGCCCAGATCAGGCGGCAGGTTTACGGTTTGACGTGGTCGTGTTCGGCGGCTTCGTCAACGGCCTTATCCCGTGTCGCGCATATTGCGATCCGGTGGGCATGGCCGAGCAATCGCGACGCCGGGAGCACGCCCGCGACGTGCGAACCGTATACGGCGTGGCGTCCTGCGCGCGCAAACGGCTGCTGTTCACCGGTTTCGCCACCTGCAGCCTGCAAGCGGCCGAAACCATGGACGTCCACATCGAAAGCATCAAACTCCGCAAAGGCCTGCGTACCGTAACCACCCAACCCAGCGAGCTGGCGAACCTGTTGCACTAGAGCGCCCCCCCGCCATGGGGCGTTTTCGGTGGAGCGTTCATGTCCTGCAGTGTTTTCGCCAGAGCTCTCTCGTTGCGGCGTTTGCTCCAGAACGTCATTTCGCCGCAGTATTTCTGCAAGCACGCCTTTGCTCTGCAATGCTCTTGCTGGTCCGGAATGCTCTTGCTGGTCCGCCGCGCATCGTTTTCTTCCGCCGCCGCTGTCCATTTCCCTGATTTTTTGACCCGGGGCCTCCTGCTGCGAAGAGGGGAGGTGCGTATTCGGGGAAGCCTCGAATGCGCGTGTGGGGAAATGGTTGCGGTGGGGTTCCAAAAATGCGGGAAGTGGGAAAGAGCGACTCCGGAGGGATTCCGAACAGGCGCGAAGTGGGAAAGGCAAAGCGGTGTCTTCGTTGCCGGTTGGTCACCAGGTTGCCAAAATCGCATGTTCTGGGAAGAGAGAGCAACCCCCGAATGCATGCAAGATGCCAATTTGGTCGAAGTGGGAATTTGCTTGCTCCCACTTCGACCAAAAACGGAAAGGCTGCAAGCCATTTGGAAGGCAAAGCGTAGCAAGGGAGAATGCGGGGAACATTGCGAAGGGGGGAGCGGCGAAGGGCGTCGCTTGGTCCTATCGAGCGCCCGCTTCGACCAGGTGCCGCTTGGTCCCAACAATCTGCCTACTTACCGGGTCTCGCTTGCTCTCATGGAGCGCCCGCTTCGACTGGGCATTGCTTGCTTCCGTTCAGCCGCCTACTTCGGCCGAGGGCGGCTTTCTCCGCGCAAGCACAACCTTTTCCGTTCCGCGCTGTCGCAGAACACTAAAACCGCTCCAATTTCCGAAAATCACTGAAGCAAACGTGCTTCTTCCAAAACTCGATGCGCCGTGCGTTGGCCTGTTCGTAGCGCTCAACTGCTGCGGGATTGCTGCTGGCAAGCGAGACTTTGGGCGTGCGTGGCCTTTTCAGCGCGATGCGAATCTGCTCGGCAACGTCTGCATACGAGCGATATTCCAAAGCCTGGTCTGTCGACATGCTGATGTAGGCCGCAGAATCAATCGTCGCTAGCTGGTTGCGGCGTCTTGCGTCGCGCGCAAGGCCCGCGCGGGTTGCGTGTACCGCGTCGGCGTCGTAGTCAAGCAGCACGTTCCGCTCTATCCCGTCTTTGCCGCGCGCGGTGATCGTCAAATCGGGGATGCGCGTGGCGTAGCGTGTGCCTTCCGAAGTTGCCCCGCTGGTCACGCGAACGGCCTGGTTGAGCGCGACTTTTCCGACGTTGAATCCTCCAAGCCGCGTGGGAAGGCCATATCCCATAGCAAGTGCAGATTCCATCGGCGAGCGCGCCCCATCCTTCACGAAAGCAAGCGCACGGCGGGCTTTGGCGCATCCGCGCATTCCCGGCACCGCGTCAAGGAATGCGGCAAGTTGCCTTGCGCTGGTAAGCGGCTTGTCCGCTCCTTCCCGATGCGCCACGCCGCCTTTGCTTGCGGCATCGATGCGGTAGGAGGAGCAAAGCGCGAACCCGAAGTAAATTGCCTCGTCAACCGTGTAAGTCGATGCAAGTTGGAGGAATACAAGCTCGGGGCTGCACACGCACGCAATGGCCCCGCTTGGGAACTTCGTCCGTCGGAAAGAGCCGGCGGGTAACGGTCTTGACGCCACATGGGACACGGTAACCTGGTCGTTGCGCTTTCCATTCGCGGACGAGACGAGCACGTCAAGGGGGCCTGTTGCATTGAGCTCGCTTTTCAGCGCGGCAACGAAGCTGTTTGGCGGCGCTGATAGTGGCACGTGTGTATGCGATGCCAAGGTTTTGCGGCCAGGTTTTTCGTTCGAGGATCGCATGAGAAGCCGAAATGCAGTCAAGTGGGAAAGGCAGACATCCATGGTGGTTTTCTCTTTTCGTATCGAGGTGGCTATGCTAATTGAGCGGTGCGAATGGCTGGCTGCGGAAGGATGGAGAGAAACTGGCTGGGGCCATTAGCGAGGGCGGTAACGAGTGAAGGCTGATTGTCGCTTGCGACGTTTTGCCAGTTGGTAGGTGTAGCGAGTTTGACTGACCCGGCGTGCTTGTCGGCGTTGCGGGACGCAATGCTCTGCCCGGGCTATAGGATGGGAGGGCCCGCGCCAAGATTCCGGGGCTTTTCATTATGAAGATCAAACCTTGCAGATGTTTTGCAGGTTTGACGGCTTACAACACACCTGACCTTGCGGGAATTGTCCCCGTGATTCGATCGAGAGCTCGCCGGCATGTTGCCGCTAGTCGATTTGCTTGCTTTGCACGGTTTCTTGGAGTTCGGGTTGTGGGAATTTCGGCGCTCGAAAATGCTTTGCAGACGTTTGCGAATAACGTAATCGAGAACGAGCCAAGCGTCCGATTGCGGCGATTCGGACGCGGCATTGCCGCCGGTTATCGTAGCGGCTCCATTTTGCGGCTGCGGTGTTCGAGGTCGTCTTGCTGGTGGGCTTAAATCGCGCGAAATGGGAAAGAGGCGCAGCGCGCGAAGGCGGAAAACACGCGAAGTGGGAAAGGCCAGTTCTGCGCGAAGGCGAGAAAAACGCGATGTGGGAAAGCCGGGGTATGGCGAAACGCCGTAAAGCTAGGTTTGAAGGGAATAAGCGCCCGAAATGGGAGCGATTCGTAAGGGTAGGGCTCGCTAACATGTCGAACATAGCGGGAAGTTCATCCCACTTCGGCCAAAAAGGGCATTGCTGCCAGCGAATTGGCGCGTCGAGTTGCTTGGACTGTGCTTGCCTCGGCGTTGAGAATTCGAAGCATCGCGGCTTGCTGCGAAGCGGCGGTGAGCAGTGACGTAGTGCCTGCTGCGAAATAAGAGTTTGCGCTGCTGCGTTCGTCTCGGTTCGGGGACTCGCGGTGTCGCGGTTTAGGGCGAAACGCAGTTCGCGGTGTTGCGAATTGTGCCGAAACGTGGGCTTGCGCGACATTGGAGGATCGAGGCATCGCGGTTTGGAGCGAAAGGCGGTTCGCGGTGTTGCGAGTTGTCGCGAAATGAGGGGCTGCGATGCTGCGGTACTTGTTGCTACGGGCTTGGGCGTCTCAACACCGTTTCTACTGCGTGTCCCGAAGCACTTTCGGGCCATGGTTGCTCGCGCCGCATAGGGCTTGGCTTCCCGGGCATGCGCGCAGTTGCCATAGCCGCCCGTCGCCTGACGGCTGGCGGAGAATGTGGAGAGCGTGTGCGCAAGAGGTGTGCAAACCCGACAATTCGCGCCGCGCTGGCCATGCAAAAGTGGCAAACACGCACAGATGCAGGACAAATGCGAATTCGGTCGCTATAATTCTACAAGTTTGAAACGTTCCGCCTACAGCATGAACCCGAAACGCAATCAGCGCGCGGGACGTTCCCGGCTTCCCTGCGCAAGTATCGGAGGCGGGAAAGCGCCATCAGGGCGCATAGGTCGGCCGCGAAGCGAGTGCGGCCCGTAAAAGGAGCAAAGGTGCTAGATCAGTTCTTCTCGCAGGTTTCGTTTGTTGACATATTCAACTTCTGCGTGTTTCTTGCATTCACCATCTGCTATACGTACCAGCTGTACTACGTGTTCGTGGTGCTAACCCACAAACCCAAACAGCTGGTAGCGAAAAAGAACCACAAGTTCGCCGTGGTCATCAGCGCGCGCAACGAAAGCGCCGTCATCGGGCAGCTTATCCACTCCATCAAGGTGCAGAACTACCCGTCCGAGCTCATCGACGTGTTCGTTATCGCCGACAACTGCACGGACAACACGGCCGATGTGGCTCGCGAAGCTGGCGCTACGGTGTTCCCGCGCTTCAACTCCGAGCAGGTGGGCAAGGGCTACGCGCTTGATTACGGCTTCAACGTCATTCTCGGCCAGTATGCCGACCGCGGCTACGAGGCCTACTTTGTGTTCGACGCCGATAACGTGCTTGACGTGAACTATTTCCGCGAAATGAACAAGACGTTCGACAACGGCGCCGTGGCCTCCACCAGCTACCGCAACTCCAAAAACTACGACAGCAACTGGATTTCCGCAGGTTATGCCGTGTGGTTCCTGCGCGAGGCGAAGTTCCTCAACCAGGCGCGCCTGACATTGAACACCAGCTGCGCCATCTCGGGCACCGGCTTTTTCATCTCGGCGAAGGTCATCGAGCGCAACGGCGGTTGGAAGTGGCATCTGCTTACCGAGGACATCGAGTTCTCGGCGAACTCCATCTTGGAAGGCGAGCGCATCAGCTACACGCCCACGGCCATCCTCTACGACGAGCAGCCCATCACGTTCCGCGATTCGTGGAACCAGCGCTTCCGCTGGGCGAAGGGCTTCTACCAGGTGTTTTGGCACTACGGCGCGCGCCTGGCGAAAGGCATCGTCACCAACCCGAAGGGCAGCCGCTTCGCGTGCTACGACATGCTCATGACCATTGCGCCCGGCATGCTGCTGACCATCATCAGCGTCACGTTCAACGCCATCATCATCGCGCTGGCTGCGGCGGGCATGATGTCGACGGGCGTCATGGTGGCCTCGTCGGTGTCGTCGATTTGCTTCTGCCTGATGAACTACCTGGTGTTCATGTTCATGTTCGGCGTACTTACCACGTTCGTGGAATGGGACTCCATCCACTCCACCACGGCGAAGAAGATTCGCTACATGTTCACGTTCCCGTTCTTTATGCTGACGTACGTGCCCATTGCACTGGTGGCGTTGGTGAAGAAGTGCAACTGGAAGCCCATTAAGCACTCCATCAACGTTGATGTGCAGGAGTTCGCGCAAAGCGAGTCGCGTCGCGAGCGCGCGTAAGGGCGTGTGCGTAGGGAAAATCGCAAACAACGAAGTGCAAACGAAAGGCGGTCTGCGGGCCGCCTTTCTTGCGTAGGGGATGGCGGCTCCTCACACCCGCGCGAACACGAGGCAGTGGAGCGTTTGGGCGCCGGCTGCGCGTAAGGCGTCGCAGGCGGCGGACATGGTGGAGCCCGTGGTGCACACGTCGTCGACAAGCAGCGCGTGCGGCGGCACCGTTGCGCCTTCGATGACGCGGAAGCGGCCGCTCAAGTTGCCGATGCGCCCTTTGCGCCCGAGGGTGCGCTGGTCAAGCGTGCGCGGTGGCGCAAGCAGGCCGACGCGGCGCAGGCCAAGCGCGCAGGCTACCTCGCGCGAAAGCTCGTCGACGTGGTCGAATCCGCGCCGGCGCTTCGCGGCGCCGCTGGCGGGGATGGGCACGCACACGGGCGCGTCAGTCAGCCAGCCGGGCGGAACCTGTGGCGCCATCAGGCACGCCATCTCGCGGGCAAGGCGCCGCTCGCCGCCGTCTTTCCAGCTGCGCACGATGCGCGCGGCCGCGTCGTCGTAGGTGACGGCGGCGGTCATGCCGTCGAACGCAGGGCGCCTGCGCCCGATGGCAGCCAGCATCACCTCGTTGCACTCGCAGCACTGCAGCCGTCCGAACGGCGCGCCGCAACGCGGGCAGGCGCGCCACCAATCCACGTAGCGAAGCGCGGTGCGGCAGTGCTCGCACAGCGGCTCGCCGGGCGCGTCGCACACGGCGCAGCGCGTCGGCCACACGGTTTCGGCCAACGCCTCGGCGGCGCCAAGCCCGTACAGGGCGATCGTGTTCGCTATGTTCGCGGCAATGGTCATGCCCTCAAGCGTATCAGCCCCACCTTGCGCACCTTTTGCGCACATCGCTCCCGCGAACACGCGAAACCTTGCCCGCGCGCACGCCCCCTGCAGATTCTGCGCATGCTTGTGCCGGCCGGGCGCGCATCTGCTAAACTACTTACCACTTCTTTCGAGTCTGTAGTTGCGGGCCCTCGGGGCCCTAGTCCATGGCAGATGCGGTCAAAAGGATCCACGTAAGCCGCGCGGCCCGGCCGCCGACGAGCATGGCGTATCCTAGAGGTAAGACGCACCTTCCGTTTATACGAGCGACATACCGTCGCGACGGAGGAGAGGGCGGCGCGAAAGCTAAACCCCGGTGCGCGAGTGTGGGGTCAAAAACTAGGTCAGTCGAAAGAAGCCTTTTCAAGAACTAGATGGAGGAAGTTCGGTATGAAGCATTTCAAGCGCTTTGCGGCATGTTGCGCTGCGGTTGCGTGCGCGGCGGCCATGTTGCTTACGGCTGCGGGTTGCCAGCAGCAGCAGGAGCCCTATTCTCCCCCCGAGGCAACGCCGCAGGTCAGCAAGCCAACCATCGCGCAAGAGGGCGTGCTGCGCGTGGGCGTGAACGCCAGCAACGCGCCGCTGGCCGGGCAGCCTTCCTCTTCCACGAAAATCGTCGGCATCGATGTTGACATGGCGGCGGCGCTGGCCGATCAGCTGGGCCTGAAGCTTGAAGTCACCGATGTGGGAACCGAGGCAGCTTCTGCGTTGTCGTCGGGCAAGGTTGACCTGGTCATGGGCGTCAGCAAGGCCGATTCGTCCGCCACGTTCTGGACGTCGGACACGTACCTGCCCACGGCGGTTGCCCTGTTCGCGCAGTCGTCGAACTCCACGGTGCCCACGAACACCGCGGCCACGAAAATTGCCGCGCAGGTGTCGTCGAACAGCGCCTGGGCCGTGACGAACGAGTACGACGACAGCACCATCACCACCACCGACGACCTGAAGAGCGCGTTCTCCTCCTTGCAGTCGGGCCAGGTGCAGTATGTGGCCGCCGATGCCGTGGTGGGCACGTACGTGGCGAACAACGCTGGCATGGATGTGCACATGGTGGCGCTCATGCAGTCCGTCGGCGGGTACTCCGTGGGCGTGCTTGACGGAAACACCCAGCTCAAGCAGGCCGTTTCGAATGCACTTTCCGCACTGAACAGCAATGGCGTGGCTGCGGTCATTCAGAAGAAGTGGCTAGGCCAGAAAATGGACCTATCCAGCATTAAGCTGACGGCGGGCGCGCTTTCTTCAAGCGATAGCGAATCCGACAGCAAGGATTCCGGCAAGTCCGATACCGCTGCCGACACGGCAACCACCACCGACCCCGTTGCCGCGGCGCTTGCCGCCACCACGGCCGGCCGGAATTCCTCCAGCACGGCTGCCAGCGATTCGGCAACTACTACGACTTCCACGAACTAGCGGCAGGGCGCCAAGCGGCAACCTGCAATCACGCGGCCCTTGCGTACTTCGCAGGGGCCGCTTTGCGTTTGGGCGCGCTATTGCGTAGCGAATTCGTGTACGCTGGCGAACGCGCCTTGACCTGAAGCCAGCTTCAGGTTGTGTAATATTCACGAAAGCATAGTGAAGCGATTGATGATAGGGAAGGGAACGGCTTGGACGAACGGCGGATGCGCGAAATGCTTGAACGCGTGGCGGCAGGCGAGCTTACGCCTGAATTGGCGGAAGGAATGCTTGCGGGGCAGGGCTTCACCGACTTGGATTTTGCGAAGGTTGATACGCAGCGTGCGGCGCGCACGGGCGCAGGCGAGGTGGTGTACGGCGCAGGCAAAACGGCCGAGCAAATCGCCAAGATTTGCCGCGCGCTTGCTGCGGCTGGTCAGCTATGCGTGCTGGTAACGCGGCTTGACGCAGAAAAAGCCCGCGAAGTTGATTGCCTTCTGGCGCAAGCCGATGACGAAGCGCCCGCCGGCCTTGCATTCGAGTATCGTCCCATTCCTAAGCTGGGCATTTACGGTGCCATTCCCGCGCCTGCGCGCGCAAGCTACGTTGCCGTGGCGTGCGCCGGCACCAGTGACCTTTACTGCGCCGAAGAGGCGGCCGTCACGGCCGAGGTGCTTGGCTCGCGCGTGGTGCGCCTGTACGACGTGGGCGTAGCCGGCATTCACCGGCTGCTTGCGCATGCGGACGACCTTGCGGGCGCCGCGGCCATCGTGGCAGTGGCCGGCATGGAGGGCGCGCTTGCAAGCGTGGTGGGCGGCATGGCGAAATGTCCGGTCATCGCGGTGCCCACATCGGTGGGCTACGGCGCCAGCTTCAACGGGCTGGCCGCGCTTCTGGCCATGCTGAACTCGTGCGCCTCGGGCGTTTCCGTTGTGAACATCGACAACGGTTTCGGGGCGGGCTATCAGGCTCATATGATCGAATCGGCGTGCGGAGTCGCGCGCGAAGAAAGGGGCGGCGCCATGAACACGCTGCGTTGGAATTTGTCGGAGAACGCCACGCGCGCTCAACTTCTGGGTGACACGCTGTTGCAGTTACCGGAAGGTGCGCGCGAACAGCTTGAGCAGGCGGCGGCCGCCGCGGGCGTGCCCGAGCGGCACCACCACAATATCGGCGAAGTGCTGGCCACCATCGATACGCTGGCCGTAAGCGACCGCGTGAAGGCCGACTTGCGAGCGGTGTACACCATCCTGGCTGAGGCCGAGGCCGCGGCGCACGGTTGCGCGGTTGGCGAAACGCACTTCCATGAGGTGGGAGACGGCGCGCGCATCCGCAACACGTTGCTGCTGTGTCTGGCCATCGAGCAGGCAAACCCGCAGCGTATTGTGGCAACGCCGGCGCAAACGGGCGAAGGCACGGTGATGTGCGCTCACGGCGAGCTGGCCATTCCCGCGCCGGCCACGGCGGCCATCATCGCGCGCGGCATCCCCACGGCCACCCGCAAACTACCCGGTGAACGCATGACCCCCACCAGCGCCGCCATCATCCTGCACTTCGTGGACGAGTTCGCGGGGGAATAGCGGAAGCAAGCTCAACGAACCCCCCCCCCGCACGCAAAAGCGCCCCGCATTCCGTTCGGGAATGCGGGGCGCTTGCTATCTCGCCTCATCCAGCTTGTCAACCAGCTTCGCCAGTCGAACTCGTTACTCGTTCAGCAAATCCACCACGTGCAGGTCGGCCTTGGCGCTCTCGATGATGTCTTTGTTGCCGAACACGCACAGGGCGCCCTTCGCCAGCACGCCTTCGATGGTGCCGGCCAGCTGGTGCAGCTGCTCGGGCGTGGTGTCGATCATCTGCTGGCGCGTCTCGGGGCGCGCCTCGGGGCTGCGGCGGCTGAAGAAATCGCCGTCCTGGCGGCGCACCAGCATGCGCGCCTTCAGCGGCGTGTCGAACCCGGCCACGGTGCTGACGATGTAGCCGTCCATCTCCTCGCGCGTGGGCTCGAACGCCGCCAGCCATGCGGGCGTAGCGTTCATGCGCGCAAGCGTCTCGTCGAGGTGCGGGTCGCGGTACGAATAGAAGCGCACGGTGCCCGAGCGCACAGCCTGGAACCCGGCGCCGTACGCGCCTCCCTTCACGCGCACCTCGTTCCACAGGTAGTCGTACGACAGCACGCGCGACGCGATCTGCCACGCGCCCGTGTACGGCGCGCCGAGCGCGCGGCGGTCGTAGCCGCAGGCCACGTAGCACACGTCGGTGGGCACGATGAACGCCTCGTTGAGCACCTTCGGCTCGGGAACCGCAAGCGCGGCCGCCGGGCGCTCGCTTTCGGGCGCGCAAATGTCCGCGCACTCCCAGAAGCGGTCGAACTCGGCATCGCCGCCGGCAAACGACATGGTAAGGTTTTCGGCGCCAAACAGCTTGTGCGACACTTCACCCAGGCGTTTCACCAGATCATCGGCTCGTTCGTCGAAATGCTCCAGCAAATCTTTCAGGAACTGGTAGAAGCCCACGCCGCCAAGCTGCTGGCGCACCACGCTTGTCGGCAGGAAGTACGACGTCAGGCGCGCCATGGCTGCCGAGTGCCCCGCGTTCGCGAAGCTTTGCTCCATGCCGATGCGGCGCTGCTTGAGCGCGTCGCGGATCTTGCCCGTGTCAGTAAACTGCGTGGACGCCAGAATCTCGCCCGGCAGCTTCGCCAGCCACTCGATGTTCTCCGCCAGCGCTGACGCGCCCGCCACGAACACGGGACGGAACGTGGCCGGGTCGGCTTCGTCTTCGTAAATCTCGCAGAACACCGAGAAGTTGCCCAGCTTGCCGTTCGTGAGCGTGTCGATCTCGGACGCAGTGTGCGAACCCGTGGCCAGCTTGCCCAGCACGATGCTCAGCACGGCCGCGTACGGCAGGTCTTCGAACGCAAGCGCGCTCATGTCGAAGTAGCGGTAGGCGTACGCCAACCCGCGCGTGGGCAGCGTATGACGAATGCACGGCACCGGCGTTCCCTCCACCAGGCCATATGCGGGTTCCACGGGCGCCGGGCCAATGTCGGCCACCGTCAGCTGCGGCAGCGTTGCCAGCGCCTCAGGCGAATCGGGCGTCTCCTGCAGGCGGCGCAGTTCGGCCACCTCGGCCTCAATGCGCGCGAAATCCTCGGGCGCAAAGCCCTCGGCCACGGCTGCCAGGCGCGCGGCCTCGCCGTCGTCGGCCTGCTTGACCGGGACCACTTCCACCTCGGCCATGTGGCGGCTTTCCAAAAACACGCTGCGGATAAGCTCCTCGAAATACCCCTGGTCAAGCGCGCGGCGCAGGTAAGCGAAGTCGTCCTCGTAGCGCAGGTACGTGGTAGCCAGCGCATCGTCGTACAGCCACCCGCACAGCGCCGACATGGTCAGCGCAACGCCGTCTGCCACGCCGAAGTCGCGCTCGCGCATGACGAACTCGGCGCGCGACAACGACGCCTCCACCAGCGCATGGTCAAGCCCGCCCGCGGCCAGGCGCGAAAGCTCGTCGTTCACCACGGTGCGGAACCGCTTGCGTGCGTCTTCGCCCAGCCCGCGCAGCTGGATGACCGCGAACGGCTGCTGCACGGAATCGGCCAGGTAAGCTTGCACGTCGCCGGCCAGGCCCGCATCCAGAAGCGCGCGCTTCAGCGGCGCCTCGTTGCTGCCGGCGATGGCGTCAAGCAGGATGTCGCAGGCCACGATGCGCGTGCGCTCGCGCACGTGCCCGATAACGTAGCCCAGCCCCATGCAGGCGTTTTCCGGCGCGGTTGCCATGGTGCGGCGAACGCCCAGCGCGCACACGGGCGCCTGCTCGGGCAACGTGCGCGGTTCAAGCGGCGCCAGTCCGGCCGCCGCGCGCTCGGCAGCGCGTTTCGCCTGTTCAGCAGCCACCGGCGTCAGGTAGCGCTCGTCCAAAAACGCCAGCATACGGTTCAAATCCACGTTGCCGTACAGCGTTAGGTAGCTGTTGTCCAGGCGGTAGTGGCGCTCGTGCTCTTCCAGGTAGTGCTCGTAGGTTAGCGTGGGGATAGCCTCGGGCGTGCCGCCGGACTCGAACGCATACGGCGTGTCGGGGAACAGGCTTGCCTGCAGCTGGTCGTACAGCACGCTGGACGCATCGGACAGCGCGCCTTTCATCTCGTTGTACACCACGCCGTTGTACGTAAGCTGCGGCCGCGCCGCCGCCTCGGCGCCGGTTCCTTCGCTATCTGCGCCCGCTTCGCCTTCGCCAGCCTCATCGGCCGCCACCAGCTCGTAGTGCCAGCCTTCCTGCTCGAACACCTGGCGCTTGCGGTAGATATCGGGGTGCAGCACGGCGTCCATGTACACGTCGGCCAGGTTCATGAGGTCCTGGTCGTTCGTGGACGCGACGGGGTATAGCGTTTTGTCGCCGAACGTCATGGCGTTTAAAAACGTTTGCATGCTGGTTTTCAGCAGGTTGACGAACGGCTCTTTGACCGGGAATTTCTCCGATCCGCACAGTACGGAATGCTCCAGGATGTGAAACACCCCCGTGTCGTCGGCCGGCGGCGTGCGAAACGCGATGGAGAATGCCTTGTTGTCGTCGGCGTTTTGCAGGTACAGCAGCTTCGCGCCGCTGACGTTGTGCAAAAGCGTGTACGCCGTGCCGTCGATTTCGGGCAGCGGCTCGGCCGTGAGCACGGTAAACCCGTGCAGGTTCTGTCCTTGGACCAGGTCCATGAAGACCGCCTTTCTTACTAATGTATGGCGTTGTTGCATGGCGCTATTGTCGCACAACGGCCGCGCCCCGCGCCGCGCGTTGCCGGCGCTCCGTGGTTTTTCTCGCGCACGCGCGGGCCCGGCGCGGCTATCCGATATAATCAGCGGGTAAACGCAGACGGCAAGCAAGCAAAGCAAGGCAGGAGGCCCCCGTGGCGGACGACAAGCGCTTTTCCCACATCACGGTGAATGCCGGCGAAGACGATGACGTGGTCATTCAGGCAGGCGCGTACGCCACAACGCCCCAGGTGCAGGCCGAAGCTGTCGAAGAAATGCCTGCTGACCAGGCGCAATGGAAAGCCGAAGCGCCGTCTGGCGAAAGCGAGCCCGTTTACGAGCCCGAGCCGGAACCCGCGTCTGAGCCCGCGAGTGCTTTCGAGTCCAAGCCCGCAGCGCCCCAGCACGCCGCTCGCCCGGCCGACGACTACAACGAGCAAACGCTCGAGGACCTGGAAGCCGGCCCCATGTCGGGCATGCAGAAGGCCGTGCTTGCCGGCGTGGCCATCATCATCGTGGCGGCCATCGTGTACTTCACGTGCTTCATGCACTAGTTGCAGCAATAGGAAGGTGAGACCATGTCTAAACACAGCTTCAACGTAGCCCGTGGCGCTCGCAAAGAACAACCTGATCAAGATACGTCGCTTGGCCTGACCGAGGCGTTCGCGCCCATCGGTGCCGGTGGCAGCTTCGCCGACAACGGCACGGTCGATGGCGACACGAACCTGGGCCTGACCGAAGCGTTCGCGCCCGTGCCCGCCAGCCACGGCGCGCACGCGGGCGGTTTCAAGTACCAGGGCGACACCAGCGAAGACTACGCCGACCCGGTGGAAAGCTTAGAGCCGCGCGACGAGCCCGTGTTCGGCGACGAGATTCCCGCTCCCGCGCCCGACCCCGTGCACGTGCGCGGCAAGCACGGCCGCGTGGCCGCGGTGGTGGAAGAGCATCCGCACCTGAAGAAGTCGCGCCGCGTGCGCAAGGTGCTGGTGGTCATTGTGGTGCTGCTAATCGCGCTCATCTGCGCGCTGGGCTATTACGCCTGGCAGCTGGCTAACGAGTCCAGCCGCGCCATGGTGCAGCAAACCCAGGCGCAGCAGCAGTCCACCGACGTGGGCAACCTGTCGCAGGATAATTCCGGCAAGGACGCCGCGTCGGCCACGGCGAAGAAAACCGAGGTGCCCAACCTGGCCAGCGTGCTGGGCATGACGCAGGACCAGGCCGTTGAGCAGCTGAAACACGGCGCTACCGTCACGTCCAGCAAAGACGTGAACGAAGAGGGCAACGCCGTGAAGAAAAGCGTCACCATCGCGCTGACCACCGAGCCCGCCGATACGCGTTCCGGCACGCCCAGCGTGTACCTGGGCTTGAACGAGGACGGCAAGATCATCCAGGCGGGCTATTCCGCGGCCACCGCGTCGCTGGGATACGGGTCGCTCAGCTTCGCCGATGCGGTGAAGAACGAGCACGTGGTGGAAAAGACGCTGCGCGACGCGGGCGTGCCCGTGGTCGATGGCGCGGCCACGCTGCCCACCGACAAGACGGCGTACTCCACGTACGCCACCGACGGCACCACGCTGGTGAAGGAGAACTGCTCGTTCAGCGGCCAGGTGGACATCAACGGCGCGTCGCACGACTGGTCAAGCGTGCTGCTGTACGACTACAGCACAGCCAACGCCTCCGGCAACCTAGCCGACACCATCCGCATCATCTACATCTACGTGAACGCCTAACCGCGCAAACGCAGTAAAAGGTGAACGTGCTTGAAAGAGCGCTTGTGACCGCACGGTTGCGAGCGCTCTTGCTGTTGCTTGGCGCACATATCGCGGGGAAAATGCTTAATGCGTGTCCCTGATGGATTTCCTTGCGCATGTGATGAGGGCGCAAATGCCCTGTGCTAGAATCGGGTTTCACTAGAAACGTAGCACAAGGGGTTTGCCTAAATGTCATTCTTGGATTTTTTCTCGGGGCTCACTGGCCAGATGTCGTGTGACATGGCCATTGACCTTGGCACCGCGAATACCCTGGTCGCCATCCCGGGCGAGGGCATTGTGGTCAACGAGCCTTCCGTTGTGGCTATCGAGAAAAGCACGCATCGCGTGTTGGCCGTCGGCCACGAAGCCAAGAACATGATCAACCATACGCCCGACGCATTTTCCGCCGAGCATCCGCTGCATGACGGCGTGGTGGCCGATTACGACGTCACCGAGGCCATGATCAGCGCATTCATCAACAAGGCCGCGCCGCGCAAGTACCCGTGGCAGGCCAAGCCGCGCATCGTCATCTGCATTCCGTGCGGCGCAACCTCCGTGGAGAAGCGCGCCGTGTTCGAAGCGGCCGTGCAGGCGGGCGCGCGCCAAGCATACCTGATCGAGGAACCCATGGCCGCCGCCATGGGCGCCGACCTGCCCGTCACCGAGCCTACCGGCTCCATGGTGGTGGACATCGGCGGCGGCACCACCGAGGTGGCCGTCATCTCGCTTGGCGGCATCGTCACGTCTTCCAGCCTGCGCTTGGCCGGCAACCGCATGGACGAGGCCATCGCCATGCACCTGCGCGACCTTCTGGGCATCAAGATCGGCGAGCGTACGGCCGAGATCATCAAAATCAAAATCGGCTCCATCCTGCCGTTCGAGGACGGCCGCGAACGTGACATGATCATCTCCGGTCAGGACGTCATCACCGAGCAGCCCAAGGAAGTCACCATCCAGTCCGAGGACGTGCGCCAGGCGCTTATCGCCCCGTGCGAGGAAATGGTGGTGCACATCAAGGAAACGTTCAAGAAAACGAACCCTGACCTGGCCTCCGACATCATCCAGAACGGCATCCTGCTTACGGGCGGCGGCGGACTTCTTTCCGGTTTGGACCGCTACCTTACCGACAAGCTGGAAATTCCCGTGTGGGTAAGCGAAACGGCGCTGACGAACGTGGTTATGGGTTGCCTGAAGGTTCTTGAGACCCCGCAGGCGCTCAAGCAGACGCTCATGCGCTCGAAATAGGACAAGCCTTAGGTTATGGCACTCAATTTTCAACAACAAGGCTCGGCGCTTATGCGCCGAGTTCTGCTCATTGGGCTTATCGTCGCATCCGTCGTCATGATGACGGTGTACGGGCGCGAAGGCGAAACCGGCCCGCTGCACACGCTGCAGTCGGCCGTGTCCGGCGCGGTCAGCCCGCTGCGCATCGTGGGCGGCTCCATCGAGTCGGCCACTTCCACGGTCGGCGACACGGTGGACAACATCACGGCCGATCAAAGCACGCTTTCGGGCTTGCGCGAATACAACGAGCAGCTGGTGCAGCAGTATTCCCAAATGGAAGAGTACAAGCAGGAAGCGCAGCGTCTGCAGAAGCTGCTTGACCTGAAAGACACGTACCAGATCGAAGGCACGGGCGCGCGCGTCATCGGGCGCAGCTCCGAGGCCTGGAGCCAGACGGTCATCATCAACAAGGGCTCGGACGACGGCGTTTCCACTGGTCAGACGGTTCTGGGCACGTCGGGCGTTGTAGGGCAGATCGTGTCCACGTCCTCGCACACGGCAACGGTGCGCCTGCTGACCGACCCGCAGTCGGGCGCGGCGGCCATGGTGCAGTCAAGCCGCGCGGAGGGCATCTTGCGCGGCAGCCTGGTGGGCCTTCTGTACCTGGAAGACCTTGACGCCGACGCTGAGGTGAACGTGGGAGACGTCGTTGTCACGTCGGGCCTTGGCGGCAGCTATGCGCGCGGGCTTATCATCGGCACGGTGGTGAAGGTGGACGCGCAGCAGGGCGACACGTCGCGCCGCGCCGTGGTTTCGCCGAACGACGCCATCTCCACGCTTGAGGACGTGCTGGTGGTTTCCAGCGTAGGCGCATCGGCCGATGACGACGATTCCTCGTCCTCTTCCGCCTCAAGCGCGTCGGGCGCAAGCAGCTCGTCGACTTCCGGCTCGGGCAGCTCCGCATCGACCGGCACGTCTTCGGGCTCGAACGCCAGCTCGTCGTCGAGTGGCGCCACTAGCTCGAACTCAAGCAACGCATCCGCATCTTCTGGCAACTCGAACAATTCAAACGGGTCGAACAACTCGACGAACGCGAATGCAACGTCAAGCGAAGGGGGGCGCTAACCTATGGCAGAGAAGAACAACTTCGTGCTAGTCATCGGCGCCATCGTGGCCTTCGTGCTGCAGATCGCCCTGGCCCCCGCCATCGCGCTGTTCTCCGCGCAGCCGAACTTTCTTCTGGCGTACGCCATCGTGGTGGCCATCGTTATCCCGAACGAGGCGGGCCCGGTGCTGCCGTTTGTCATGGGCCTGCTGTACGACCTGACGGGCACGGGCCCGGTCGGCGGCATGGCGCTTCTGCTGGTCATCGCATGCTTCATCGCCTCGCGCGTGTTCTCGCTTATGGACAACGACACGCTGTTCATGCCGCTTGCCATTTTCGTGGCCTGCGCGCTTTTGGCCGAGTTGGCCTATGGCATGCTGCTTATGGCGTGCGGCTTGGCGGCAAACCCTGTGGAAGCCCTGGTCACGCGCGCGCTGCCGTGCGCGCTGTACGATTGCGCCGTGGGGCTAGTGCTGTACTTCGTGATGGTGCGCCTTCTGGCGGGCGGTACCCAGGACCGCGGGTTGCGCACGCCGAAGCTTCGCTAAGGAGGCGGCATGCTTTCAGCAATCATCGCCGCTATCATCGCGCTTATCGTCGTTGCCGCCATTTTGGTGGTGCTGTACGTGGTGTTGCGCGGCCGCAAAACCGAAAACGTCAGCGTGAAGCGCGATGTGCGCTCCATTCAATCGGTGGGCGTGAAATCGTCGCTGCCCGATTCGCACCGCGTTCCTGCCGGCGGCGTGGCGCGCGGCGCATCGCCCGCTCAACCGGTGGCGAATCCTGCCGACAGCCTGAAATCTCGTTTCGTGGCTGTGGGCATTTTGGCGGGCGCTATCTTCGGCACGCTTGCCACGAAGCTGTGGAGCATGCAGGTGCTTTCCGGCGACGCATTCAAGCGCGAATCGGAAGATAACCAATACACCACCGTGTACACGCCGGCCCCGCGCGGCTACATCCTTGACGCCGACGGCAACGCCATCGTGAAAAACCGCACGTCGCTGACGGTGCTTGCCGACCCCGACGTGGCCGACGACCACGATGTGGTGGCGCGCCTGTCCACGGTGCTTGGCGTGCCCGACGGCATCGTGCGCAAGCGCATCAAGGACTCCACTTCCGGCGCGCAAAGCCAGCGCGTGGTGGCAAGCGACGCCAGCATGCGCAACGTGGCGTTCATCGCCGAGCACGCCGACGCGTTCCCGGGCATCACCGTGCAAACGCGCACGGTGCGCGATTACCCGCACGGCGCGCTGGCGGCGCACGCGGTGGGCTACACGGGCAGCGTCACGGCCGACGACGTGGCCAGCGTGGCCGAAGGCCGCGATTTGGAGCTGGGCGATGCGGTAGGCAGAAGCGGCGTCGAGCAGATGTACGACAACCTGCTTGCCGGCGACCACGGCGAGCGCAAGGTCATGGCCGACGCGCAGGGCAACGTGGTGGAAGTGGTCAGCGAAACGCAGCCTGTCAAGGGATCGGACGTGTACCTGACGCTGAAGTCGTCGGTGCAGTACGCTGCCGACAAAGCGCTTGCGGACACTATTTGCCCTGATGGCGGGGCTATTGGCTCGGGCAAAGGCACGGGCGGCGCCGTGGTGGTCATGGACGTCACCGACGGCAGCATCATCGCGCTTTCCAGCTATCCCACGTTCACGCCTTCCACGTTCGTCGGCGGCATCACGCAGGACGAGCTTGACTTGCTGCAATCAACCGAGGCGTTCAGCCCGCTGCTCAACCGAGCTGTGCAGGGCACGTACCCGGCCGCATCCACGTACAAGGCCTTCACCGGCCTGGCCGCGCTTGAAAACGGCATGGCAACGGCCGACGAAACGTGGACGTGCACGGGCGAGTGGGACGGCTTCAATTCCGGCGATGTGCAGAAATGCTGGAAGGAAGGCGGCCACGGCACGCTTGATCTGCGCGGCGGCATCGTGAACTCGTGCGACGTCGTGTTCTACGACATCGGCTACAAGTTCTGGGACGCCGGCGCGAACAAGGGCAAGTCGGCCACGCTTCTGCAGGACTTCCTGAAGAAGTATCGCCTTGACCAAACCACCGGCATCGACCTGTCCGGCGAAGCGGCCGGCCGCATTCCCACGCCCGAGTGGAAGGCCGGATACTTCCGCGACACGCCCGAGGACGCGCAGTGGAAGGGCGGCGACTACACGAACATGTGCATCGGCCAGGGCTACGTGCTGGTCACGCCGCTTGAGATTGCCGTAGGCTATGGCGCCCTGGCGTCGGGCAACATCGTCAAGCCTCACCTGCTCAAAGAGGTGCGCAACGCCGCGGGCGACGTGGCGTTGACGTATCAGTCGCAGGTGGTTGACACGCCGGACGTGTCCATGAGCGACCTGGCCGTCATCCGCAACGCGCTGCGCGGCGTCACCACCGACACCGAAAGCATCGCGAAGCTTTTCAACGAGCAGGGCATCGATCCCGAAACCGTGGCCTGCAAAACGGGCACGGCAGAATATACGGATATGGAAGATACGGCGTGGTTCGCCTGCTACGCGCCCTACGACAACCCGAAGTACGTGGCGGCGTGCCTGGTTGAGCATGGCGGCGGCGGTTCGGCGGTTGCCGGTCCCATTGCCGCGAAGGTCATGGCGGCTGCGCTTGCGTCCGATTCCGCATCGGGTGATGTGGGAACCATCGAAGGTTCGTCGGGCCGTTCGCTGGAAGGCGCCGGCAAAAGCACGTCAGGCGGACGTTCGGACTAACGGAAAGGGGGAGCACCATGCCGCAATTGCCTCAAATCAATTCGCTGCGTCATCCGGAAGCATCCATGTCGCGCTCGGCGGGTCGTTCGCGCCGCTTTCCGTGGCTGAACCTGCCGTTCCTCGTTGTCATCGTGCTGCTGGTGGGCTATGGCCTGACCATCGTGTATTCCGCCGTGCGCGTGGACGCCGACTACCAGTACAGCCGCCAGATCGGCGGCGTGGCCGTGGGCGTCATCTGCATGATCTTGATGTGGCGCTTCGATTACCGGCGTCTGTCGGAATACACCACGCTGTTTCTGATCGTGAACGTGGTGCTTATCCTGTCGCCGCACATCCCGGGCCTGGGCACCGACGCGGGCATGGGCGCGAAAAGCTGGATCAAGCTGGGCATGCAGATCCAGCCCGGCGAGTTCGCGAAGATCACCGTCATCCTGATGGACGCGGCCGTGATGGCGCGCTACGGCGGGCGGCTTGACGATCCGCGCGAGTACCTGAAGGCCTTAGGCATCATGCTGGTGCCGTTTGTGTGCATCATGACGCAGCCCGACTTGGGCACGGGCCTGGTTTACCTGTGCATTGCCGCGTTCGCCCTGGTCATGGGTGGTGCACGCCCGAAATACCTGCTTATCACGCTGGCTGTGGGCATAGCGGCCATCGCCGCCGTGTTCGCCATCGACGAGGTGTTCAAGTCCTCAACGGGAGAATACAAGCTGCTCAAGCAGTACCAGCGCAACCGCCTGCTGGTGTTCATGGACCAGTCGGGCACGGCAACCACCGACGAGGGCTACAACCTGCAACAGGCGAAGGTGGCCATCGGCTCGGGCGGGTTGTTCGGGAAAGGCCTGTTCCAGGGTACGCAGCACTCGCTGGGACTTTTGCCCGAGGCGCCCACCGACTTCATCTTCTGCGTGCTTGCAGAAGAGCTGGGGTTTTTCGGGGCGCTGGTGCTGCTGGGCCTGTACGCGGCGCTCGTTTTGATATGCTTTCGCATAGCGCGCGGTGCCGGCGACCTGTTCGGCATGGTCATCGTCATGTGCGTGGTGGGGATGTGGCTGTTCCAGATTCTCGAGAACATCGGCATGGACTGCGGCCTTATGCCCATCACGGGCATTCCGCTGCCGTTCATGAGCTACGGCTCGTCGTTCATGGTGGTGAATTTCTTCATGCTCGGCATGATTGGGTCGGTGTGGACGCACAACTCCGCGCTTAAACAGCACTAGGAAAGGAACGCCATGCAGCTTCCTGTGGATATCGGGGCGGTGCTTGAAGAGGCCGTCAACGTCGAGGCCGCGCGCGCGGTGCCTATCTCCGTCAGCGTGTATGTGGACCCCAGCGCGCCCGGCGACGTGCAGGCCCACGTGCGCCAGGCGTTTGCCAGCGCATCGGAAACGGCGCGTGTATCGCTCATCTACCTGGACGGACGCCTGTTCGAGCCCAATCCTGACGACGACATGGCCGCCATTGTGGCCGGCCTTGACGAGCGCGTGGGGGCGTGCGCGGCAGCGTGCCGCGCGGCGGGCGTGCCCACCATGGTGGCAACCACGTTGCCGCAGTTGGTGGCCGCCATCGCGAAGGCCGCGGGCAACGCCATTCCCGAGGCGGACATCGTTGCGCCGAAGCTGACGGCGAAGGTGTACGAGCACGTGTCCACCGCCGCGGCAAGCGCGCCGGCCATCGGCGCATCGTGGGGCGCTCCGAAGCCGCCGCAAGACGACGACGTGGGTATTCACGAACCCATCGAGCTGACCGAAGAAGCGCGCGCCACGCTTGATGCGCGCATGGGCGCGTGGGTTGCGGCGGCGTGCAGGGGCAAGCGTCTGGCGTTTGCCTGGGCATTCCCGTTCGTGCGCCGTCCGCTGGCGCTGGAAACCGTCAACGCCACGGCCGTGCAAAACGCCGGTGTTGGCCTGCTGTTTTTGATTCCGGGCGCCGATTTGCCCGTCATGACGCTCAACCAGGCAAAGATGTTGCTGCAGATTTCGGCCGCCTACGGTCAGTCGCTTGACGCCGGCCGCGTGCGCGAGCTTGCGGCGCTGGTGGGCGGCGCGTTCGCGTGCCGCACGGTGGCGCGCCAGCTTACGGCTGCCGTGCCCGTGCTTGGCTGGGCCGTGAAGGCTGCCGTGGGGTATTCGGGCACGCAGGCCATGGGCCGCGCGGCCATCGAGTACTATGCGGGCGGCCCGACGGTGGCGAAGTTCGCCGAGTACGTGGCTGGCGCGCGCGACAAGGTGGTTGCCGCCGTGGCGAAGCAGGCCGCGGGCGCGGCCGCCGAAAACGGCGCGGCCGCGGTGGACGCCGTGCGCCAGAAAGCCGGCGACGCGGTGGCGGGCCTGCGCGCGAAGCTGGGCCGGTAAGGCGCGGCGGCAGCCGCTCATGTCCAAATAGCAAGCTCCGGGCGCGTTGCAAAGCGTGCCCGATTGTTCTCGCGGTCATTCCGTATTTCGTGAAAAGCCCAGGTCATGTGGCCTGCGGGCAGAATCAAGGGGGATAACGTGACAGATTTGTGGCCGCGGCTTGAGCCGCTGCTGGCAAGCGCCGAGCGTCCGGCGCGCTACTTGAACCACGAGTTTGGCTGCGTGTACAAGCTCGAAGCCGACTTCAGGTTCTGCATGATGTACCCGGACACCTACGAGCTGGGGCAGGCCAACCAGGCGCTGCGCATCTTGGTGAACGTGGTGAACGCCGTGGACGGCATGGTGGCCGAGCGTGCGTTTCTGCCGGCGGCGGAATTCTGCGACACCATGCGCCGCGAGGGCCTGCCGCTGTTCTCCATCGAAAGCTGCGCGCCCGTGGCCGAGTTCGATGCGCTTGGCGTCACGCTGTCGCACGAGCTGGTGGCCACGAACGTGCTTGAGGCGCTTGACCTGGCGGGCATCCCGCTGCATGCCCAAGACCGCGGCGAAGACGACATCTTCGTGATCGCCGGCGGTCCGTGCACGTTCAACCCCGAGCCGTACGCGCCGTTTTTCGACTTCTTCATCATCGGCGAAGGCGAGGAGACGCTGCCCGAATGCTTGCAGGTCATCCGCCGCATGCGCGGTGAAGGCGCCAAGCGCGCCGACATCCTGCGCGCCCTGGCGCACATGGAGGGCTACTACGTGCCCAGCCTGTACCGCTGGCGCAGCGCCGAGGAAGCGCAGCAGGCGGGCAGCTGGATTGAGCCGGTCGAAGAGGGCCTGCCTGCGCACATCCAGAAGCGCGTGTTCGAGGGGTTCGCGGAAAGCCCCGGGTGGGAGCCGTGCATCGTGCCATTCACCGAGGTGGTGCAAGATCGCCTGAACGTGGAGGTGCTGCGCGGGTGCGCCCGCGGTTGCCGCTTCTGCCAGGCGGGCATGATGTACCGCCCCGTGCGCGAGCGCTCGGCCGACAACATCGTGAACTCGGTCATCGAAGGCCTGGCGGAAACAGGCTATGACGAGGTCAGCCTTACGTCGCTGTCGTCGACCGACCACTCGCAGATCGCCGACATCCTCACGCGCCTGAACAAGCAGTTCGAGGGGAAGGGCGTGCGCATTTCCGTGCCGTCGCAGCGCCTGGACAGCTTCGGCGTGGACATGGCGGGCCTGGTGGCCGGGCAGAAGAAAGGCGGCCTGACGTTCGCGCCCGAAGCCGGCACGCAGCGTCTGCGCGACGTCATCAACAAGCAGGTGACCGAAGACGACCTGTTCGGGGCCATCGATGCGGCGTTCGGCGCGGGATGGCGCCGTTGCAAGCTGTACTTCATGATCGGCCTGCCCACTGAAACCGACGACGACATCAAGGGCATCGCCAGCCTGGTGCAGCGCGCTTACGATCGCGCGAAGAAGGCCGTGCCCGTGGAGCAGCGCGGCAACATCCGCATGTCGGTGTCGTGCGCGCTGTTCGTGCCGAAGGCCCAGACGCCGTTTCAGTGGGACGGGCAGATCGCGCCGGAAGAGGCGCTGCGTCGCGTTGCGCTGCTGCGCCGTTCCGTGAAGTACCGCGCCATCGACGTGCACTGGCACGACCCGTCCACCAGCTTCGTCGAGGCCGTCATGAGCCGCGGCGGCAGGCAGGCGGCGGCGTGGGTGGAGGCCGCGTGGCGCCGCGGCGCGCGCTTCGATGCCTGGACAGAGCACTTTCGCGAGCAGGCGTGGCGCGATGCGGCAACCGAAGTGGGGCTTGACCCCGCCGTGGTGGCCCAGACCAGCTACGATACCAGCTACGTCATGCCGTGGGAGCACATTTCCACGGGCGTGTCCACGCGCTTTTTGGCGCACGAGCGCAAGAAGGCGGCGGCCGAGCGCACCACGCCGGACTGCACGTTCGAGCGCTGCGCCGCGTGCGGCGCGTGCCCGGGCTTAGGCGTGGACAACCAGCTGGCGCAGCCGCGCATCGCTAGTGGCTCGAACGCGCATGCAGATGAGGCTGGCGAAGGCGCCGCTGCTTCTGTGGGCGTCGCCGGTGCGTCTGGCCAGGCGGAAGCCGGCGAAACGACGGTGGTCGCCACTGGACAAGATATTGCTGCAGCTAACAAGGTTGCGTCGGCTGTTGTTGCTGACAATGATGTTGTCGTTTCCGGTGTTGGTGACGGTGCTGCAGCTGACGCGACTTCCGTCGCTGATGCGTCTAGCGATGCTGCGCCCGCTGTCGCGTCCGCAGCTGAGCGAGGGGAGGAATAATGGCCGAGCAGCAAACGCTTCGCATGCGCATCACGTTCGCCAAGCAAGGGCGCCTGGCGTTGCTTTCGCACCTTGAGATTGCCCGCGCGCTCGAACGCGCTGTGCGCCGCGCGCAGCTTCCCTTCGCCGTGTCGCAGGGCTTCAGCCCGCATATGAAGATCGCGTTCGGCGCGGCGCTGCCGGTGGGCGTGGGCGGCACGCACGAGATGGTCGACCTGCAGCTTGTGCGCTACGTGCGCCCCGACGAGGCGCTGGCGGCTCTGCAAGCGGCAAGCGTGCCCGACCTGATGGTGAAGGAGTGCGTCTACATCGAGCCGAAGGCGCCCGCCGCCTCGGCCGCGTTCCCGCTGAGCACGTATCGAGCCATCCTGTCGGCGGCCCCGGCTCAGCTGCCGGTGCCGGCGCAGGTGCGCATTATCCGCAAGAAAAAGGAGAAGGTGCTCAACGTCGCTGAGTTTCTGGTGGGCGACATGGTGCTTGAGGGCAGCGCGCTCACGTTCACGCTCGAGCAGAAGCCCACAGGCAGCCTGCGCCCCGACAAGTTGTTGGCGGCGTGCCTGGAGCAGGTCAACGGCCCCGCGCTGGCGGCTGACGAAGCAGGCCAGGAACCCGAAGAGGTGCCGCTGGCGTTTTTGCTGGACAACGCTTGGACGCAGTCCATCGAGCCGCCCACCGCGGGCCAGTCGCTGCGCGTGCTGTCCATGACCCGCATCGACCAGCGCGCAAAATAACCTGACAAGGGGACAGGTCATTCGTTAGGTTTGTGGGACAAAGGGACAGTCCCTTTGTCCCACTTTGCGGCACCAGCTTCGTCTTTCCGCCGTTTGTTATGCTTTCCCGACATGCTTGTCGAGCGTGTGTAGGGGCCGGGGAAGGCCGGATTTCGGATCGGCAAAACTTTTTGAAAAAAAGTTCTTGCGTCGGGTCGGTATCTCCTGTATAGTACATTCTCGCAGCTGAACGGGGTGTTAGCTCAGTTGGTTAGAGCGCCGGCCTGTCACGTCGGAGGTCGCGAGTTCAAGTCTCGTACATCCCGCCATTTTCTTTCAGCAGCATTCACCTTGGGGTGTTAGCTCAGTTGGTTAGAGCGCCGGCCTGTCACGTCGGAGGTCGCGAGTTCAAGTCTCGTACATCCCGCCATTCAAAATCGAAAGCCGCCTTCGGGCGGCTTTTCTTTTGTTCCCTCATCTTTCGCAGCCATTCATTCGCGATGTGTTTTTCCTTCGAGGGAAAGGCTCATAGCCAATGTGGGTATCCTGCGCGCGCTGCGCAATGATGGTCAAAGGCTTTGGCGAACTAGGAAATACGAGAGAGGCTCGCCCGAAACGGGACAAAGGGACTGTCCGTCCCATTTCGGGCGCACTTGCTTGAAATGTGTTGAGTTTTTTACCGTTACGGGCATTGTGTTGCAAATTCCTTTAGCAGTGATATGTTTTAGCAGCTAAATATTTAGGAACTAAAACATGTTGCGAAAGGAGTTGCGCATGGACGATTCCATACAGGAATTGCGTCAAGAATTGTTCTCGGCGGTTGTTCGCATGCGCCGGGCAAGCACGCATCCGCCGGTGCCGGTGGGAGTTACGCCCGCCGAAGGCCAAGCGATGATCGCGATAGCGCGTTTGGAACAGCAGGGCGCAAGCGTTCGCTCCGGCGAAGTGGCAAAATGCAGCCACTCAACGCCAAGCGCCATGTCGCAGGTGCTGAAGTCCCTTGAGGAAAAGGGCTTTATCACGCGTCAGCGCAGCGCCGGGGATTGCCGCGGCGTGACCGTCCATTTGACTGAGCGGGGCTGGAAGCTTGAAACGCGGCATCGTCGCATGCACGATCGCCGCCTTGACGAGGCGCTGGCGTATTTGGGCCAAGACGACGCCCGGGAGTTCGTGCGCATCGTGAAGCGGCTGTCCGAATTCAACGCCACGCACCCGTGGACCGTTGCTGAAGAGGATATCGCTTCGGGCTTCTATAGCGAAGCATCCGTAGACGGCCCCGAGGTGCAGCCAGGCCGAACCGTCGAACAAGGTGATGTCCCGTGCGCATAATCAAGAACCTGCTCGAGCACAAGGTTGCCGTGCTGCTGATTGTGGCGCTGCTGTGCGTGCAGGCGGCGTGCGACCTGGCGCTGCCGAACTACACGTCCGATATCGTTGACGTGGGTATCCAACAGCAAGGCGTCGAGGACGTGGCCGCAACGCAGCTTTCCGAGCGCACGCACGACCTGGTGGCCATGATGCTGCCCGAATCCGACGAGCAAACCTTCGCCGACGCCTACGCGCAAAACGCCGACGGCATGTACGACCTCACCGATACCGGCCGCGAAAACCGCGCGGAGCTCAATAGCTCCATGGCGCTGCCGTTGACGGTGGTGCACTACGCCGACCAGATTCCCGATCTTGACCTTGACCAGGCGAAAGCCGCCTACGACGCCGGCATGGTCGGCAAGGACGACGTCCTGTCTATGCTCGACCAAGCGCGCGAATCCATGGGAGACATGGCCGACACGCTTATCGCGCAGCAGGGCATCGCCGCCGCGCGCGCCGAGTACGAGCAACTCGGCTTCAACATGGACGACATGCAGATGAGCTACCTGCTGTCTACGGGCGCGAAGATGCTGGCGCTGGCGGCGCTAGGCATGCTGGTGGCCGTCATCGTGGGCTTTTTGGCGTCGCGCACGGCCGCGAAGGTTGGCCGCAGCCTGCGTGAACGCCTGTTCAACAAGGTGGTCAGCTTCTCCGACGCCGAGGTGCAGTCGTTCAGCGCCGCGTCGCTGATCACGCGCGGCACCAACGACGTGCAGCTGGTGCAGATGGTCATCGTCATGCTGCTGCGCATGGTGCTGTACGCGCCCATCCTGGCCATCGGCGGCATCATCATGATCGCGCGCACCGACCTGTCCATGGGCTGGATCATTATCGCGGCCGTGGTTGCCATCGGCGTGGTCATCGTCTTCTTGATGAAGGTTGCCATGCCGAAGTTCAAGATCATGCAGAAGCTCATCGACCGCGTGAACCTGGTGTCGCGCGAGATCCTCACGGGCTTGCCCGTCATCCGCGCGTTCGGCCGCGAGCAGCACGAGGAGGCGCGCTTCGACGAAGCGAACACGCGCCTGATGAAGACGCAGCTGTTCACGAACCGCGTCATGACGTTCATGATGCCGCTCATGATGCTCATCATGAACCTGGTGTCGGTGGGCATCATCTGGTTCGGCGGCCACGCCATCGACGCGGGCTCGCTGCAAACGGGCGACCTCATCGCGTTCATCACGTACTCCATGGTCATCATCATGGGCTTCCTGATGATCGGCATGATCTCCATCATGCTGCCGCGCGCCAACGTGGCGGCCGAGCGCATCGACGAGGTGCTCATCTGCGAACCCTCCATCGCCGACCCGGCGCCTGAACAGGCCAAAGACGCCCAGCTTGCCGCCGCGGCCGCACCGGGCGCGCAAATCGCGTTCAACGACGTGAGCTTCCGCTACTCCGATTCCGCCGAATGCGTGCTTGAACACGTCAGCTTCACGGCCGAAGCGGGCAAGACCACGGCCATCATCGGATCGACGGGCAGCGGCAAGTCCACGGTGCTCAAGCTGGCCGAGCGCTTCTACGACGTCACATCGGGCAGCGTCACCATCGATGGCGTCGACGTGCGCGAAGTCAGCCAGCATGCGCTGCGCGCCCAGCTTGGCTACGTGCCGCAGAAGGCGTTCCTGTTCAGCGGCACCATCGCCAGCAACATCGGTTACGGCGCGCAAGACGCCGGCGAAGAGCGCATCCGCATGGCGGCCGACGTGGCGCAGGCGTCCGAGTTCATCGGCGAACGCGAAGAAGGCCTGTCCACGCCCATCGCGCAGGGTGGCACGAACGTCTCCGGCGGCCAGCGCCAGCGCCTGGCCATCGCCCGCGCCCTTGCCACCGATGCGCGCGCGTACCTGTTCGACGACAGCTTCAGCGCGCTTGACTACAAAACCGACGCCGCGCTGCGCCACCAGCTGGCCAGCCGCCTGGCGGGCAAGACCGTCGTCATCGTAGCTCAGCGCATCTCCACGGTGCTTACCGCCGACCGCATCGTCGTGCTTGACGAAGGCCGCGTGGTTGGCTGCGGCACGCACGCCGAACTCATGCAAACGTGCGAGGAATATCGCGAGATCGCCATGTCGCAGCTATCGGAAGCGGAACTGAAAGGGGGTGATGCGAAATGAGCGGGAAGAGCGAGGATTTGAAGAAGGTAACGCAGCGCCGCCCGCACGGCCCGGGCGCGCGCATGATGCCGGGCGAGAAGGCCGCTGACTTCAAGGGGTCCATCGGCAAGCTGCTGCGCTTTATGGGCCAGTTCAAAGCGCCGCTCATCTGCGCCATCGTGTTCGCCATCGGCTCGGCCGCGTTCAACATCGTGGGTCCGAAGGTGCTTTCGCAGGCCACCACCGAGCTGTTCGAGGGCATCGTGGCGAAAGTGGGCGGCACGGGCGGCATCGACTTCGACGCCATCGCCGGCATCATCGCGGCAACGCTGACGCTGTACGTCGTCAGCGCCGCGTGCAGCTTCGTGCAAGGCTGGATGATGACGAGCGTGTCGCAGCGCACGTGCTACGGTCTGCGCCGCGCCATCGCCGAGAAGATCGACCGCATGCCCGTGGGGTATTTCGAGCGCACGTCCACCGGCGACACGCTGTCGCGCATCACCAACGACGTGGACACGCTTGGCCAAAGCCTCAACCAAGGCGTCACGCAGCTGATCACGTCCGTGACCACCCTCATCGGCGTAGTGGTGATGATGCTGTCCATCAACCCGCTGCTCACGGGCATCACCGTGCTTATCCTGCCGGTGTCGCTCGTGCTCATCGCCGCGGTGGTGAAGTCGTCGCAGAAGCACTTCCGCGCCCAGCAGGCCAGCCTTGGCGCCATCAACGGCCAGGTGGAAGAGACGTTTTCCGGCCACGCCATCGTGCGTGCGTTCAACCAGGAAGGCGCCGTGGCCGAAACGTTCGGGCAGACGAACGGCAAGCTGTACGAAAGCGCGTGGAAGTCGCAGTTCCTTTCGGGCCTCATGATGCCCGTCATGAGCTTCGTGGGCAACTTGGGCTACGTGGCCGTGGCGCTGGTGGGCAGCGTGCTTGCCGTGCAGGGCGCCATCACCGTCGGCGACATCCAGGCGTTCATCCAGTACGTGAAGAACTTCACGCAGCCCATCACGCAGCTGTCGCAGGTGGGCAACGTGCTGCAGCAGATGGCCGCCGCGGCAGAGCGCATCTTCGCCTTCCTCGACGAGCCCGAGCTTGAGCCCGAGCAGCCGAAGGCGAAGGCGGCCGACGTGCCCTGCGACGTGGAGTTCGACCATGTGCACTTCGGTTACGACCCCGCCAAGTCCATCATCAAGGACTTCTCGGCGAAGGTTGCCGAAGGCCAGACCGTGGCGCTGGTGGGCCCGACGGGCGCCGGCAAAACCACTATGGTGAAGCTGCTCATGCGCTTCTACGATGTTGACGCGGGCGCCATCCGCATCGGCGGCACCAATGTGCGCGATTTTTCCCGCACCGACGTGCGCGACCAGTTCGGCATGGTGCTGCAGGACACGTGGCTGTTCAACGGCACCGTGCGCGACAACATCGCCTACGGCAAGCTCGACGCCACCGACGAGGAGGTGGAAGCTGCCGCGCGCGCCGCGTACGTGCACCACTTCATCACCACGCTGCCGCAGGGCTACAACACGGTGATCAACGAGGATGCCACCAACATCAGCGCAGGTCAACGCCAGCTTCTGACCATTGCGCGCGCCATATTGGCCAACAGGCGCATGCTGATTTTGGACGAGGCGACTTCAAGCGTGGACACGCGCACCGAGGAGCGCATCCAAAAGGCCATGGACAACCTTATGGCCGGCCGCACGTCGTTCGTGATTGCCCACCGGCTGTCCACCATCAAAAACGCCGACCTTATCCTGGTGTTGCAGCACGGTGACATTGTGGAGCAAGGCACACATGAAGAGCTGCTTTCGCTTGGCGGTGCGTACGCGGAACTGTATAATTCTCAGTTCGAAGACAACGTCGAAGACGAGGAGCGCGAATAGGTCGCACGGCCCGTTTCGGCATGAAGCGAAAGCGCGTGCAACCTATGACCGCACAAAACGATACGCAGCAAACGGCAAGCCGCACGGGGGAAGGCCCGGTGCGGCTTGCCGCGTTTGATTTCGATGGAACGGCGCTTGACGGCAACTCGCCGGTCATTCTGGTGAAGTTTCTGGTGCGCCGGCGCATGCTCAACCCGTCGGTGGTGCTGCGCATCGGACTTTGGGCCGCGGCGTACAAGCTGCGCCTGCCGCAGAACGAGGCGTGGGTACGCGGGCTGGTGTTCCGCGCGTTTGCGGGCAAACCGGTGGAGCAGGTCGACCAGTTCCTGTACGACTTCTACGACGAATGCGTGGGGCCGCGTGTGCGTGCGGCGGCGCGGCAGGCCATGGAGCAGTGGCATGAGCAGGGCGTGAAGGTGGTGTGCGTATCGGCCACGTTCGAGCCCATTGTGGTGCGTGCCATGCGCGATTTGCCGTTCGACTACCAGATTTCCACGCGCATGAAGGTCAACCCCGACGGCACGTATGGTTGCGAAGTGGAAGGCTTGCCGGTGGAAGGCGACCAGAAGATGATAGAGCTGCGCCGTTTCGCGAACGCGAAGTGGGGCGTGGGCGGCTGGGAGCTTGAGGCGGCCTACGGCGACCACCATTCCGATCGCGCCATGCTTGCCGCCGCGAAGCAGGCGTTCGCCGTGTGCCCCGACCGCCCGCTGTCGCGCACCGCGCGCGAACGCGGCTACCAAGTGCTTGAGTGGTAGCGCGCCCATTCCCTCTTGCAGATAGTTGATTTTGGAAACGGCTTAGAAACGCCCCAGGTCGCGTGCGCCCTGGGGTTTGCGGGATTGTTTCAATTTCGTGCGCGCTTATGCACAGGCGCGCGTATCCGCTAAAATGTTACCGACTTATAGCTAATTACCTGAAGGGGGTTGGGTCGATGCTGGAGAGCAATATGAACAATATGCCCAGCCAAAACGATGATCGGGACAGCTCGGTTGGCGAATACCTGTCGCGTGCCGCGGCCGCGGTGGCGCAGGGCAACCAGATGCTGGCCTTGCATTTGTACCTGGCGGCGTTCGAGCGCGGCCAAGCGGCGGACGATTCCGTGCCCACGGAGGCCGCCATCGACGGGCTGAAGCGCGCGTGGCGCTTGGCGTGCAGCCTGAAAGAGCGCAGCATCGCCGAGTACGTGTTCGAGCGCATGGAGCCGTACCTGTCGTCGGACGAGGTGGCCGCCTGCGCTGAGCAGCTGCAGGAATTGGCGCTTTCGAAGCTTGAAGAATTCGGGCTGTCGCGCGATGAACTTGAGGACATGACGGACATGATCTCGCAGGACATCATCGGCGGCGATGCGCACCTGCTGCGCGTCGAGCACCTTACGGACATGCCCGCGCCGCGCCGCGAAGACGCCCCGGCGCCGCAGGTGCCCGAAGCGCCCACCGGCCAAGCGCCCGAAGATGCGCCGCAGCCGCCGGCGCCCGTTACGGCCGGTGGCGCGCCTGCGCCGGCGCGCAAGCCTGCGGCAGGTCCGGCGGCCCCCGGCACGCCGCCCGCGCAGCAAAAGCAGGTGCTGTCGTCTATGGAACACGTCACGTACAAGGAATTGGTCGGCTTCGACCAGGCCGTGGCCGACATGTCGGCCTTCGGCATCGGCATGCAGAAAGACCCGGCGTTCCAAGAGCTGGTCAAACAGTTGAACGTGCGCCACGGGCTTGACCGCATGCCCGCGTGCGACGCGCTGCTTATGCGCAGCCCCGCGCGCGAGGATGCGAACCGCTTCATGACGGCCACCGTCGGCGAGCTGGACCTTCCCGTGCTGCGCATGCGCATGGAAGAGAACATGCAGGGCATGCCGGTGCTGTGCGTCATGGCGCAGGCCGACCGCCAGCCGAAGCTCAACAAGGCGCACAACGATTTCGAGGAACCGGGCGTGCTGGTCATCGAGGACATCGACCTGTGGTCGGCCCCGGTGTTCGACGCCCCTGAAGACCTTGGCGGGCTGATCATGTCCACGCTGTCGCGCGGCGCGCGCGAGGCGGTGAACCTCATCCGCAATTCGGCCGACAACCCCGACGTGTTCGTGCTGTGCACGGCCGCGGCCGGAAACGACATCGACCCGTTCTTCTTCGACTTGCTCGGACCGCTTTCCGCCATCGAAATCGACAACCCCAACGACAAGGAGCGCGCTGACATCTGGATGGACATCGCGCGCGAGCATCCTTCCATTCGCGGGGTCGATCGCGACGTGCTGGTGAAGTACTCGAAGGGCATGCCTCGTTACGACATGTACATGGCCGCGCGCGAAGCTATCGAAGAGGCGTACAAAGACAGCCTCATGCAGCGCCGCTACATTCCGGTGACCACGGACAACCTGTTCGACAAGCTGGCTGCCTACCAGCCGCTTGAATCGGCGGAATACAAAGCGCTTGAGCAAGCGGTGATCGATGACTTTAGGAGGGAGCTCGATCACTTAGACGACCTGTTGAAGGGGGAGGGCCAGTAATGGACATCACGCGGCGGTGCGACTACGCGTTGCGCATTTTGGAGGCGGCTTACCTGCGAGGCGACCAGTACGTGTCGGTTTCCGACATTTCCGAGCAGGAGGACATCCCGTATGCGTTTGCGCGCAGCATTCAGCACGACCTGGTGAAAGGCGGGCTCATCAAAACGGTGCGCGGCGCGCGCGGCGGTCTGGCGCTTGATTGCGACCCGGCGCAGATCACGCTGCTGGAGGTGCTTGAGGCCGTGCAGGGCCCGGTGAGCGTGTCGCTGTGCGCGGTTGATTCCGAGTATTGCAAGCGCCGCGGCGGGTGCTCGTACAACAAGCTGTGGATGGGCGCCGACAGCCTGCTCAACGCGTATTTCGACTCCATCACGCTCAAGGATTTGATGGAGCAGGGCGCGCGCCATCCCGCCATCAAGCAGGCCATTGCGGCAGCGCCGCCGCGGGCGCGCATGGCGTGCCCGGTGGACGCATGCGGCGGATGCGGCGCGGCCGGCAAGGCGGGCGCGAAGGCTGCGGCGAAACAGAAGCCGGCTGCCGGCGCTTCTGCCGCGACTGCATCTGCGGACGCGGAGTAGCGCGTGGCCCGCAAGGATATCGAGGAATTGGCAGCGTCCGCGGTGTGGCCCGCGGGCGCTGCTTTGTCGCAGCAGGAGTTTTGCGCGCACGTGCGCTCCGAGGGCACGCGCCTGTACCGCGATTTGCCCTGGCGGGGAATCGACGATGCCTACGGGGTGCTGGTCAGCGAAGTGATGCTGCAGCAAACCCAGGTCAAGCGCGTGTTGGGGCGCTGGGAACACTTCATGGGCATGTTCCCCACGCCCGATGCGCTGGCTGCGGCGGCGCCGGCCGACGTGCTGGCCGAGTGGCAGGGGCTTGGCTACAACCGCCGCGCTTTGGCGCTGAAGCGCGCGGCCGAGGAGTGCTCGCAGCACCACGCCGGCGCGCTGCCAGTGGGCGTTGACGCGCTGCAGCAGCTTCCCGGCATCGGGCCGGCAACGGCGGCGGGCATCACGGCGTTCGCGCGCAACCAGCGCGCCGTGTACATCGAGACGAACGTGCGCACGGTGTTTTTACACCTGCTGTTTCCCGATGAAGAGGCCGTGCCCGACAAGCAGCTTGAGCCGCTGGTGGCGGCGTGCTGCCCGCCGGCGGGGCAGGTTCGCGCGTGGTATTACGCGCTGCTTGACGTGGGTGCGCACCTGAAGTCCCAGGTCACTAACCCGTCAAGGCGCAGTGCGCACTATACGCGCCAGTCGGCGTTCGAAGGGTCGCGCCGCCAGAAGCGCGCCGAGCTGGTGCGCATCGTGCTGGCGTGCCCGGGCATAGCGCTTGGGCAGGCGGCGAAGCGCCTTGACGCCGAAGAGCGCGCCGCCGGGCGCGACGCGGTGGACCCGCAGCTGTTCGCATCCATCGTGGCGGATTTGACGCGCGAAGGGTTTTTCCGCGAAGAAGACGGAAAGCTGTTCGCGTGATGGTGCTTACGGGGGTAGGCGCGTGCGGGTTGGGTGAAAGGCGAGAGGACTATCGTGGGTTTCGTTGAGTTGTTTTTGATCGGCGTGGGGCTGTCTATGGACGCGTTCGCCGTTTCCATCTGCAAGGGTTTGGGCATGAGCAGGCTGAACATGCGCCAGGCGGCGGTCATCTCGCTGTTTTTCGGCGGGTTCCAGGCGCTTATGCCGCTTATCGGCTGGGCGCTGGGAAGTCAGCTGGCCGATTTCATTACGCCGATCGACCACTGGATTGCGTTCGGCCTGTTGGCGTTCGTGGGCGGCAAGATGCTGTGGGACGCCTTCTACGAAGACGACGAGGCCGAAGGCGTCCAAACCGACGAGAAGCTTGACCTCAAAGAGCTGCTGATGCTGGCCATCGCCACGTCCATCGACGCGCTTGCCGTGGGCATCACGTTCGCGTTTCTGCAGGCGGCAATCGTGCCGTCTATCACCATCATCGGCCTGACCACGTTCGTCATCAGCTTCGTCGGCGTTGCCGTGGGGCACTTCTTCGGCGCCCGTTTCGAAAAGCCCGCCACCATCGTCGGCGGCGTGGTGCTGATTTTGATCGGCGTGAAGATTCTGCTGGAGCATTTGGGAGTTATTGCGTTTTAGGAAATCAGTGACACGCCCGCGGCGCTATCTAATAAGGCCCGAGCTTTCGCTCGGGCCTACGTTTTGGGACGTGACGGGAAATCCTTCCCTTACTCTACGGGGTAGCTTCCCAGGACCTTCACCTCGCGCAGCTTCAGGCGCAGGCAGTTCAGGGCCGTTTGCACTTCCAGGTCAGACGTGGAGCCTTCGATGTCCACGAAGAACATATAATCGCCCAGCGCCTGCTTCGTGGGGCGGCTTTGGATCTTCACCAGGTTGATGCCCGCGTAGGCGAACTCGGACAGGATCATCAGCAGCGCGCCGGGGCGGTTGGCCTGCAGGAACAGCGCCAACGACGTCTTGAACTTCGTGCCGGTCAGCACGGGCACGTGCCCCTGGCGGCCGATAAGCGCGAACGACGTCTGATTGCCGAAGTGGTCCTCGATGCACGCCTCTTCCACGCGCGCGCCGTACAGCTCGGCCGCGAACGCGTTGCCGATGCCCGCCACCGACTTGTCGGCCGCCGCGCGCCGCGCGCTGTCGGCGGTGGACGCCACGGTCATGGTGGGGATGCCGTGCAGCTTGTCGTTGAGGTAGCGGCGGCACTGCCCTAAGCCCTGCGGGTGGCTGACAACGGTTTTCACATCGTCGCGCGTGGCGTCGGGGTGCATGATCAAGCAGTGGTGGATGTCAAGCACGTGCTCGCCCAAGATGGTGGCGCTGGAGCGGAACGCGAAGTTGTCAAGCGTGGCGGTCACCGGGCCCTCAAGCGCGTTTTCCGTGGCAACAACGCCGTACTCGGTTCTGCCGCGGTCCACGCAATCGAACACCTCGGAAAGCGACGGGCACTCGACAAGCTCGGGGTTTTCGATGCCAAGCCGATGCGCGAACGCGCGCGCCGCTTCGTCATGATACGTGCCGGCTGGGCCCAGATAGGCGAACGAGGGAGCGGTAGCTTCACTCATGCGAACGGTCTCCTTTATGCAAAAATGTTAATTATTGTCGCGAAGATATGATAACGGTTCTGCATCAAAAATGCCGTGATAAGATACGGCGCTGGAGTGGAGACGGTTGACGATGGAGGTCTGCGACTTCATCGTCAATCGGCGTACAGCATGTTCTGCGTGCTGGGTCCACAAGCGTGCAAAAGGGATGTTCGAGCCTCTTGGCGTTCCCTATGGGAATGATCGGGAAGTTCAGGGCCTTGCCTATATATGAAGGCAAGTGTCCTATCCGTTGACCGCGTGGCGCAATGTTTTATCGGGTAAACAGCACCATTTACAGGGCGAACGGCATCGCTTGCGTGCGCTTCTGTCGCACATCTTCACTCCTCGTGCAAAACTTGGTCTAACGGAAAAGACCAGACGAGAGACACCTAAAAGGAGGTGTGCGTATGGAAGGAGAGGCCACAATGTCCGCTTTTGCGAACATGCTTGAGGCCAGGGGGGTCACTCGCCGCGACTTCATGAAGTTGTGTGGCACCGTGGCCGCTGCAGCCGGGCTGTCGCAGCTGACGGTCCCGCAGGTAGCCCAGGCGCTCGAGACGTCCGTCATCGGCGCCACGAAGGGCAACCTCTATCCGGTTATCTGGATCGAGGGCGCGTCCTGCACCGGTTGCACCGAGTCGTTCGCCCAGGCTCAGACGCCCAACGCCGCGGAAGTGGTGCTGGACATGATCTCGCTCAACTACTCCGAGACGTTGTCCGCAGCCGCGGGCTACTCGATGGAGGAAGCCAAGGAGCAGACCATCGAAGCCGGCGATTACATCCTCATCTACGAAGGCGCCATTCAGGAAGGCTGGGGCGGCAACGCCCTGCGCGTGGCGGGCAAGCCCGGCACGGAGCACCTGATCGAGGGCGCGAAGAACGCCAACGCCGTCGTGGCGCTGGGTTCGTGCGCCGTCAACGGCGGCTGGATGGGTGCTAAGCCCAACGTCACGAACGCCATGGGCGTCGAGCAGTACCTCAAGAAGGCCGGCATCAACGTGCCCGTGGTCAACATCCCCGGCTGCCCGGCCAACCCCGAGTGGCTCACCAGCGTGCTGGTGGACGTCGTGCTCATGAAGCTCAAGCCCGCTGACCTTGACCTCAACTCCGAGGGCAAGCCCGCCGGCATCTTCAACCAAACCATTCACGACAACTGCGAGCGTCGCGGCCACTTCGAGAACGGCGAATTCGTTTACGAGTTCGGTTCCGAAGAGGAGAAGAAGGGCTACTGCCTGTACCCGCTGGGTTGCCGCGGTCCTCAGACGAAGTCCAACTGCGGCGTGGTCATGTGGAACGACCGCCGCAGCTGGTGCGTGCAGGCCGGCGCTCCGTGCATCGGCTGCTGCGAGGCCAACCCGAACGATCCGGGCCAGAACTGGGTTGAGGTGAACACCCCGTTCATCAAGCGTCACCGTTCGCTGCACATCGGCGACTGGGACGTGCAGCCCACCACCATCGCCGTGGGCATCACGGGCCTTCTGGCCGCTGCGCTGGTTGTGCACGGCTTCGGCATGAAGGCCACCGGCCGTATGGACGGCGGCGCGGACTTCGAGCCCAAGCGCTCCTGGGATGCTAAGCACCCCGACAAGTCTGTCGGCACGTACGAGATCTCCGAGGCCGAGCGCGAGAAGCTGTACAAGGAGAACACGGGCCACGACGACCCGAATGCACCCAAGGGAGGGAGGTAAGCCATGACGCGTTCCGTAATCGATCCCGTAACCCGTATCGAGGGCCATCTGCGCGTAGAGATGGAAGTTGAGAACGGCAAGGTTTCCGACGCCTGGGTTTCCGGTGGCTGCTTCCGCGGCATCGAGCTGGTCGTCGAGAACCGCACGCCCGAAGACGCTGCCCAGATCGTGCAGCGCATCTGCGGTGTGTGCCCGGTGTCCCACGCCCATGCCAGCTCCATTGCTGCTGAGAAGGCCTATGGCATCACCATCTCCAACAACGCCCGCATCATCCGCAACATCCTTGAAGGCGCCCAGTTCCTGCACAGCCACATCCTGTGGTTCTACAACCTGGCCGGCCTTGACTACGTCAACCCGCTGAACGCCCTGAAGGCCAACCCCGCCGACGCCATGGATTTGGCGCGCGCGGCCGGCACTTCCACGAACAGCGATTTCATCGCCCTGAAGGAGCATCTGTCCCAGTTCGCCGAGAACGGCCAGCTGTCCATCTTCAGCGGCAACTGGTTCGACGCTGAAGACGGCACCGGCTTCAAGCTGCCGCCCGAGCTCGACCTTATCTGCACGGCGCACTACCTGGAGGCCCTGGGCATGCAGGCCAAGGCTTCCCAGATTTCCGCGCTGCTTGGCGGCAAGATGCCCCACGTCATGACGCTGCGCCCCGGCGGCACCGCGTTCGTGCCCACCGACCAGAAGCTTGACGACCTCAAGGCGCTGGTCGACGAGCTGTACACGTGGATCGAAGCTACCATGATCCCCGACGTGCTGGCCATCGCGCCGTACTACACCGACGCCCTGCAGTGGGGCAAGGGCCCGGGCCGCTACATCGCCTGGGGCGTGTTCGAGCGCGAAGACTTCAAGATGGCGAACCGCTACCTGCCCTCCGGCGTGCTTGACGAGAACCTCAACCTCACCGACCCGGACGAGAAGGCCATCGCCGAATGGGTCGGCCGTTCTTGGTACAAGGGTTCGGAAACCTACCAGGCGCCGAACTTCACCACCGAGCCGGAGTACACCGACTACGACGTGAACGACCGCTACACGTGGGTAAAGTGCCCGTCGTACAACGGCAACTCGATGGAGGCCACCAGCCTTTCCCGTATCCTGGCCGCTTACAAGCGCAACGTCCCGTTCGTGAAGGAGCACGTCGACGCGTTCCTGGAGGCCCTGGGCCATCCGGGCGACCTGTCTATCGCGCAGTCCACGCTCGGCCGTACCGCTATCCGCCAGATCGAGACGCTCTACATCGCCACGTGCATGAAGGAATGGGTCGACGAGCTTATCGAGGCCGTGAAGTCCGGTGACTCCGAGTACTTCCGCGCTCCTTCCACCACCACGGGCGACGGCACGGGCTTCTGGGAGGCTCCGCGCGGCGCGCTTTACCACAGCGAGTCGGTCAAGGACGGCAAGATCCAGGGTTACCAGATCATCATTCCGTCCACGTGGAACTTGGCTCCGAAGAACGAGAAGGGTCAGCACGGCCCGCTCGAGGAGGCGCTGATCGGCGTGCCGGTGGGCGACATCGAAAAGCCCATCAACGCGCTGCGCACGGTGCATTCCTTCGACCCCTGCACGGCCTGCTCGGTGCACATTTCCGAGCCCGCCACGGGCAAGCGTTTCGAGACCGTCACGAGCCCTTGGGGGGTGAAGTAACATGGCGCATTTGGCACACTATCGCGAGGCGCATCCGCTGCCGTTCGTTATCACGCACTGGATCAACCTTGTTGCCATGATCCTGCTGATTTTCACGGGCTTCTACATTCACTACCCGTTCTTCTGGGGTTTTGAGTCCATGGCTCGCGGCATTCACGTGTTCTTCGGCTTCGTGCTGTTCATCAACTGCATCGCGCGTCTGATCATGGCCTTCATCGTGAAGTCCTCGCCGACTGGCGGCACCCGCAAGCAGGTGACCGACTACAAGACGTGGCTTCCTCAGAAGGACAACCTGCATCAGGGCCCGCAGTGGATCAAGTACTACCTGTTCTTCAAGAAGGATCACCCGCTGGCTGCTAAGCTGGGCGTTCCGCAGAAGATCAGCTACCTGCTTATCCCCGTGCTCATCATCCTGATGTTCTACACGGGCTGCGCTCTGTGGGTGCCCACGGCTGATCTGCCGCTGTTCGCTGCCGGCACCAACCTGGTGGGCGGGCTTATGAGCATGCGCATTATCCACTACTTCATGATGTTCGTGTTCATCTGCTTCATGTTCATCCACGTGTACCTGGCCAACGTCGAAGGCATTGCCCCGTCGCTGCTCATGTTCTTCCATAAGGAGCATGGCGGCCTGGTGTACGACCCCGATATCCACAACATCATCGGTGAGGACGATCTGGGTCACGGCGAGAAGCACTAGTTCGCTTTTGTGGTCTGCGAAGGCCCGGCCGCGTTTGCGCTGCCGGGCCTTTTTCGTGCTGCGAGGGTTTGGCCTTATGCAAGGAGATTCATGGCTGAGTTGACTGATGAGCAGATTGCCGCTGAAGAGCGCTTTCTTGAGGGAATTCCGCGCTGGAACATCGGTGCGTTGTTTTTGCCGCCCATTTGGGGGCCGGCGCACGGTTTTTGGGCGACCATTTTGTTCTACCCGCTGTGGCTGTTCGCCGATAACTCGTTCTACGCGGCGTACTCGCAGCGGACGACGCTTTCGATGGTGCTGGCCGTTGTGGTTGGAGTGGTGTTGGTTACCGTGACGTTTTTGTTTGCGCGGCTCAGCCAGCCGTTTGCCGCGCATCGGGCGGTGGCGCGCGGCGTGTCGAAGGAGACGTACGTGCGCCGCGAGCGCATCTGGGCCGTGGTGTGCGTGGTGATCGGCTGCGTCATGATTGGGTTTGCCACCTGGTACAACCTGATGATTCGTCCCGGGTTGGGGGCGTAGCGCATGGCTTGCGAATGTGATGGACGTACGGTTGGTGATGAGTTGCGTGAGCGTGGGGCCGCGTGCGCTGGTGTACCCTCTGCGAATGGCGAGGGATTTGAGGATGCCTGCGGTGCTGGTGATGAGGGGCTGTCATGCGATGACGTCTTTCGGCATGAGGGCTGGGGGTTGCATGAGTATGTGCTGAGTAGCGAAGCGGTGCCTGCTGCATTGCGGCCGGAACGCATTGCGGTGCTGTGCGTTGGCAATCGGCTGATGCTTGACGATGGCATAGGCCCTGCGGTTTACGATGCGCTGGTTGCGCAGTATGACGTTCCTGAAAACGTTGAGCTGCTTGACCTGGGGTGTTTGTCGCTGGCTATGATCGACCGTGTGCGCGAGTTTGACGTGATTCTGACGGTAGACGCCGTGGACGATTCCGGTGAACCTGCAGGTACTATCTTGCGGTACGCTCCCGATGCCATGGCGCGCCACGTAGGCATCACCGCTAGCTTGCACGATCTGAAGCTGATCGACTTGTTCGATTCCGCTGCGCTGTTAGGCTATCAAGCCGAAGGCCTGTGCTTAGGCATGCAAGTGGAGAACGCGTCACCAGCAGAAGCCACCGAAGGCCTCACGCCCGCTGTGCATAAAGCGCTTCCTTTGCTGGTAGAAGTGATAGCCGGTGAGCTGGCAAGGTTGGGAAGCCCCCTTGAGAAGCGTAAATCTATCAACCAAGATTAGTTGCGGGGATTGGGTAACGTTGCAACAAAACCCGTAGCGTCGAGCGAAAGCTCGACACCAATTAGAAAGGCGAAGCGCACCACGCATCTCAACAATTGCGCTTCCGCGCAAAAAAGTGTGACGCGCCTACGGCGCTGTTCTGAAACGGTTGAGCTTTCGCTCAATCCTACGAAATCAGGTTGCAACAGCTTTTTGAACTGCGGTTTCGCCAGAGTTTAAGCCTTTATCTGCGAACGCTACTCGTTCAACTTCGCTTCCGCTTCCTTAATGCGCTTCACCAGGAAATCCTGCACCTCCTCACGTGGAATATCCAACGAAATGGCCAGCTCATCGCACAGCAAGCCTTCCGCAAGGTCCAGATACTTCTTGTCAACCGCCGTTGCATGGTGGCCGTTTTCTTCGCGGGCCAGCGTGCGTTCGTGGCACGTTTTGATGATAGGGACCAGATCCTTTGGCGACAGCGTTTTCAGGTACGCGTCGTACGTCTCCTTCATGTGACGCTGCTTGAGCGACGACGTGTTGGCCGTTGCGGGCAGGTTGTCGTCGACGTCTGCCGGTTCAGCGCCGGCTATGGAATCGATGAGGTCAAGCGCCTCTTGCTTCTGCATGACGGGGCGCATGATGGGCGGTTTTGCGGCATCGCAGGCGACGAACAGCTTCAGTGATCGTTCAAATACGGCGTGCAGTTCCCAATAATCCTTGTTGTCGAAATACTTTTCACGTTTTTCCGCGATGGTGCACACGTGGTGTTTGAAGATGACAGTATCGCCGACGTTGGCCATGAAGCCTCCTTGAGTGCGTTGCAGTGGCGGCAGACGCGCCGGGCAAAATGCTGGTGGAGGGCTGCTCGGTTGGTGTGATTTGCAATCCAACAAACATAATTATACCAGGTCGGCACGAATAAAGCCTTCGATTCTCCACAGCTTTGGATCTTTGACCGGTTTTGTGTCCGCGGATGCGTGTTGTGGGTTTTGGATTTCCTTACATCGGTCTTAATCGATGCTTTTCGAATCTCTGGAATCGCTCGCGAATTTCATTCACGTAGCTATCTTTCTGCGCGGGCTACCCCAGTTGTCCTTGTGCGGCTTGCACGACGCTTGTGCTCTTCACGCCCAAAAGTGGGTCGGACAACTTTTCTTTGAACAGCTTCATGAAGATCTTCAGTGCCAGTCCGTTGCCAAACGCGGCTACGATGGTTCCTTCGCGAATGCCTACGATGCCGCCCAGACACGTCAGAGAGATGGCGAACGTGGCGATGACGCAGAGCGGATCCCAAATCAGCTTCGCCGTGGAATTCTTCAGGCCGAAGCGGTAGCTGATGCCCTGCATGACGCCTTCGCTGGGCAGCGCGATGATGTTCGGCGGCAGATAGTACACGTAGCCGAAGCCCATGATGATAAGGCTGAGCCCTAGATATCCCAGCTGCGCCGCATAATTCGTAGGGTCGTGTGCGAACGAGAACAGTAAGTTCGTGAAGTCTACCACCACACCGAACGCCATGGACACGGGCACCTGCAGGAGGTTTTTCAGTTCGAACGCGCGGCCTTTCAAGATGATTTGCAGCACGACGAAGCTGGTGTAGAAGATGGCGGTCCAGGTGCCCATCGACCAGCCGTTCGCAAGGCCCGCCACGTAGGCCATTGATGATGCCGGCGAGATGCCCAGGCCTGATTTCACGGAGCATGAAATGGCCAGGGCCACAAGAAACAGTCCGATGCAATAGGATATCCAACGGCGCACCAAGAGGTTGGTAACGCTGAGCTTTTCATTTGCTTGCATGAAGATGCCTTTCGCGGTTTATGCGCGGCCGTTCGCGGTCGTGCGTCATGAAACGCCGCTTATTGTAGAGAGGTGCGCGCGCGGAAGCGACACCCGAACAGGGTTACTTCATGCGGTCTGCAAAAGGCGATGGGCACTGACGAAGATTTGCCCGGTTGCCTTGCGCTTTGGTTGAGAGCTACGAGTGACTCGGGTACTTTGCTCTGTTCCGGATGTTTACTTTTTGCCGGCGCTGGGGCAGAGATCTGAGAGAAAGCATGTCTCGCATTTCGGACGTCGTGCGATGCACGTTTCGCGACCGAACAGCACCCACTGGTGGTTGATGGGGCCCCAATAATCGCGCGGGTATAGTTTCAGCAGCGCTGTTTCCGTTTTCTGCGGCGTGTCCGCCGAGGGGCCTACCAGCTTCAGTTTGTGCGCGATGCGGAACACGTGCGTGTCCACCGCAATACCCTCAACAATGCCGAATGCTTCATTCAGCACTACGTTGGCGGTTTTGCGGCCCACGCCGGGCAGCTTCTGCATGAGTTGCATATCGCGGGGGATTTCGCCGCCGAATTCCGTTACCACCATGCGTGCGCATTTGATGCAGTTTGCGGCTTTAGCATGATAGAAACCGATGGTGCGGATGATGCTTTCGACATCCGCGATTTCTGCTTGCGCAAGCGCTTCGGGCGTGGGGTAGCGCTCCCACAGCGCCGGCGTTACTTTATTCACGCCTTTGTCGGTGGTTTGCGCCGACAGCAGCACGGCGATGGTGAGCTTGAACGGGTCGCCCCAGTAGTGCAGCGCGCATTCGGCGGCGGGGTAGTGCTCGTTCATGCGCTCGGCAATTTTCAGCGCGCGTTCCTTTTTGTCCTTCATCAATTCGCGCGGCATGGGCGCTCCTTTCCGTGTGCTTGGAGCAAGTATACCGCTGCGTTCCGCTGGGTATCTTTCTATTTTAGCTTGCAGGTTTGCAAGCTTTTGCTTTGGCAGTTTTGCTGTTTCAGAGTTTCAATATATCGAAGCATCCTCTAATAGCTCTACATTGCTCGCTTTCTCTTTGCGTATTTATCCGCATTACCATTCGGCAATTCCTTGTGGTGTTGTAAGTCCTTGTTGTATGGAGGTTGTTGTACGTATAACAAAGCCAGCACTTCGAATTCTTTGTGCCATATGGCCATCTATTCTTGCTACTTGCAATTCTTGAACTTCTTAAGATGGTCGCTCTTGTTACTTGCTGCTATACACTGTTGGCGAATTTTGTTTCCGAACGAAAGCGATAGCTATGCATAAGAAGTATTTCTTCTTCGATTACGACGGCACCCTTGCGGCGCCTTTGACGCAGACCATTCCGGCTAGTGCCCTTGAAGCAATTCGGCGCTTGCGGCAGGCTGGCCATTTCGTTGGGTTGGCTACGGGCCGTCTTCAGGCGAACGCGCTTGATTACGTGCAATCGTGCGGTATCACCACGCTGGTTGCCGATGGCGGCAACTCCGTAACCCTTGATGGGAAGCTTGTTTGGATGGAAAGCATGCCGGTTGGTCCGTGCAAAGATTTGCTCCATCGACTTGATGCTCAGGGCATTCCTTGGGCTGTGATGACGGAAAACGTAATGCGCCGCTATAGCCGCAGTGAAGCGTTCGAAATGGCGTCTTCCGATGCCTATGCACCCACTGTTGTAACACCTGATTTGAGCATCGACTCGCTGTCGACTATCTACAAGATGTTCGTGCCCTTAGCGCCCGAAGACGAGCATGTGGTGGACTTCGGTTCTGTCTCTCATACGCGCTATGACGCACAGTGTGTCTTCTGCGAACCTACCGACAAATCTATAGGAATCAAGAAGCTGTGCGACAATATAGGAGCACCCTATAAAGACGTAGTTGTTTTCGGAGACGGCTATAATGACCTGAATATGTTCATTCCCGAGTGGACAAGCATCGCCATGGGCAATGGCAGGGAGCCGCTGAAGCAGAAGGCGGATTATGTAACTTCGCGCTATGACGAAGATGGAATCTTGCGCGCGGTGGAACATTTCGGTTGGATTTAAAACACGAACAAATGTAGTATTTTGCGTGCGCCTCTTTAAGTGAGGCGTTGTGGCCGGGCGGCGCATGATACATTGATGCAAAGATTATTGCCGCGAAGGAATGGCCTTCGCGGCTTTTCGCGTCTGCCAAGAAGCTTGAGGCGGGGCGCATATGCGTTTGCGGGAGGAATGCATGCTCATCGACAGCTTACGATTCGCGTTGGAGCGCTCGGGGTGTTTGGACGAGTTTTGGGGCAAGTTGGATGCCGCCGGTGACGGCACGCTTGGCGTTGCGAATAGCGCGCGCCCGTTTTTGGTTGCTGCGCGGTTCTCGCATCGTCCGCAAACCACGCTGGTGGTAGTTGCTGGCGAAGAGGCGGCCATCACGTTTGCGCGCAGCTTATCGGCCTACCTTGGCGAAGACAAGGTGTTGCGCTTTCCCGAGCGCGCTGATCTTCCGTTTGCGAAAAAGCCGGCGGATTTGGCCACCATCGCGCGCCGCATGGAAGCAGCGCATGCGCTGCAAACGGGGCGCCAGGTGGTGGTGGTTGCCAGCGCGCGGGCGCTGCTGCGCATGCTGCCGCCGGCGGAGGCGAAGGCTGCCGCGCCGCTCACGTTTGCGGCCGGCGTAGAGCTAGCGGACATGCCGGGCGCACAGGCCGCGGGCATCAACGAGTTCGATGATTTGATCCACGCGCTTGAGGCGCGCGGGTTTGCGAACACGGGTGAGCTTGATGGCCCGGGCTCGTTCTGTACGCGCGGTGGCACCATCGACGTGTACCCGGGCAACCTCACGTATCCGGTGCGGCTTGATTTCTTCGGCGACGAGCTCGATGAGATTCGCCGCATCGTTCCATCCACGGGGCAAACCATCTCAAGTCTGCAGCAGGTGGAAATCTATCCGGTCGTTGAATTCTCGTGCAGCAAATCGGGGCTGGCTCGCGCCCGCAAGAAGTTGGCAGCGCAAGCAGGCACGAACCCGGCGTTGCGGCAGGTGGCGGAACATCTGGAAAACGCCGAGGGCGGTCTGCGTTTCGAAGGCAGCGACGTGCTGTTGCCGTATTTGTATGAAAAGCCGGTAACGCTCGGCTCGTATCTGCGCAAAGACGCGCTGTCGGTGCTTATCGAGCCGCGCAGCCTGTTTGACGACATGATGCACGCCTCGGAGGAGCTTGAAGCGCGCGCGAAGGGGACGAACATTGCGCTTGAGGGTTTGTTTGCGGCGGCGCCCCAGGTCAGCTTCGGCGATTGCCAGCGCGCAACGTACGTGTCCATCATGCGCGTCGGCGGCAACGTGGACGTAGAGCTGCCGGTGAAGCGCGTGGAAGTAGCCGGGCATCCCGACAAGCTGTTCGGGCGCCTGCGCAGCTTGGTGGACGACGGTTTCACGGTGGTGTTCAGCGCGCCGAACCGCCGCAGCCGCGCTGATATGATGCTGGCGTTCGTGGACCAGGGCCTTCCCATTCAGGAATGGCTTGACGCCGAAGAAGACCCTAACGACCTGGATGGCCAGAAGAAGCGCCGCCTGCGCCGCGGCGTGGTCAACGTGGTGGACGTGGACATCCCGCTGGGCATGATCATCCCGAAGGCGAAGCTGGGCATGATCAGCGTGTCCGACACGCAGGGGGCTTCAACGGCGCGTCCGAGCCGCCACATCGACATCACCGAGATCACGTTCCCGTATAAGCCGGGCGATTACGTAGTGCACGCGCAGCATGGCGTGGCGCACTTCAAAGAGCTGGTGCGGCGCGAAATCGACGGCACGGCCCGCGATTACCTGTTGCTGGAATACGCCGAGGGCGACAAGCTGTTCGTGCCGGTCGAGCAGCTCGATCGCGTCACGCGCTACGTGGGCCCCGAGGGCTCCACGCCTCGTTGCACGCGCCTGAACACGGCCGACTGGTCGCGCGCCATGAAGAAGGCCAGCGCCGCCACGAAGAAGCTTGCATTCGACCTGGTGGACGTGTACGCGCGCCGCGCAAGTGCGCAGGGCTATGCGTTCGGGCCCGACACGCCGGCGCAGCGCGAAATGGAAGAGTCGTTTCCCTATCAGGAAACGCCTGACCAGCTGGCCGCCATCGCGGACGTGAAAGCCGACATGCGCAGCACGAAGCCCATGGATCGCCTGGTGTGCGGTGATGTGGGATTTGGCAAAACCGAGGTGGCGTTGCGCGCGGCGTTCGCGGCGACGCAGGACAAAAAGCAGGTGATGGTGCTGTGCCCCACCACTATTTTGGCGCAGCAGCACTACACGAACTTCAAAGACCGCTTCGACCCGTTCGGCGTGACTGTCGAGGTGCTCAGTCGCTTCCGCACGCCGCAGCAGCAAGCAGCGGCGCTCAAAGGTTTTGCCGACGGTAGCGTGGACGTGCTGGTGGGCACGCACCGCTTGCTATCGCGCGATGTGAACCCGCACGACTTGGGCCTGGTCATCATCGACGAGGAACAGCGTTTCGGTGTGGGCCATAAAGAGCAGATGAAGAACCTGCGCGAAAGCATCGACGTGCTCACGCTTTCTGCAACGCCTATTCCGCGCACCATGCAGATGTCGCTGTCGGGCGTGCGCGACATGAGCCTCATCCTCACGCCGCCCGACGATCGCCGTCCGGTTGAAGTGCACGTAGGGGAGTGGGACCCCGACCTGGTCAGTGCCGCTATCAGGCGCGAGCTGGCGCGCGGCGGGCAGGTGTACTACGTGTCGAACCGCGTGCGCTCCATCGAAGAGGCGGTGCGCTGCGTGCAGGCAGCGGCTGGCGAAGCGCGCGTGGGCGTAGCGCACGGGCAGATGGACCGCGACACGCTTGAGAAGGTGATGGAGGAGTTTTCGGCTGGCCAGCTTGATGTGCTGGTGGCCACTACCATCATCGAGTCGGGTATCGACAACCCGCACACGAATACGCTTATCATCGAGGACTCGCAGCGGTTGGGCTTGGCACAGATGTACCAGCTCAAAGGTCGCGTAGGCCGCAGCTCCACGCAGGCGTACGCGTACTTCATGTTCCCCGAGCACGTCAGCCTCACCGAAGAGGCGCAGGCGCGTCTAACGGCGCTTGACGAGCACACCGACTTGGGCAGCGGCATGCGCATTGCCATGCGCGACCTGGAGATCCGCGGCGCGGGCAGCCTTATGGGTGCCGAGCAGTCGGGCAACATGTCGGCCGTGGGCTTCGACCTGTTCGCGCAGATGCTGGCCTCGGCGGTGAACGCCACGCGCGAAGGCGACTTGAAGGCAGCCGACGGCCTGCCGCCGGCGCTGTCCGACATTACCGTGAACCTGCCAGGGCATACCTATCTACCTGAAGAGTACGTGCCCGAGGCCGATGAACGCGTGCTGTGGTACCGTAAAATCGCAAGCGCGGCCACCGTGGGGGCCGTCGAGGACATTTACGAAGACATGGCGACTAAGCGTCCCGACATGCCGCAGGCGGCGAAAAACCTGTTCGAGAAAGCCCGCATTAAGGCGTTCGCGAACGAGCATCACATCAAAACGGTGTCGGTGGTTGCGGGCAAGCTGGTGGTCGAACCCATCGACATCCCGCGCGACAAGATGACGCCGCTGCGCCGCGCCGGCGGCCGCTACCTTGCCGACAAGCGCAAGCTGCAGCTGCCGCTCAAATACTTCCGCCTCACCGAAAAAGACAACCTCTTCACCCCCGTGGCCAAATTCCTCAAAGAAATGCACGGCGAGGAGTAAGGAAGCGGAGCATGGGTAGGTTGGTCGAATCGCGATAAAAGAACGTGACGTGCCCTATGGGCACTAACGAAAAAGGTCGGAGCTTTCGCTCCGACCTACATGTACCTACCCAAGTTGAACGTGCAAGAACAAAGACGCAACCATGCGCTACCGATTGAAAAGGGTTGCTAAATGGATCTCGTTGCTGGGCGAAAGCGCTCGCAGTCAGAATCGTAGGGTCGAGCGAGAGCTCGATCCATGGAAAAGAGCGCGAAGCGCGACACTGATTTTTATAATGCGTCGCTATATCGCCCTATGCTGTTCACCAGGGGCGCAAGCTTCATTGAGCCAGTCCATCGCGCGGCTTCTGGTTCCACCAAGCCGGGTTTGTAGACGATCATGGTTACGGTTGCGTCGGCGTGGATGCATGGTTGGGCGGCAAGGCCCGTTTGGGCTGACATGCCCGAGGGAACGTCAGCGGCAACCAGGCAGACGGCGCCAGCGTCCTCTGCCGGCTTGCGTGATGAAGCGCTTTCGTGGCGTTGATTCGCGAGTTTGATCCACGTTGCATAAGGTTCGCGCACTTCTGTACCGGAAAAGCCTGTTCCCAAGATGGCATCTACGATGCAGTGCGCTTCGTTAAGTCCCAGTTTCAGCTGCTCAGCGTTGGGCGCTACCAACACCGTCAGCGGAAGTTGGTTGGTTTGCGCAGCGGCAAGCGCCTTAAGCGCTGCGCTGTGCGCGGGCTCGGCTGTGAGGGCTTCGGCCGGCCGTGGGGTTACCAGCGTTACCGGCCAGCCGGCTTGCGCAAGCGCACGTGCGCATACCCAGCCGTCGCCGCCGTTGTTGCCGCTGCCGCAGAGCACCACTACGGGTGCGGGGCCAGCAAGTTGGGCTTGCACTTCGTCTGCGATAGCGTTGCCAGCACGTTCCATCAGCTCGGCAAGCGAGGTTCCGCCGGCAGCAATAGCCTGCTCAAGCTTCGCCACATCCGCCACATCCAAAACAGGTCGATGCTCGAAGCCAGAATCCTTCTCGATATCTTCGCCGATCATATGCGGGTTCCTTTCCAGCTGCTGACCAACGTAACGTGCGCATAAAAACATGGTGACGCGCCCTTTCGGCGCTGTCGACCGGGGGCTGAACTCTCGCTCATAAGACCTTACCCTTGCTGCTCGAAGCGCAAAAGGGCGGCGCGCACGCGGGCGGGTTTGCCTTCGCCCCAGGGCTGGCCGTTCGCGCGCACCAGCCGATGCGTGGGCACCACCAGGGCAAACGGGTTCGCGCGCACGGCGCCGCCTACGGCGCGGTGCGCGCCGGCATGCCCGATGCGGCTGGCCAAGTCGGCAGCAGTGACCGTTTGCGCATACGGCACATCGGCAAGCGCCTTCCGCACCTGCTGCTGAAACGGCGTGCCCACCTCGGCCAACGGCAGATTGAACGTGGTGCGCTTGCGGGCAAGGTATTCCTGAATCTGCGTGGCGGCTAGGTTGGTAAGCTCACTGGGTGCCTGCGCGCCCGAAAGCGCCACGCGGCCAAGGGCAACGCGCGTGATGGCGCGCCCGTTCGCGGCAACGGTAATGGGCCCGGCCGGCGTGAAATAGGTGTAGAACGTTGAGCTGCTCTGTTGCATCAAGCCTCTTTCGGTAGCTTGTCGATATTATACGGCTGCCGCGCGCCGCGTCGTCGGGCCAGGCGCGGTGCGCTAGAATACGCACAAGAAGACGAAAACCCCAAGGGGAAGGAGCCGGGCGTGTTCGAGCCGGTCAAAATCGCTCCGTCCATTCTGTCGGCGGACTTCATGAACCTGCAGCGCGACATCAAGGTCATCGAGGCGGGCGGCGCGGGATACGTGCACGTCGACGTCATGGACGGCCACTTCGTGCCGAACCTGACCATGGGCGTGCCCGTGGTCAAGCAGCTGAAGAAGATTACGAACATGCCGCTTGACGTGCATCTGATGATCTCGAACCCGCTTGACCAGCTGCCGTGGTTTTTGGACGCCGGCGCCGACATCGTCACGGTGCACGCCGAGGCCGCCGCGGGCTATCAGCTTGAGCGCGCCGTCGAGATGATCCACTCTGCTGGCGTGAAGGCTGCCGCATCGGTGAAGCCGCACACGCCGGTGGAGGTGCTGGCCCCCGTCATGGCGCAGCTTGACATGGTGCTGGTCATGAGCGTGGAACCGGGCTTTTCCGGCCAAAGCTATATTGAAGGCTCTGAGCGCAAGGTTGCGCGCGTGGTGGAGCTGGCGCGCGCGGTGGGCGCAAGCCCGCTTATCGAGGTGGACGGCGGCATCGGCGTGAAAACGGCTCCGCTCGTGGCAGCTGCCGGCGCCGACGTGCTGGTGTGCGGCTCGGCCGTGTGCGGCGCCGCCGACCCGGCCGCTGCAATCGCCGAGGTCACGCAAGCGGCCGAAGCCGCGCGCAAGGCGGCGCTTGCCGCGAAGGAGGCGTAGGGCCCAGATGGTGGCGAAGGTTCCCGACAACTACGTATACCTTGACTACGCCGCAACGGCGCCGCTTATCGAAGAGGCCGCGCAGGCCATGGCCCCCTACATGCAGCCCGGCCGCGCCAACATCGCCTACGGCGGCAACGCGAACAGCCTGCACGTGCCCGGCCGCGCCGCGTTCGCGGCGCTTGAGGACGCCCGCCGCCGCATCGCCCGCGCGCTCGGCGCGCAGCGTCCCGACGAGCTTATCTTGACCAGCGGCGCCACCGAGGCCGACAACGCCGCGCTGTTCGGTCTGGCCAACGCCGCCGTGGCCGCTCGCCGTCGCGCGGGCGCGGGCGACTTCACGCCGCACGTGGTGATTTCGGCCATCGAGCATGACGCCGTGCTTGCGCCCGCCAAGCGCTTGGAGCAGCAGGGCTTCCGCGTCACGCGCGTGGCCCCGAACCGCGCCGGCTTCATCACGCCCGAAGCGCTTGCGGCCGTACTTGATGCTAACACGGTGCTTGTCAGCGTCATGACCGCCAACTCCGAGCTCGGGTCCATCCAGCCGGTAGCCGAGCTGGCGAAGGTGGCCCACGCCGCCGGCGCGCTGTTCCACACCGACGCCACGCAGGCGCTGGGCAAAACGCCTGTTGACGTGCGCGCTTGGGGCTGCGACGCTGCATCGTTTTCCGCGCACAAGGTAGGCGGCCCGAAGGGTATCGGCGCGCTGTACGTGAAGGCGCGCACGCCCTTCGATGCGTACCTGCTTGGCGGCGGGCAAGAGGCGGGCAGGCGCTCCGGCACGCAAAACGTTGCCGGCGCAGCGGGCTTCGCCGCAGCCGTCGAAGCCGCGCAGGCCAACCAACCCGCAGAAACGCAGCGCCTGGCCGCGCTGCGCGACAAGCTGTACGCGGCGCTTGCCACCACGCCTGGCGTGCACCCCACGGTGGACGTGGCACCGGGCAGCACTGAATACCTGCCCAACATCGTGCACGTGCTGGTGGACGCGCTTGAAAGCGAAACGCTCATCCTGCGCTTCGACATGCGCGGCTTCGGCGTATCGGGCGGTTCGGCGTGCAGCTCGCACTCGCTCGAGCCAAGCCACGTGCTGCGCGCCATAGGCATCGGCGACGACGCGGCGCACGGTGCGCTGCGCATCTCCATGGGCCGCTACACCACCGAAGCCGACATCGACAATTTCATCGCGGCGGTCGGGCCGGTGCTTGACTGGGAATAACAACGATACGGGGCTGCCGCTAGGGCGGCCCCGTTGCATCTGGGCAACGAAAAGCCCGCGCGTCGGCCGCCGGCCCGCGCAGGCAGCACACCGAAAGGAAGCGAACATGGAACTGGTCACCATGCACGCGCACACGAACTACACGGGCCACGGTCACGGAACCGTGGCCGAGCTGGTGAACGCCGCGGCGGCAACCGGTATTTCCGCCATTGCCGTCACCGAGCATTACCCCATGTCAGAGGCCATGGATCCTACAAACGAGGTTTCCATGCCGTGGGAGCGCATGCCGCAGTACCTCATCGACATTGCCGCGGCCGCCGCAGCGCACCCCGCTATGGACGTTCTGCCCGGCTGCGAGGTCGACTGGCTGGGCGCGCAGGAAGACCGCGACTTTTCCGCGCTTGATTTCAGCAACTTCGTCCACGTGCTGGGCAGCGTGCACTACCTGGACGGCTGGGCGTTCGACGACCCGGCGCAGGAGGCGCGCTGGCACGACGTGGGCGTCGACGCGGTGTGGCGCCGCTACTTCGAGGTGTGGTGCGAAGCGGCCAGCTGCCGCGAGGCGCCGTTCGCGTGCATGGCGCACCCCGACCTGGTGAAGAAATTCGGCTACCGCCCCAGCTTCAACCCGCAGCCGCTCTACGACCAGGCCGCCGAAGCCGTGGTCGCCGGCGGGCGCATGGTGGAGGTGAACACGTCGGGCCTCACGTACGCGTGCGCCGAGCTGTTCCCTGCGCCTGACCTGCTGCGCACGTTTTTCCGCGCGGGCATCCCGTGCACCATCGGCACCGACGCGCACGACCCGGCCGTGGTGGCGCGCAACCTCATGCCGGGCCTGCGCGCCATGTACGACGCAGGGTACCGTTGCGTGACGGTTCCGACGAAATCCGGCGATCGCCGCGAAATCGTACTAGAGTAGTAGGTGCAAGCAATGCCCGCGAAGCGGGCCGGCGCGGGGCAGCGGGCCGCGCGCCGTGGCGAAGAAGCCGCAAACTCATGGGAAGGTACGTGATGGACATGGCTTCGAAGAAGATCAAGATCGAAGGTTCCGGCGAAGGCAGCGAGCCGAAGAAGGAATCGAAAAAGGAGAAGAAGCAGGCGCTTGCCCGCATGACGGCTGGCACGTTGTCAGCGCACACGTTTCGCCTGACGGTGGGCGCGCTCGAGCGCGCGCTTCTGGCCGAATACCCGGCGGCAGACGCCGAGGAGTGGGACCGCACGGGTCTTCTGGTGGGCGACCCGGCGGCGCAGGTGCGCGCCGTGGCCGTGGCGCTTGACCCCACGGTGGCGGCCATCGACGCGGCTGCCGAGGCCGGCGCAAACGTGCTGGTCACGCACCACCCGGCGTTTTTGGCGCCGCCCACGTCGTTCAAGCCCGCGGCATCGGTGGCGCAAAACCCCGGCGCCGGCGTGTACCGCGCCATCGAGCGCGGCGTGGCGCTTATGAACTTCCACACGGCGCTCGACGTTTCCGCGCGCGCCCAGCGCATGCTGCCCGGCATGCTGGGCCTGTCGCTGCGCGGCGTGGTGGAGCCGCTGGCGGGCTGCGCCGAAAAAGGCTATGGGCAGCTGTGCGCGGTAGCCGACGAGCGCCTGACGCTCGGCCAGCTGGCGGCGCGCTGCACCAGCGTGTTCGGCCGCGCCCCGCGCGTGTGGGGCGATTTCGACCGCCTCGTTTCGCGCGTGGTCACGTGCACGGGCTCGGCCGGCCCCACGGGCAAGCTGGCGCTTGCCAACCACGCCGATGTGCTGGTGGCCGGCGAGGTGAAGTACCACGACGCGCTTGACCTGTCGCAGGCGGGCATGGCCGTCATCGACCTGGGCCACGACACGTCCGAGCTGCCGTTTTGCCGCGTGCTTGCCGCAAGCGTGCGCGACGCCGGCGTGCCCGACGAGCTGGTCATGGTGGTGGGACAGCAAGACAACTGGGCGTACCCCGAAGCGGTACGCGTATAGCAGAAGGCAAACCGCGCCTGGCATGCGCGCTTGCCAGGCGCCCGATCATAAGGAACAGCATGAGAATCGATTCGGACGTTTTGGCAACGCTTCTGCACATGCAGGAGCTCGACGTGCAGGTCATCCGCACGAACAAGCAGCTTGAGGACATGCCCGAGCGCAAGGTCATCCTTGACGCCATGGCGCGCCGCCGCGCCGTCGAGCAGAAATCCGAGCAGGTTGAGGCGCTGGCCGAAAAGGCGGAGGCGAAGCTTGCCCGCATCACGGAGGAAGACGACGGGCTGGCCGAGAAGGCGCACCGCGTGCAGGCCGAGATTGACGAGGTCAAAGGCGACTTCCGCAGCGTCGAGGCGCGCACGAAGGAGCTTTCGGGCATCCAGAAGCGCCGCGAAGCGCTTGAGGAGGACATGCGCGCTGCCGACGCGGAGCTTGGGAAGATCAACGCCGTGCGCAACCAGGTCAAGGCCATCCTCGCGAAGATCGACGAATCCGAGCAGGCCGCGAAAAGCGTGTTCGTGGATAAGGGCGGCAAGCTCAAGCAGCATATCGCCGGGCTGCAAAAGCAGCGCGCCGACCTTGCCGCCGACGTGCCGGCCGACGTGCTGAAACTCTACGAGCGCACGTCCGGTGCTACAGGCGGCGTGCCGCTCGCGCTTCTGTCCGAAGACCGCTGCGGCGCCTGCCGCACACCCATCGACCACGGCCGCATCGTGGACATGCGCACCCAGGGCAACGTAGGCACCTGCCCGAACTGCGGCCGCATGCTGGTCCTGAAAGCCGACTAACCGCCCGAACTGGGACAAGGGGACAGTCCCTTTGTCCCAGTTTTCGTTACGGAAGCGTTTCCTCTGACAACAAGGAAAACGGCACGAAGGCAACAAAAAAGCCTGCCCCGTCGGGCAGGCTTTTTCGATTCCAGAAAAGGTTTCGCTTATGCGCGGGTGACCTTGCCGGCCTTCATGCACTTCGTGCAGACGTTGGCCTTGCGGACATGACCCTTAGCGTCCTTGATGGTGACCTTCTGGATGTTGGGACGGAACCAGCGGTTCGTCACGCGGTGGGAATGGCTGACGCTGCGACCAGCGACGGGGCCCTTACCGCAAACTTCGCAAATCTTAGACATTACTCATCACTCCATGTACCTAGGTTGCATGCATTCGGCTTCTGATAAAGCCGCTCTTGCACAAAAGCCCTCATACTATAGCACACGCTTCAACGTCCTCACAAGAATTTTTCGTGTATATGGGCTTTAGCCGCGCAGCATGCATACCGTCTGCACAAATGCATGCGCTATACTCACGAAAGAAGTTTCGAGCCCGCATGTTTTCGCGCGCCAGAAAGGAACGCCATGAACGATACCATTCCCGGCAACCTTCACGTTGCCAACGATGTCCTGGCCGACATGGTCGGCAACGCCGCGCTTGAGTGCTACGGCGTCGTCGGCATGGCCGCACCTTCGGCAGCCGACGGCATCGCCAAGATCCTGCCCGCCTCGCGCCTGCGCCGCGGCGTGGTGGTCACCACCACCGACGCCGGCGTGCACGTTGCGCTGTACGTGGTCATCGAGTACGGCACCAACATCAACACGGTGTCGCAAAACCTCGTCGACCAAGTCACGTTCGTCTTGAAGGAATATGCGCGCGTCCCGCTTGACGGGGTGGAAGTGCATGTGCAGGGCGTCAAGGTCCGCAAGTAGCGCTTTTGCCGACAACGGGCGGCGCGCCACCGCGCAGCCTTCATGAAGGAGAATCCCATCAATGTCTGACACTTATACCAGCAACGACCTGGTGAACGCCATTGCGGCCGCCAGCAAGAACCTCAGCGCGCGAAAAGACGAGGTCAACCGCTTAAACGTCTTTCCCGTGCCCGACGGCGACACCGGCACGAACATGTCGCTGACGCTTGAGTCGGTCGTTGCGAACCTGGCCAAGCTGCCCATCGGCGCTTCCGGTGCCGAAATCCGCAAGGCCATCACCAACGGTGCGCTCATGGGCGCCCGCGGCAACTCCGGCGTCATCACGTCGCAGATTCTGCGCGGCCTGTGCGAAGGTTCGGCCGGCCACGACGCCGTGAACGCCGAGTCCATCGAGGCCGCGCTTGCCAAGGCGCAGGACGTGGCGTTCAAAGCCGTGCGCAAGCCGGTGGAAGGCACCATCCTCACCGTGCTGAAAGATTCCGCCGCTGCCGCCAAGCACGCGCGCAAGAAGAAGATGTCGCCGGCCGACGCGCTGGCCTACGTGGTGGAGGAAGCCTACGCGTCCGTGCAGCGCACGCCCGAGCTTCTGCCCGTGCTGAAGGAAAACGGCGTGGTCGACTCCGGCGGCTATGGCCTGGCCATCCTCATCGACAGCTTCGTGGCCGCGCTGACCGGCAAGGAAGGCCCGCTTGTCGACGAGCTGGCATTCGCGCGCGACGCCGCCCCGAAGGTCGAGATCGAGCAGATCAACGACTGGGAAGGCAGCGAATACACGTACTGCAACGAGTTCCTGGTTGACTCCGACGTGCTCGACAAGAACGAGGCCCTGTACTTCCTGTCCACCATGGGCGACTGTGAGCTGTGCGTGGGCGAGCGCCCGAAGTTCAAGGTGCACGTGCACTCCAACACGCCCGACAAGGTGCTGGCGTACTTCCTGGAGCGCGGCCAGATTTCGGAAGTGTTCATCCACAACATGAAGCTGCAGTCCGAGGAGCGCACGGAAAAGCTGGAGGCCGAAGCCGCCGCCGAGCACAAGCCGCTGGGCTTTGTGGCCGTGGCCGCCGGCGCGGGCAACGCGAAGATCCTCGAATCGCTGGGCGTCGACGTGGTGGTGTCCGGCGGGCAGACCATGAACCCGTCCACGAAGGACCTGCTCGACGCGGCCGCCAAGGTCAATGCCGACGCGGTCATCTTCCTGCCGAACAACAAGAACATCATCATGGCGGCCCAGTCCGCCTGCGAGCTGGCCGAAAAGCCGTGCGGCGTCGTTCCCACGAAGTCCGTGCCGCAGGCCTTCGCCGCCATGTTCGGCGTGGACGCCGACGCAACGCTTGAGGAAAACGTCGAGGCCATGACCGAAGCGTTCGAGGACGTCAAGTGCGGCGAGGTCACCACGGCCATCAAGGACTCGAAGGACGCCAACGGCAACCCCATCGCCGACGGCGATGTCATCGGCATCTCCGACGGCGCCATCTACGCCGTGGGTGCAAGCGTGTCCGACGTGGTTATGGGCCTGCTTGAGCACATGGAGGCCGAAGACTGCGACACGTGCACGCTACTTGCCGGCGAAGACCTCTCCGACGAGGACTTCCAGGCTCTGCAGGCGCGCATCGAGCAGGCTTACGAAGACCTTGAGATCGACGCGCACCGCGGTGGCCAGCCGTTGTACCCCGTCGTCTTCTCCGTGGAATAGGGGCGCGCGGTGGCCGATAGGCTCACAGCTACCCTTGCATTAGATAAACCCGCCTCGCGCGTGAAGCTGGTCAGCCCGGCTCGCGCGCAGGCGCTTTCGCAGCTAGGCGTGCGCACGGTCCGCGACTTGTGCACGCACTATCCGCGACGCTACGTCGACCTGTCGAAGCGCGAAACGGTTGCCACCGCGCGCATCGGCGGGTCGTGCACTATCCAGGGCCAGGTCCACGAGGTAAAGCTGAAGCGCCCGCGCCCGCAGCTTACGCTGGTGGAAATTTCCGTCGTGGACGAAACGGGCGTGCTAATGGTCACGTGCTTTCGCCAGCCGTGGCTGAAAGACCAGCTCAAGCCCGGCATGCCCATTGCCGTGGCCGGCAAGGTGGAGTTCAACTACGGCTTCAAGCGCATGGTGAACCCCTACCTGGAGCCGCTTGAGGCGGGGCAGTCGGCCGAGGGCATGATCATCCCTGTGCACCCTGCGTGCGAGAAGATCTCGGCCGCGTGGATGCGCCGCATCGTGGAAAACGCTCTTGACATGGTACGCGGCTGCTATGACCCGCTGCCGCTTGACCTGCGCGCGAAGTACCGCCTTATGTCGCGCACGCAGGCGCTTTCGTGCATCCATTTCCCGCAATCTATGGACGAGGTGGCCCAGGCGCGCCGCCGTCTGGTGTACGAAGAGCTGCTGCTGCTTGAGCTGGCGCTTATGGAGCAGGCGCAAAACCGCAGCGCCGGCGCCACCCCCACCGCGCACGTGGTGGACGGCCCGTGCGCGGCCGCGCTTGAGTGCGTGCTGCCGTTTTCGCTCACCGACGAGCAGGTTGCCGCACGCAACGACATATTCGCCCAGATGGCAGCCCCGTGCGCGGCGAACCACATGCTGCTTGGCGACGTGGGCACGGGCAAAACGGCCGTGGCTGCCTTCGCGCTTGCCGCCGTGGCCGACACGGGCACGCAGGCCGCGCTCATGGCGCCCACCGAGGTGCTTGCGCGTCAGCACGCCAAAAGCCTGGGCGCCTGGTTCGACCAGATCGGCGTTACTTGGGGCTTGCTCACGGGTGCCACGCCCGACGAAGAACGCCAGCGCATCGTGCGCGAAACGCTTACCGGCAAGCTGCAGGTGCTCATTGGCACGCACGCGCTTTTGGAAGACGACGTGCGCTTCGACAAGCTTTCGCTTGCGGTCATCGACGAGCAGCAGCGCTTCGGCGTGGAGCAGCGCGCGGCCCTGCTCATGAAAGGCGGCGCGCCCGACGCGCTGTTCCTTACGGCCACGCCCATCCCGCGCACGTTGGCGCTGGCCGTGTTCGGCGACATGACGCTGTCCTACATCCACCGCCGCCCGCACGACGCGGCGCGCCGCACCACGCACGTGCTGGCGAAGGCCGACCAGGGGCAGGCCTACGATGCGGCGCGCGCGGCGCTTGAGCGCGGCGAACAGGTGTACGTGGTGTGCCCGCTCATCGGGCAGGACGGCGCCGCCCGCGACAGCCGCGCCGGCGGGCGCCGACGCGAAACGGACGAGGAGGCCTACGAGTACGCGGCCATCAGCATCGAGTCCGACGGCGATTTCTCGGGCGACAACGTCACGGCCGCCACGAAAGAGGCCGCCTACCTGCAGGAAACGGTGTTCGCCGACTGGCGCGTCGAGCTGCTGCACGGCCGCATGAAGACCGCCGAGAAAGACGAGGTCATGGCACGTTTTCGCGCAAACGAAACGCAGGTGCTCGTGGCCACCACCGTCATCGAGGTGGGCGTTGACGTGCCCAACGCCACCGTCATGATCGTGGCCGACGCCGACCGCTTCGGCTTGGCGCAGCTCCATCAGCTGCGCGGCCGCGTGGGGCGCGGCGAAAAGCCCGCGCAGGTGTTTTTGCTTTCCGCGTCGAAATCCGAGGCGTCGCTGGCACGCCTTGCGGCCATGGAGCGCACCGACGACGGCTTCGAACTGGCGAAATACGACTTGTCGCTGCGCCGCGAGGGCGATATCCTGGGAAATCGCCAAAGCGGGGCAAGCGTGCTGAAGCTGGTGAACGTCGTGCGCGACGAGCGCATCATCGAGGCGGCCCACGCCGACGCGGCAGCCATCATGGCGGCCGATCCCGCGCTTTCAGATCTTGACCACCAGGCGCTTGCCCTTGAGGTGCGCCGAACGTTTCCCGCAGACGCCGCCGGCGCCGCGGCCCACTAGGAGGTTGCCATGAGAATCATCGCGGGCGAATTCCGCGGACGCACGCTGCTTGCCCCGAAAGGCGACGGCACCCGTCCCACCACCGACCGCGTGCGCGAATCGGTCATGAGCACGGTGTTCAGCGCGCGCGGCGGCTTCGAGGACGCCATGGTGCTCGACGCGTTCGCCGGCTCGGGGGCGCTGGGGCTCGAAGCGCTCTCGCGCGGGGCAGCGCGCGCCGTGTTCTACGAGCGCGCCCCCGAAGCGGCGAAGGTGCTGCAGAAGAACGTGGAGAAGATGGGCCTTGAGCCGCGCCGCGCCACCGTCACGCGTGCCGACGTGCTCGAACGCGCGCCGCAGTTCTCGCGCCCGCCGTTCGACCTCATCTTCTTGGACCCGCCCTACGCCTACGCCGCCGCCGACGTGCTGGGCATGGTTGCGGGCCTGGTTGAGCGCGGCGTGGCGGCGCCCGACGCGCTGGTGGTGTACGAGCACGCGCTTACCAGCAACGACGAAGCTGCCGCCGCAGCCGCCGAATGCGGGTTCGAACTTGCATCGCGCAAGAAGTACGGCGATACTACCGTAGATGTGCTGTGTGCCAGCGCCTGCGCAGATTGATCCATCGAAACGAAAGAGGGAGTTGCACCAACCATGAAGCGTGCATTGATTCCGGGGACGTTCGACCCCATCACCAGCGGTCATTTCGACGTGATTGCCCGCGCATCGCAGCTGTTCGACGAGATCATCGTCGCGCCGGCCGCGTCCATCAAGAAGTCTCCGCTGTTCACGCTTGAGGAGCGCGTGGCGTTTATCGAGCAGGCCACGGCCGACCTGCCGTGCGTGAAGGTGGCGCCGTTCGACGGCCTGCTGGTGGACTTCGCCAAGGAAATGGAGGCCACGGCGGTGGTGAAGGGCCTGCGCGCCATCACCGACTTCGAATACGAGTTCCAGATGACGGCCATGAACTACCAGCTGTCGCCCGAGCTGGAAACCGTGTTCATCATGTCCCCGCCGCAGTACATGTACCTGTCAAGCTCCATCGTGCGCGAGATCGCGCAGATGGGCGGCGACGTGGAGCAGTTCGTGCCCGCCTGCGTCAACGCCGCGCTCAAGGAAAAGTACGGCAACCGCTAACGTGCATGCCGTTTGCCCAGCGCCTGTGTGCATGCTTTGTGCTTCACGGGCGCCGGGCGCGCTCACATGCTATTATGATTATCTGCATGCATGGGCTTTAGTCCCGCATGCTCAAACGCAGTTTCAACGCAGCAAGCCTGGGTGGAAGGATCATCATGGACGAAACAGGAGTCTTGGGGCTTTTGGAAGAGCTCTCGATTCTGCTTGAGGACTCTAAGCCGGTGTTCGGTAAGACGAACCTGCGCCAGGTCGATATCGCTGCCGCTTTCGAGATCATGGACGAGATTCGCGACACGTTCCCCAGCGAATTCTCTCAGTCGCGCCAGATCGTGCGCGAACGCCAAAGCCTGCTTGACGATGCGGAGGCCGAGGCCAACCGCATGATCGAGGATGCGCGCAGCCAGGCGATGACCATCGCCTCCGAGCAGGAAATCGTGCGCATTTCCCAACAGCAGGCCGACCAGCTGCTCGCCGACGCGCGCGAGCTTGAGCGCCAAACGCGTGCGGGCGCGGAAGATTACGCCGACGAGGTGTTCGGCCACGTCGAGCAAAGCCTCGACACGCTGCTGAACAACGTGCGCCGTTGCCGCGACCGTCTGAACGCCAACGCCATGGCGCAGGGCCGCCAGTAATGGACGCCGTGAAATTCGAGGTCCCGCCCGAGCTCTTCGTCACCGCGGAGAGCTCTTCTTTTGCGGGGCAGTTGAACTTGGGCACGCTTGAGGCCGGCCCCGACACGTATCGGTTCAAGAAGCCCATCGATTGGAACGTCACGGTCAGCAACACCGGCGACGCGCTGCTAGTCATGGGTCGCGCCCATGCGCTGGCCAGCGTGCCGTGCGCGCGCTGCCTTGACGATTTCGACGTGGAACTTGACGGGGAAGTGGAAGGGTATTTCCTGCTCAGCCCCGATGATGCCGCGCCTGAAGACATGGAAGACGACGAGTTCGAGGTGCTGGGGGCCGACAAGGTGCTAGACCTTGAGCCGCTTATCGTCGCGGCTATTTTGGTGGAGGCGCCGCTGGTGCCGCTGTGCCGCGAGGATTGCGCCGGTTTGTGCGCGCAGTGCGGGGCGAACCTCAACGAGGGCCCGTGCGCGTGCCAGGCGCAGCCCGACGACGACCTGCCGCGCATGTCCGACGGTCGCGTCAGCCCCTTCGCCGCGCTGAAGGACATCGATTTCGGGCAATAGCCTGGAATTATGGAACCTGCATGGTTTGGGTTGCGGCTGCAAACCTAACCCTTGCGGGTACGGAAATACTTTGGTAATATATCACCTCGCGTGTTTACCAAGCGAACGAGCGAGCGCCCAGCGCGCCCGACATAAAGCAAGGAGATAGATCATGGCAGTACCTAAGCAAAAAATGGGCCGCGCCCGCACTCATTCCCGTCGTTCCGCTAACGACAAAATCGCAGCCCCTTCCCGTTCCATCTGCCCGCAGTGCGGCGAGGCTAAGCTTCCGCATCGCGTGTGCCCGAACTGCGGTTTCTACAAGAACCGCGAGGTCATCGAGACGGAGTAACTCCGTCGGAGCGTGATTTAGCATTCGAGTGAGCCTCTCTTGCGCCCTAGCGCCGGGGAGGCTTTCTTGCGTTTGGCAGGCGGGTAGTGCGCCCGTAACCCTGAAGGAGGAAGTTGCATGAGCCAGAAGGTGACCATTGCCGTCGACGCCATGGGCGGCGACCATGCTCCCGACGTGGTGCTTGAAGGTGTGGCGGCCGCGCTTGCCGCCGACGCGGATATCTCGGTGGTGCTGTGCGGCCCGAAGGCCGTCGTCGAGCCGTTTGCCGCGTCGCACGAGCGTTGCCGCGCGCAGGTGACCACGCAGGTCATCGACATGGCCGAGCACCCCGCCCGAGCCGTTCGCAAGAAGAAGGACTCGTCGCTGGTGGTGGGCTGCCGCCTGGTGAAAGAGGGCGCCGCGCAAGGCTTTTTCTCCGCCGGCTCCACCGGCGCGTGCCTGGCAGCCGGAACGCTGGTCATGGGCCGCATCAAGGGCGTGTCGCGCCCGTGCCTGGCCACGGTGGTGCCGTCTCCCGTGCGTCCCATCATCATGTGCGACGTGGGGGCGAACGCAGACTGCAAGCCCGACTACCTGGTGCAGTTCGCCCAGATGGGAAGCGTGTACGCGCAGAAGATCTTCGGGTACGAAAAGCCTAGCGTGGCGCTTTTGAACATCGGCGAGGAGGACACGAAGGGCAGCCAGTTCGCCCAAGACGCCCATCAGCTGCTGCGCCGTCGCGTGCCGAACTTCGTGGGCAACTGCGAGGGGCGCGACGTGCTTGCCGCAACGTACGATGTGGTGGTTACCGACGGCTTCACGGGCAACGTGTGCCTGAAAACCATCGAGGGCGCGGCGAAAGTGCTGTTCGGCGCTGTGAAAGACGCCATGATGTCGTCCACGAAGGCGAAAATCGGCGCGCTGTGCGTCAAAGACAGCCTGCGCGGCCTGAAAGACGTCGTGTCGCCCGACACATATGGCGGCGCGCCTTTGCTCGGCGTGCGCGGCGCGTGCATCGTCGGTCACGGCAGCTCGAACGCCACGGCTATCAAAAACGGCGTGCTTACCACGGCGCGCGTTGTTCGCCAAGGTGTTTCTGAAATAATCGAGCACATGGTAGCCAAGGGAAACGACTCGGATACAATTACCCAATAATATGATGAAGCGCCTCGCGCATGCGTTACCGTATGAGGGGCAAACGGATAGCAAACGTTTTAGGTTCGAGGGCTTATGAACTTAACTGCTGAACAATCAGAAAAGCTTGAGCGCGCCGAGGAAATCCTCGGGTACACGTTCAAGGAAAAGCAATTCATCTTGTCGGCCATCACGCACCCTTCGGCCACGGAAGGCCGTTCGGTGCGTTATTCCTACGAGCGCCTGGAGTTTTTGGGCGATTCGGTGTTGGGCGCCATTGTGGCCGACGCCGCGTTCGAGCGATTCCATGAACTTGACGAAGGCGGTCTTACGCGCATCAAAGTGGCGTTGGTGTCGGGCGCAAGCCTGTCCGATGTGGCCTCTGGCCTGGGCTTTGCCGACATCATCGTGTTCGGTTCGTCCGAAACGGGCACGGGCAAGCGCGGCCTGCATTCGGCGCTTGAAAACGTGTACGAGGCCGTTGTCGCTGCGCTGTATTTGGACGGCGGAACGGACGTCGCGCGCGATTTCATCTACCGAACGCTTATCCCGCGCATGTCCGAGGAGCTGGCGTTAGAGCCGGAAAACCCGAAGAGCGCGCTGCAGGAAAAGCTGCAGGAAGACGGCATCACGCCCACGTACAAGCTGGTGGAAACGCAGGGCCCGCCGCACGACCGCACGTTCGTGGCGCAGGTGTTCGCCGGCAATCAGGGGCTTGCGCGCGGCACGGGCCGCACGAAGAAGGAAGCCGAAAGCCAGGCGGCGAAAAGCACGCTCGCGCGGCTCGGCGAGTTTTTCGGTTTGGGCATGGACGATACGGCCCGCGCCGAGAAGGCCGCCGCTGCCAAGCAGGCCAAGGCGGAAAAAGCCGCCGCGAAAGCTGAGGAAAAGGCGCGCAAGAAGCACGAGAAAGAGCGCCACAAGCAGCTGAAGCAAGGGTAAGCCGTGTACCTGAAATCGCTGGTGCTCAAGGGCTTCAAGTCGTTCGCCGACCGAAGCGCCCTTTCCATGGAGCCGGGCATCACGGCCATCGTGGGCCCGAACGGTTCCGGTAAATCGAATATCTCCGACGCCGTGTTATGGGTGCTAGGCGAACGCAACGCCAAGCACCTGCGCGGCGCTTCCATGGAAGACGTCATCTTTGCAGGCTCGTCGGCCCGAAAGGCCACGGGTCTTGCCGAGGTTGAGCTGGTGCTTGACAATTCCGACGGCAAGCTGCCCGTGGAATTCGACGAAGTGTCTATCGCGCGCCGCATGTACCGCACGGGCGAAAGCGAGTACCTGATCAACGGGTCGCTGGCCCGCCGCATGGACGTGCTGGACATCCTGCACGATTCCGGCCTGGGCACGGGCACGCATTCCATCATCAGCCAGGGCAGCCTGGATTCCATCCTGCAATCGAAGCCGGAGGACCGCCGCGCGCTCATCGAGGAAGCAGCCGGCGTGCTCAAGCACAAGCAGCGCAAGGCGAAAAGCGAGCGCAAGCTTGCCGCCATGGACTCCACGCTTGCGCGCGTGCGCGACGTGGTGGGCGAGGTTGAGCGCCAGCTGGGCCCGCTTGAGCGCAAGGCGAAGAAGGCGCGCGCCTACCAGGAGCTTTCCGCGCAGCTGACCGACGTCAGCTTGGCGCTTGCCGTGGACGATCTGCGCGCGCTGCGCCGCAGCTGGGATAGCGCGTGCGCGCAAGAACAGCAGCTGGTGGCCGACCTGCAGGTTCGCCATCAGGCCATTTCGGCGGCAGAATCTGAGGCCGAGGCGTTGCAGGAGCAGATTCGCCGCGAAACGCAGCAGGCGGGCGACCTGTCGAAGCGCTATCAGCGCGCATCGGCGGTGGTCGAGCGCTTCGATGGCGCTACGTTGCTGCTGCACGAGAAGCGCCGCGCCGCGCAAAGCTACGAGGCCGATATGCGCGTGTCGCTAGAGTCGGGGCGCGCCAAGCGCGCGGCGGCCGTGGAGGAGCGCGATCAGGCGCAAGCGCAGCTTGCCGCCGTGCGCCGCGACTTGGAGGCTGCGCAGAACAAGGTGGCGCAGCTTGAGGCCGATCGCAAGCAGAATGCCGACGAGCGCCGCAACGTGGAAGGAGAGCTTGACCGCTTGGGGCGGCAGCGTCGCGACCACGAACGCCAGGAGCAGGACGCGCGGCGTCGGTTGACGCAAACGCAGGAGGCACTGGCGAACGGCTTGGCGCACGCGAAGCTGGTGGAAGGGCGCGCGAAAGAGCTGGAGCTGGCGTTAGCGCATGCCGAGGAGCAGGCGCAAAAGCTTGAAGACAACCGCCGGGCGGCGGCCGAGGCGCTTGAGGGCGTGCAGGCCGCCGAGGCCGCGGCGCGCGCACGCGTGGCCGGCGCCATGAAGCAGCGCGATGCCGCGCGTTCCCAGGTTGACGCGGCGCATCGCCAGGTGGCAACGCTTGAAAGTCGAATTTCCGCGCTTGAAGAGGTGGAACGCACGTCGGCAGCCGCCGGCCCGGCGCGCGGGTGGCTGGTGAAGCACGCCGAGCTGTCGGGGCAGGTGCTCGACCCGCTGTCGCACGCCGTGCGCGCGCAAGAGGGCTTCGAGGGCCTGGTGGAGGCGCTGCTTGGCGCCGACGTTGCGGCGCTGATGGTGCAGCGCGCCGACCAGGCGGGCCAGCTTGTGCGCACGCTGTTGGAGTCGGGCCAGGCCGGCGAAGTGGTGCTGCTGCCACGGCAAGGCATGCAGGCGGCCGTTTCCGCCCGCGATGCCGTCGCAGCTTGCGGTGGGCGTGCGCTGGTGGATGCGCTTACCTATGGGCAGGAAGATGCGCCCGCCGTCGAGGCGTTGCTCGGCGACGTGGTGGTGTGCGAGAACCTTGACGCGGCCATTGCCGCGCACGCGGGCTGCGCGGCGCCCGTACGCTTCGTGACGTCCGATGGCTGCATCGTGTGGCCTTCCGGCAAGCTGACGGTGGGCGCAGCATGCGCCGGCGGCGAGGGCGTGCTTGCTCGCGCGCGCCAGCTTGACGAATCGCGTCAGGAGCTGGTGGGCGCGAAGGTCGCGCACGCGCAGGCGCAGGAAGCGGAGCGCACGGCCGAGGAAGCGCTGCGGCAGGCCCAGGCCGAAAGCCTGCAGCTGTCGCAGAAGCTTGCCGAGCAGCGCGGCAACACGCAGGCCGCCCAAACGGAGGCCATGCGTGCCGCCGACGCGCTCAGCTCGTGCCGCCGCGAGTTCGCCGACGTGGAGCGCCAGCGCCAGCAGGCCGACAAGACGGTTGCCGAGGCGCGCCCCACGGTGGAGAAGCTTGAAACGCAGCTTGCCGAGCTTGCTGCCGCGGCCGAGCGTCGCGCCGCGCGCACCGAAGAGCTCAACGAGCAGGTGGTTCCGCTGCGCAAAGCTGCGGCGCAGCTGCGCGATAGCTTGTCGGAAGCGAAGCTTTCCGCGGCCACGCTGCGCGAGCGCGACACGTACACGTCGCGCATCGTGTCGGCGCGCACGCGCGACGTGGAATCGGTCGACGCCGCCGAGGCCGACCAGCGTCGCCAGCTAGCGCGCAAGATCGTGGCGCGCCAGCGCATCGCGCCATTGCTGACGCTCATCGACGAGCTGTCGGCATCGGCCCGTCGTCGCACGCGCGCACTCGAAGAGCAGGCGCAGGCGGCGCAGGATTCGTCGTCGGGCCTGCATACCCAGGTCAACGCCGCGCGCGCGGCCGCCAAGGCCGCGCACGAGGCTTATGACGGCGTGAACGCGCAGCTGTCGGCCGCGCGCGTGGAGAAAGGCCGCCTTGAGGTGCAGGTCGACGCCGCCGTGAACACCATCGTGCAGGACATGGGCGTGCCGCTTGACCACGCGCTTGAGCTTGACCCGCTCGAGGATCGCGGGCAGGCCGAGGACGCCGCGTTCAAGCTGAAGCGCCGCATCGCGAACATGGGCGCCATCAACCCCGATGCCGCTGCCGAATACGACGAGGTGCGCGCCCGCTACGACTATCTGGCCGCGCAGCTTGCCGACCTTGACGGCGCGCGCCGCAGCCTGGCGAAGATCGTGCGCGTGATCGATGCGCGCATGAAAGACGACTTCGTCACTACGTTCGAGCAGGTCAACGATAACTTCCGCAGCATCTTCGCCACGTTGTTCCCCGGAGGTTCGGCCGAGCTCATCCTCACCGACCCCGACGACGTGGAGAACACGGGCGTGGAGGTGAACGCGCAGCCGGCGGGCAAGCGCATCACGAAGATGATGCTCATGTCCGGCGGCGAGAAGTCGCTCACGGCGCTGGCGCTGCTGTTCGCGGTGTACCGCATCCGCAGCGCGCCGTTCTACATCCTCGACGAGGTGGAGGCGGCCCTTGACGACAGCAACCTGCGGCGCCTGACGGCTTATCTGCAGTCTATCCGTAGCGACACGCAGCTCATCATGATCACGCACCAGCGCCGCACCATGGAGATGTCCGACGTGCTGTTCGGCGTGTCCATGCAAAAAGACGGCGTCACGAAAGTCATCAGCCAAAAACTCGACCGAGCCCTGCAATACGCCGAATAGCGAAAGCCCCCGCAGCGGGGCTTTCGCTGCTTCAAGGCCGCAAGCGTAAAGCGCCTGTTAGCGGTGCTCGATAAATTCGTGTGCGTTTTCCCTGCTCGTGCGCTTATTGCGTCAACGGGTTATACTTTGTTGCGAAACAAATGCGGGCGCGCGCCCGCAAGTGGCCACGCGGGCGAAAGGTGAGCGCCCGGCGCAGCCGCTTCTCGGTTAAGGGATCGTCACAGCAAAGGAACCACCATGGGATTTTTCGACCGCATCAGCCAAGGCTTGCAGCGCTCGCGCGACAAGTTCAAAGAAGAGATGAACGTCCTGCTTGACCGCGGGCCCGATCTTGACGAGGAATTCTGGGACGGTCTGGAAGAAACGCTTATCCTGGCCGACATCGGCGGCGCGGCGGCGTGCGACATCGTCGAGCGCCTGCGCGAGCAGGCAACGCGCAAGGCGTTGCCCGACGCCTACGCCGTGCTCGACATGCTCAACGACCAGATTGCCGAAACGTTCACCGAAGGCGGGCAGGAAATCTTGGGCGGCGATCCGGCGTGCGTGCTGTTCGTCGGCATCAACGGCACGGGTAAAACCACCACGGTGGGCAAGCTTTCCAAGGAAGCGCACGACGCGGGCCGCAAGGTCATCTTGGGCAGCGCCGACACGTTCCGCGCCGCGGCCATCGAGCAGCTGGAGGTGTGGGCGCGCCGCGCCGACGTGGAGATGGTCACGCGCGAGCGCGGTGCTGACCCGGCCAGCGTGTGCTACGACACGCTCGAGCGCGCCGAGGCCGAAGGCGCCGATCTGGTGCTCATCGACACGGCCGGGCGCCTGCACACGTCGGCCGACCTCATGCGCGAGCTCACGAAAGTGGTGAACGTCGTGCGCAAGCGCTCGCAGCTGCCCGTGTACACGGTGCTCGTCATCGACGCCACCACCGGCCAAAACGGCCTGCAGCAGGCGCGCGAGTTCAACCGCGAGCTGGACCTGGACGCGCTTATCGTCACGAAGCTCGATGGCACGGCGAAGGGCGGCATCGCGCTGGCCGTCAGCCACGAGCTTGAGCTGCCCATCATCAAGATCGGCGTGGGCGAGGGCCTTGACGACCTGCGCGATTTCGACGCGCACGACTTCGCCCGCGCGCTGGTGGGCGCCTTCGACGAACGCCAGGCGAACTAGCATGGACGGCCGCATCGAGCAGGTTCACCAAAGCCCCGACGTATACAAGATCGAGGTTCCCTTCGAGAACATCTCCACGTCGGCCACGAACTGCTACGTAGTCAAAGACGGCGACGATGCGCTGGTAGTGGACACGGGCGCGCCTACCGATGAAGGCGCCGCCGTGCTGTCGGCCGCGCTCGATGAGCTGGCCGTCGACCGCGACCGCGCGAAGTGGTTTCTCACGCATTTGCATATGGACCACGCAGGCCTGGTGGACCAGGTGGTGCCTGACGGCGGCTTTCTGCTGATCGGCGCCAACGAGGTTGCCGCGGTGCGCGCAAGCCGCACGGGCATGTTCCTGGAAACGCTGCGCCGCCTGTACCGCCGCCAGGGCGTGCCGCTGGCAAGCCTGTCGGTGGCCGCGCGCTTAGGCATCGAGGTGCAGATGTTCGACCCCGCGCGCCTGCGCACGCTTCTGCTGCACGACGGCGATACGGTAACGGTGGGCCGCTGGGAGTTTAAGGTTGTCGAAACGCCTGGTCACACGCCTGGTCACTTGTCGCTGGTCCATCCGGAAAGCCGCATTTTGTTCGGCGGCGACCACGCGCTGTTCGTCATCAGCCCCTCCATCGCGCTGTTCGCCGATGGTCAAGACGGCCTGCAAACGTACTTCGACAGCATGCAGAAGGTGCAAAACCTCGGCATCAGCCAGCTGTACCATTCGCACGGCCCCATCCGCGATGGCTTCGAGGAACGCTTCACGTGGCTGGTGGAGCACCACGAAGCGCGCCTTGCTGAAGCCGAAGGCATCATCGCGCGCATCCCGCACCTAACCGGCTACAAGATCATCCGCACGCTGAAGTGGAACGTGCCGTTCGACGAATGGGACGATATCCCCATCATGCAGCGCTGGTGCATCCTCACGCAGGGCATCGTGTACCTGAACCACCTGGTGGCCACGGATCGCATCGCCGCGAAGGACTACGGCGACGGCGTGCTGCTCTACGAATCCGTGCAATAGCCGGCGGCGGACGCGCCGCAGGTGATATGGCGGGCTGAAGGCGGGCGACAGTGGGGAAGAGGCGGCGGCTAGCAAGGTCAGGGCGGGGCACGCGCTTTTGACGTTCCGTCACCCCCTGGTGTCTGCCGTTCGTTCTCCGCGCTCACAAACACCCATCCCGAAGCGGGTCCTTATGGGCTCGCTTCGCTGTTTTTCCCGCCGGCCCGCTGCCGGCGGCCTTGTCCGCTATAATTCAAAAGATTGCAAAACCGAAAACCCACGTGACACGCAAGAAGAGGCGCTTCATGTTCGATAACCTATCAGATCGCCTGCAAGGCATCTTCTCCGGCCTGCGCGGCAAGGGCCGCCTGACCGAGGACGACATCAACTCCGCCATGCGCGAGGTGCGCATGGCCATGCTGGAAGCCGACGTCAACTTCAAGGTGGTCAAGCAGTTCGTGGCGCGCACGAAGGAGCGCTGCCTTGACGCCGAGGTGCTCGACTCCCTGTCCCCGACGCAAAACGTCATCAAAATCGTCACCGACGAGCTCACGGAGCTGCTTGGCCGCACGGACAGCAAGCTGGTGCTGTCAAGCCGCATCCCGAACGTCATCATGCTCGTGGGCCTGCAAGGCTCGGGCAAAACCACGGCGGCCGCCAAGCTGGCCTACCGCCTGAAAGCCGAAGGCCACAGCCCGCTTCTGGCCGCGTGCGACGTGTACCGCCCCGCCGCCGCCGACCAGCTGGAAACGCTCGGCAACGAAATCGGCGTGCGCGTGTTCCGCGGCGACGGCAAAGACCCGGTGGCCATCGCCGAGGGCGGCATCAAGGACGCCATCGCGAACCTGCGCGACGTGGTCATCGTGGACACGGCGGGCCGTTTGCACGTCGACGAGCAGATGATGGAAGAGGCCCAGGCTATCAAGCGCGCCGTCAAGCCCGACCAAATCCTCATGGTCGTCGACGCCATGACCGGCCAAGACGTCGTGAACGTGGCGGCCGCCTTCGCCGAGCGCGTCGATTTCGACGGCGTCATCATGTCGAAGATGGACGGCGACGCCCGCGGCGGCGGCGCGCTTTCCATCCGCGAGGTCACGGGCAAGCCCATCAAGTTCATCAGCGCCGGCGAAAAGCCCGACTCGCTGGAAGAATTCCACCCCGATCGCATGGCGCGCCGCATCCTAGGCATGGGCGATATGCTCTCGCTCATCGAGTCCGCCGTGAAGGTGCAGCAGGAAGAGGAAGAGAAGGCCGAGACCGAGCGTCTCATGAAAAGCCAGCTCAACCTCAACGACTTCATCACCATGAACCGCCAAATCCGCAAGATGGGCGGCGTGTCGAAGCTTATCGCGGCTCTGCCCGGCGGCGAGAAGGCACTCGGCCAAGGCCAGGTGGACGAGGGTGCGCTTGACCGCATGGAGGTCATCATCAACTCCATGACGAAGGCTGAGCGCGAAAAGCCCGAGCTCTTAAACGGCAGTCGCCGCGCCCGCATCGCCGCCGGCGCCGGCGTGCACGTCTCGGAAGTGAACCAGCTCATGAAGAAGTTCAACGAGACGAAGAAGATGATGAAGAAGATGATGCCCGCCGTAGAGGACATGGGCAACAAGAAGGGCAAAAAGGGCAAGAAAGGCAAGCGCCGCCGCATGGGCATCCCAGGCATGGGCGGCATGAGCATGTCGGACCTGAAGAAGATTCAAGACATGATGGGGGATGTTAAGTAGTTCCGCTTGCCTACGGCAAACGGAACCGCTCGACGCTACGGCCGCCTGCGGCACGCCGCCTGGACCTTCAACTGCGCGAGCATGGCCCAAAGGCCTATGCTCGCTTGTTTCAGGCCCATGCGACGCACCACAGGCGCCCTCGCTGACTTTGACTGCACATCGGCGTTTTTGTTTGCCGGTAGGTTTTTGACTGTACATCGACGTTATCAAACGAGCGTCCGTAGGGGATGGGCGCTTGGAGAAAGGGGAAGCTATGGAGTTGCAGATTCGTCCGTATCAGGCCGACGACATCAAGGCCATGGTGCGCATTTGGAACGAGGTTGTGGAAGCGGGCGATGCGTTCCCGCAGGTCACACCGCTGACAGAGCAAAACGCCGACGAGTTTTTCTCCGCGCAAACCGCTACGATGGTGGCCGAGGTGAACGGCATCATCTTCGGCATGTACATCCTGCACCCGAACAGCATCGGGCGCTGCGCGCACATCGCCAACGCCAGCTTCGCCGTGGCCGGCGCCTCTCGCGGGCTTGGCCTTGGCCGCAAGCTGGTGGAGAACTGCATCGAAACGTGCGGCAAGAAGGGTTTCCGCGGCCTGCAGTTCAACGCGGTGGTGGCCTCAAACGTTAGCGCGCAGCACCTCTACGAGTCCATCGGCTTCACGAAGGTGGGCAAGATCCCGGGCGGTTTCATCAACGGCCTGGGCGGCTACGAGGACATCTTCATCTACTACATCGACACGCTTGACGCCTCGCAGCCCTGCTGAGGCTGACGGCGCCGCCGGGTGCGGCCGTGCGCGCCGCGGGCGCGGATGCATGCGGCGCGGTTCGCTTTATTCGTGAACACCTGGTGATAACGAAAGCGAAGGCTTGTCAGATTGCCGCTTTCGCCTTATCATAAACAACTGCTGTTTTGCTGCGCGCTTTTAGCGGGCTGGCAATAAGGTTCATTTTTTAGAAGAAGCAAGAAGGAGTTACTCTTCATGGTTAAGATTCGCCTGGCTCGTCACGGCGCCAAGAAGCGTCCGTACTACCGTATCGTTGTTGCTGATTCTCGCTGCCCGCGCGACGGCAAGTTCATCGACGACATCGGCCGTTACAACCCGCTGACCGAGCCCGCTATGATCAAGATCGACCTGGAGAAGTGCGATCAGTGGCTGGCTAACGGCGCTCAGCCCACCGACACCGTCGCTGCGCTCATCAAGAAGTGCCGCGAGCAGGCGTAAGCATCATGGCAACTCAGACCGAGGATATCGCCGGGCTGGTTCAGTCCGTCATTCGTCCGCTCATCGATCATGAGGACGACTTGGTCATCGATGCGCGTGAAACCGAAGATGGTTCCATCTTCGTGGAAGTTCGCGTGAACGAGGAAGACGCCGGCAAGGTCATCGGCCGCCAGGGTCGCGTGATCAAGGCCATCCGCACGCTTGCGCGCGCGGCGGCTTCCAGCACGAACACGCACGTTGACGTGGAGCTGCTCGATTAATGGGCGCTTGGGTCCGCGTAGCCGAATTCACGAAAGCTAAGCATGTCAAGGGAGGGCTCGTCGCGCGTAGCGTGGCGGGTCTTCCCTTCTTGCTTGAAGAGGGCATGCACTGCGCTTTCGTGCCGCCGGTCATCGATGTGCCGCGCGAAGGCACCATATGCGATATGCGCGACGATGCGAAGGGCGTCGTTGTGTTCTTCGACACCGTCACCGATGCGAACACCGCCGACGCGCTGATGGGCTGCTCGGTGCTTGTGCGTCGCGCCGACCTGCCCGAAGGCGTGCTTGAGCTTGAAGAGGGCGGCATCGAGGGGTTCGACGTCATCGACGCGAAATGCGGCCTGATCGGCACGGCCGTCTCCATCAACGAAATGCCCGGGCAGCACCTGCTCGAGGTAGCGCGCGAAGGTTCCGGCAAAACGGTGCTTATTCCGGTAGTCGACGAGTTCCTTGAAGGGGTGGACGAAGCGGATCGGTGCATCTTCGTGAACCTGCCCGATGGCCTGCTTGACCTGTAACCGCCCCGCCAAGAAGGGAGCCTCATGATCATCGAAACGCTTTCGACGTTTCCCGATATGTACGCTTCCGTCATGGGCGCGTCCATGATGCGTATTGCCCAAGAGAAGGGCATCCTGGAATTTCACGCCCATGACCTGCGCGATTGGACGCACGACCGCCATCGCACCACCGACGACGAACCCTACGGCGGCGGCGACGGCCTTGTCATGAAATGCGCCCCCATCTTCGAAGCCTACGAAGACATCTGCAGCCGCGCAAGCAAGCCCTACACCATCTTCCTAGCTCCGCAAGGCCGTCGCTTCGACGACGCCGCCGCCTGTGAGCTGGCCAAGCAAGATCACCTGCTGTTCATCTGCGGCCACTACGAGGGCATCGACGAGCGCGCCTACACGCTGGCCGACCAGGTTATCTCGCTGGGCGATTACGTGCTTACCAGCGGCGAGCTTGCCAGCATGGTGGTCATCGACGCGGTGGTGCGCAAGCTTCCGGGCGTGCTGGGCGCCGAAACGGGCGCGCTCGGCGAAAGCTTCGCCGACGGCCTGCTGGAATACCCGCAGTATACGCGCCCGGCGAACTTCAACAGCATGGAGGTGCCGCCGGTGCTGCTGTCGGGCAACCACGGCGCCGTGGACGTGTGGCGCCGTCAGCAAAGCTTGGAGCGCACGTGGCGGCTGCGCCCCGACCTGCTTGAGGGCGTGGCGCTTACCGACGCTGACCGCGCATTTCTGCAGACTTTATCAACCGCCGATGGACGCTAGGCCCCCAGCGGTATCATAGGCAGCTAGCGCACGCGGGGCACTCCGCCTGCGTGCGGTCCATCGAAAGGAAATGCAGTACTTCATGAGCGCAGGTCAACACGCCACCGACTCGCACGGCGGCATTCTTAGAACCTTCTTCAGCATCGTTGTCATGGTCGCCTTCGTCCTGGGGCTTTCCTGGGCGCTGCGCACGTTCGTGTTCACGGCCTACGAAATCCCCTCGGGCTCCATGGAGGAAACTATCATGACCGGCGACATGGTGTTCGCCGAAAAGGTCAGCTACTACTTCCGCGACCCCGAACCGGGCGACATCGTCACGTTCACCGACCCTGAAATCCCTGGTCGCACGCTTATCAAGCGTTGCATCGCCACGGCAGGGCAAACCATCAACATCACCGGCGACGGCATTCTGTACATCGATGGCGTAGCCCAATCGGAAACCTACACGCACGGCAAGCCCACGCTGCCGCTTTCCAACAGCTCCATCACCTTCCCCTACACGGTGCCGCAAGGCCACATCTGGGTGATGGGCGACAATCGCACGAACTCGCAAGATTCCAGATACTTCGGCGCGGTCCCCACAAGCTCGGTCACGGGCAGGGGCGTGCTGGTATATTGGCCCGTTTCGGAATTCGGCGTGCTCGAATAGCCGCAAACGTGCAGACACAAGGCAAGTAAGGGAACACGGAAAAGGACAAGGAGAACCATGTCAACCGAAACCTTCGCCGCGAACGCGGGGCAGGGCGCAGGCGCAAACCAGCCGCCTACGTTCCAGGACATCGTCATGAACCTGCAGCATTACTGGGCCAGCCAGGGCTGCGTTGTTTTGCAGCCGTACGACGGCGCCGTGGGCGCGGGCACGAACCACACCGCCACCACGCTGCGCTCCTTGGGCCCCGACACGTGGCGCACGTGCTACGTGCAGGGTTGCCGCCGTCCCACCGACGGCCGCTACGGCGAAAACCCCAACCGCCTGCAGTACTACTACCAGTTCCAGGTGCTCATGAAGCCGAGCCCCGACAACATCCAGGACCTGTACCTGGGCAGCCTGCGCGCCATCGGCATCGACCCCGACAAGCACGACGTGCGCTTCGTCGAGGACGACTGGGAAAGCCCGACGCTGGGCGCCTGGGGCCTTGGCTGGGAAGTGTGGCTCAACGGCATGGAGGTCACGCAGTTCACGTATTTCCAGCAGGTGGGCGGCTTCGAGTGCTCGCCCGTGCCCGTGGAAATCGCGTACGGCCTTGAGCGTTTGACCATGTACATCCAGGGCGTCGACAGCGTCTACGACATCATCTGGGCGCGCGGCGACGACGGCGTGGAGTTCACGTACGGCGACGTGTACCTGGAAAACGAGCGCGAATTCTCCACGTACAACTTCGAGGTGGGCAACACCGATTTCCTGTTCGAAGCGTTCAACCAGTACGAGCGCGAGGCGGGGCTGTGCCTGGAACACAACCTGCCGCTGCCGGCGTATGACTGGGTGCTGAAGTGCTGCCACACGTTCAACCTGCTTGACGCGCGCGGCGTCATCTCCGCCACCGAGCGCATGGCCTACATCCTGCGCGTGCGCTCCATGGTGAAGGAATGCTGCGCATCGTATATCGCCAACGTCGTCGGCGAAGGCGAGAGCGATTGCGCGCCCGCCGATGAGAAGAAGGGGGAGTAACCCATGGCCGAAAAGCACACGCTCGCGTTCGAAATCGGCGTCGAGGAAATTCCCGCGTTCGACCTTGATTCGGCGAACAAGCAGCTTGAGAAGATGGTGCCCGCTGCGTTTACCGATGCGCGCATCCCGTTCGATTCCGTGGAGATCCACTCCAGCCCGCGCCGTCTGATCGTCATGGCCTATGGCGTGGCCGACGCAACCGAGGCGCTGGTGGAAGAATACAAGGGCCCCGCGGCGAAGATCGCGTTCGACGCCGACGGCAACCCCACGAAGGCCGCCATCGGCTTCGCGCGCGGCAAGGGCCTTATGCCCGAAAACCTTGAGCGCCGCGAGGTCAAGGGCGTCGAATACGTATTCGCCACCAAGAACATCCCGGCAACGCCTGTGGCCGACCTTCTGCCCGACATCTTGGCCGGCTTCATCACGGCCATCAAGTGGCCGCGCTCGCAGCGCTGGGCTGCCTACAGCGAGTACTTTGTGCGCCCCGTGCGCTGGATCGTGGCCATGCTCGACGACGTCGTGCTGCCCGTCAGCTTCGCCGGCGCCACGTCCGGCAACGTCACGTTCGGCCATCGCGTGCTTGCCCCCGGGGCGCACACGGTGGACACGGCCGCGAACCTGCTTGACGTGGTGCGCGCCGCCTACGTCATCCCCACGCAGTCCGAGCGCGAGCGCATCATCCGCGAAGGCGTGGCCGCCATCGAGGCCGAAACGGGCTTCACGGCCGAGTTGCCGGCGAAAACGCTGCTTGAGGTGGTGAACCTGTCCGAGTATCCGCAACCGCTCGTGTCCACGTTCGACGAGGAATTCCTGCAGGTGCCGGAAGAGATCATCGTCGACGCCATGCTCATGCACCAGCGCTACTTCCCGCTGTACGACGCCGACCACAAGCTGACGAACAAGTTCATCATCGTGTCGAACGGCAACCCGGAGTGCGCCGCCACCATCATCGACGGCAACGAGCGCGTTGTGCGCGCCCGCCTAGACGACGCGAAGTTCTTCTACGAGGAAGACCTGAAGCACCCGCTGGAGTTCTACGTGAACAAGCTGGACAAGGTGGTGTTCCAGGAGTCGCTGGGCACGGTGAAGCAGAAGGCCGAGCGCCTGGTGAAGCTGGCCGGCGCGCTTGCCGCCGACGCGCAGCTGTCCGAGGCCGACGCCGCCGACCTGGTGCGCGCCGCGCAGCTGTGCAAGGCCGACCTGGTCACGAACGCTGTCATCGAGTTCACATCCGTCCAGGGCGTCATGGGCAGCTACTATGCCGCCGCTTCCGGCGAAACGCCGCAGGTGGCGCAGGCCATCGGGCAGCACTACCAGCCGCGCTTCGCCGGCGATGAGCTGCCGGAAACCACGGTGGGCAAGCTGGTGGCCTTGGCCGACAAACTTGACACCATCTGCGGCCTGTTCAGCGTGGGCCAGGGCCCCACGGGCTCGTCCGACCCGTTCGCGCTGCGCCGCAGCGCCATCGGCATCGTGAACATGCTGGAGGCGGGCGTGAGCATTTCGCTGGCAGCGGCTATCGACTGCTCGCTGGCGGCGTTCGCCGAGCAGGGCGTCCAGTTCGACGCCGCCGCCGTGCGCGCCGAGGTCGTCGACTTCTTCGTCACGCGTACGAAGGTCATGCTGCGCGACGCCGGCGTGGAGGCCGACACCATCGACGCCGTGCTTGCCGCAGGCGTTGAGGAGCCGGCTGTCATCGGCCAGCGCGCCCATGCGCTTGAGGACGCCCGCGCCAACGACGCCGAGACGTTCGACAACCTGGCCACGGCCTATGCGCGCGCGAACAACCTGCGCAAGCCCGAGCTGGGCAGCGCCGTGGACGAAGGCCTGCTCACCGAGCCGGAGCGCCCGCTGGCCGCGGCTGTGGCCCAGGCGGAAGGTACCGTTGCCGCCGCGCTTGAGGCCGACAGCTTCGCTGCCGCGCTTTCCGAGCTGGCGGCCCTGCGCGCGCCCATCGACGGCTTCTTCGCCGACGTCATGGTCATGGACGAGGACCCGGCGCTGCGCGACAACCGCCTGCGCCTGCTCAACCGCTTCGTGGCCGTGTTCGCCAACGTGGCGGACTTCGGCAAGATGGCGAAGTCGAAATAGCGCGCAAGCGTGTAAACTTTGAAGGGCGGCGGCCATGGGGGCCGGCCGCCCTTTTTCGTATCCATCAGGCGTCTTCGCAAGGAGGCATGCTTCATGCAAGAGGAGTTCATCGTGCACGAGAACACAACGTCGCTGCCGACGATCCACGTCATCAGCGACTCGGTGGGCCTGACGGCCCAAGCTATGGCACGCGCCGCGGCCGCCCAGTTCGGAGAGACGAACCCCAACATCGAGGTGCTGTCCCACGTGCGCTCCGCCGAACAGATCCGCACCTGGATCAACGAGCACACGGCGCTGCACGCCAGCCGCGGCGACGCGCGCGTGCTCATCTTCTACACGCTTGTCGACGGCGACCTGCGCCACGCGCTTACCGAATACGCCGCCACGAAGCCCAGCGTCACGGCCGTCGACCTGCTCACCGAGGCCATCGGCTCCATCGCGAAGCTCTCGGGCCAGGTGCCCAGCAAGCGCCCCGGCGGCCTGCACGTGGCCGACCAGCACTACTTCCGCCGCATCGAGGCCATCGAGTTCACCATCGCCCACGACGACGGCCGCAACCCGCAGGAGATGACGCAGGCCGACATCGTGCTTCTAGGCGTGTCGCGCTCATCGAAAACGCCCACGAGCATCTATTTGGCGCAGCAGGGCTACAAGGTTTCCAACATTCCGCTCGACCCGTCCACCGAACCGCCGAAAGAGGTGTTCGAAGTGGACCGCACGCGCCTGTTCGGCCTGATGACAACGCCTGAGGTGCTCATCGGAATTCGCCAGCGCCGCCTGGGAAATGCTGCTGTCGTGGCATCAAAATATGCCGACCCCGAATACGTTTACGAGGACCTCGACAAGGCCCGCGCGCTCATGCGAAAACTCGGCGCAATCGTCGTTCACACCGAAAATCGCGCCGTTGAAGAAACCGCTCAAGAGATTTTGCGGTACTACGAACGGGTGCACCCCGCAGGTGCTGATATAGTTAAGGAGTCCTGATTTCACAAGTCCGGTAAAAACCAAGGACGACCTTAGGTTAGGAGTTAGAAAAGTGACTGCAGAAGTCAAGCGGGTTTACGCATTCGGCAAAGACGCCGAGGGCAACAACGTCACGGAAGGCAACACGAACATGAAAGCCATCCTGGGCGGCAAGGGCGCCAACCTTGCCGAGATGGCCAACATCGGTCTGCCGGTGCCTCCGGGGTTCACCATCTCGTGCCAGACGTGCATGGAGTATGCGAACGCCGACAACACGTGGCCTGAAGGCGCGCTCGACACCATTCACGAGTATCGTCTGGACCTGGAAAAGCGCATCGGCAAGAAAATCGGCGACGCGGAAGACCCGCTGCTGGTTTCCGTCCGTTCCGGCGCCCCCATGTCCATGCCCGGCATGATGGACACGGTTTTGAACCTGGGCCTGAACGACCAGTCCATCCACGGCCTTATCAAACAGACGGAAAACCCCCGTTTCGCATGGGACTCCTACCGCCGCTTCATCCAGATGTTCTCCAACGTCGTCATGGGTCTTGATGGCGACCTGTTCGAGAACGCCATCACGGCCATGAAGAATGCGCGCGGCGTCGCTTCCGACACCGACCTCACGGCTGAGGACCTGCAGCAGCTCGTGGTCGAGTTCAAGCAGATCTTCTCCGAGAACGTCTCGGGCGTGGAATACCCCAGCCTCGTCGTCGACGGCGTGGTGGCCTTCCCGCAGGATCCCATGGTGCAGCTGAAGCTGGCCATCGAGGCCGTGTTCGGCAGCTGGAACAACCCGCGTGCCACGCTGTACCGCAAGAAGAACAAGATCTCCGATGACCTGGGCACCGCCGTCAACGTGCAGTGCATGGTCTTCGGCAACAAGGGCAACACCTCCGCCACCGGCGTTGCGTTCACGCGCAACCCCGCTAACGGCGAGAAGGAATTCTACGGCGACTACCTGGTCAACGCCCAGGGCGAAGACGTCGTCGCCGGCATCCGCAATACCAGCCCCATCGCTGATCTGAAGCACGTCGAGGGCCTCGAGGAAGCCGGCCAGCAGCTCGAAGAGATCTTCGTGGTGCTGGAGAACCACTTCCGCGACATGTGCGACATCGAGTTCACCATCGAGCAGGGCAAGCTGTACATGCTGCAGACCCGCGTCGGCAAGCGTACCGCCGCCGCCGCGCTGCACATCGCCATCGAGATGGAGAAGGAAGGCCTCATCACGAAGGAAGAGGCCGTCATGCGCGTCGAGCCCGAGCAGCTCGACCAGCTGCTGCACCCGCAGTTCGACAAGAACGCCGAGTACGACGTGCTCGCGCGCGGCCTGAACGCCTCCCCGGGCGCTGCCGTGGGCGAGGCCGTGTTCTCCGCTGCCGACGCCGTGGCCGCCGCCGAGGCCGGCCGCAAGTGCGTGCTCGTGCGTTGGGAAACCACGCCCGACGACCTGGCCGGCATGATTGCCGCCGAGGGCATCCTGACCAGCCATGGCGGCAAGACGTCCCACGCGGCCGTTATCGCCCGCGGTATGGGCGCGCCGTGCGTGTGCGGCGTCGAGGCGCTGAAGATCGACGCCGAGAAGAAGCAGGCGGCCGTCACCGGCACCGATGTGGTCATCAAGGAAGGCGACATGATTTCGCTGGACGGCACGACCGGCATCGTGGTGCTCGGCGCTGTTGACCTGGTGCTTCCCGAGCTTACCGGCGACCTGGACACCATCCTGGAGTGGGCCGACGAGTTCCGCACCTTGGGCGTGCGCGCGAACGCCGACAACCCCGAGGATGCTCAGCTGTCCCGCGACTTCGGTGCGCAGGGCATCGGCCTGTGCCGTACGGAGCACATGTTCCTGGGCGACCGCAAGCAGATCATCCAGACGTTCATCCTGAACGAGGACGAGGACATCCGCCAGAAGGCCGTCGACCAGTTGTTCGAGGCTCAGACGGGCGACTTCTACGGCATGTTCAAGGCCATGGACGGCCTGCCGGTTATCGTCCGCCTGCTCGACCCGCCGCTGCACGAGTTCCTGGAGAGCCCGCGTGCGCTTGACGTGGAGATCGCGCGCCTGGAGGCTACCGGCGGCGACAAGGGCGTCATCGCCGAGAAGCGCGCCCTCATGGAGCAGATCGACGCCATGGCCGAGGCCAACCCGATGCTGGGTCTGCGCGGCTGCCGCCTGGGCATCGTGTATCCCATCCTGCCCGTCATGCAGGTGCGCGCCATCGCCACGGCTGCTGCCAAGCTGAAGAAGGAAGGCCTCGATCCGAAGCCCGAGATCATGATTCCGCTGGTGTCCGTGGTTCCCGAGCTGGCCAAGCTGCGCGAAGTTGCCGAGCAGACCATCGCGGAAGTGGCCGCTGAGCAGGGCGTCGAGCTGAACATCGAAATCGGCACCATGATCGAGCTGCCGCGCGCGGCCGTCACCGCCGACGAGATTGCCACGAAGGCCGACTTCTTCTCCTTCGGCACGAACGACCTCACGCAGACGACGTTCGGCTTCAGCCGCGACGACGTCGAGGCCGAGTTCATCCCGCAGTACCTCAAGGAGCGCCTGCTGCCCTACAACCCGTTCGCCACGGTTGACCCCGGCGTTGCCAAGCTGGTGAAGATGGGCGTTGAGCTGGGCCACCAGGGCAACCCGAACCTCACCTGTGGCGTGTGCGGCGAGCACGGCGGCGACCCGGACTCCATCCACACGTTCCACAACATCGGCCTGGACTACGTGTCCTGCAGCCCGTACCGCGTGCCGCTGGCGCGTCTGGCCGCCGGCCAGGCAGCCATCGAGGCCAAGCAGGCAGAATAGCCCGCAAAAGCCCTACGGCATATGGAATGCGAAGGGAGCCCCCGCGGGGGCTCCCTTTTTGGTATGGGGGGGTGCATGGTGCGTTGCTGACGGCGGCCTGCATTGCGGCCGCGCTGATAAAAGAGTGACACGCCTTCGGCGCTATCTAATAGGTGTCGAGCTTTCGCTCGACGCTACGAGTGAGGCGCGAACACTTACAACATCGCAGGTCGATAAGGGGTTCAACCCGATTTTCGTAGGATTGAGCGAAAGCTCAACCCAGCCAAAGCAGCGCCGTAGGCGCGTCACGCATTTTCAAAGCGACACTTTGGGGCAAAGGGACAGTCCCTTTGCCCCAAAAACGGGGGCCGGTTTTCACCGGCCCCCGTTGCGTCTGCGGCGCTTTGTTGTTGTTCGCTACGAGAGCGTAATGGGATATTGGCGAATCTCGTCGTAGGTGTTTTTGTCGCACAGCTCAAGCGTGCCCTTGACGTTCACAAGGTCGTCGATGCTTGCCACGTCGGCCTCGTCGAACTCAAGCCTGTCGTCGGCGCTCGTTCCCACGTTCAGGGACGTGAACAGGTACGGATCGACCATCTTGCTGTTCACCGAGAAGCTGTCGGTCAGGTAGGTGAGGCTGAGGTCCTGGTCGCTTTTGTTGACGGCCGTGAATTTGTAGCCCACGGCTCCGGTCCAGTCCTGGAACTTCGCCGTGATGGTGACGGTGATTAGGTCGTCGTCGATAATCGTCTTGTTCATGGGCTCTTCGGTATCATCGGAGATGCTGCTGGCGCTGGACGCTGCTGCCGAGCTTGCATCGGCGCTGGTGCTGGCCGTGCCGCGCACGAATACCATGGCTTCGCCGTCGGCTTCCATCGACAGCTTCTCGTCTGCCAGCTTTGCAACTACGGTGCTGCCTTCGATGGTCATCTCGGCTTCCGTGGCGCTTTTCGCCTTCCAGGTGCCTTCGATGGTTTCGCCGAGCATCGTGAACTTCAACGTTCCGTCATCGTTGAGGGTCAGCCCCACGGTCATGCCGAAGGCTTCAAGCATTGCCAGGTCGTCTTCGTTTGTGGTCTCTCCGTCGCTGGTGACGCTTGCCAGCTTCCAGTCGCCGGAGAAATTCTTGGTGTAATCGGTTTGCGCGCAGCCTACCAGTGCAAGGCAGAATGCAAGCAGCAGCGTGGCCGTTAAGGCGATGATTCTCGTGGTCTTCATGGTCTCTTCCTTTCTAACTCGTTTACTTCCTGTGGCAGATTTACGCTCCCACGGTGCCGCCGCAGTATTCGCAGCGTCCCGAGGCATCGGGCGTGGTGGTGGCGCCGCACAAGGGGCACGTTCGCGTTGCCGTGGGCGCGGCGGCGGCAACGGGCGCGGTGGCATCAGGCGCGACGACGGCTGCAGCACCAGCCTCGCGCGCCGCTGCGCGCGCATCGCACAGCGCCGAGCGGATTTCCTGCGCAATGCGATCGGCCTCGCGGTATTCAATGGAATTGCGATGCTCGATGCGGTAGTCGTTCACCCTGAACGTGATGCTTTCGTAATAGGGAAGATTTACGTGGATGGTGAGGTACACGTCGTAGTCGATGTCGTAACGTGGGGGCTCGTAGTCGTGCTCCTCGCCGTCGGAATCGGTCCAGTGCAGCTCCGTTTTCGTTTCGCGGATCTCGGTGTCGCAGCCGGTTACTTGGGAGAAGTCCAGCACGTCGGGATTGGTGTTGCGCCACTGCTTGTTCGTGGCAACCAGGAAGCGCCCCGCGTCTTCGTCGAGCAGCACTTTCGTGCCGAAACCCAGCGTGCGCGTAGGGTTGAATGCTGCCACGCGGTCGGCGTTTTGCTCACGCCACGCCAGTTGGTCGCGAATCTGGCTGACGCTTGAGCTCCGGCGGTCGCTGAACCACGGCGACAGCTTCGCTGCGCAGTCCTTGCACAGGTTGCCGTCGTCAAGCTTACGGTTTCCCAAAAGGCCAATCTCGCCGCCGCAGATATCGCAGGTCTTCTTCTCGAACATTTTTCCGAATAGTCCCATGTCATGCCTCCTTCGCGCCGGATGCCTGCGCGCATCGTCTGTGCGTGAGTTCATGATGCCGCAGGGCGGCGCGGCGCAGAAGCGCCCTGCGGCCAAGTTTTGGCTGCGGGCTTAGGACTTGCGGCTTATAGACTGGGACGGCGGAGCGGGAAAGCCTGTTGCGGCGGGGCGGGAAGCCTATGGGGCGAGGTGCCAATTGCAGCGGGGCGGCAAGCCTACTCCTCTTGCGACCCCTTCGTCATGCTGGGCACGATAAGGCCTGTTGAAACGGCATGCACGGCAAGTCTCAGGATGTTGTCGTAGCCCGTTTTCGCAAGGATCTCGGAAATGTGGCGCTTCACGGTGCCTTCGCTGAGATAAAGCTCGGCGGCAATTTCCTTGCGCGTTTTCGTTTCGCACACCAGGCGCAAAATCGCCAATTCCGTGTCGGTAAGCTGGGCGGCGTCGGAAAAGATGCTCTGCTGCGCCAAGGGGAACGTGGAGTAGCCGTCCATGGTGGAGCGAATGATGCTCAAAAGCTCGGCGGTTCCTACGTTTTTGTACACGAAGCTGTCCACGCCGGCGTTGCGCGCTTGCTCGATGAACGTGATTTCGGGCATGCCCGTCATGATGATGACCTTCACGTCGGGCCGCGCGGCCTTGATCTTGCGCGCCGCGACGATGCCGCTGGAATCGTTCTCGGTGCACACGTCAAGCAACGCGCACGTGGCGCCAGATGTCTCGACGGCCTCAAGCGCCAAGGCGGCATCGCCAAGCGAGGCCACCACGTCGATGTCGCTTTGCGCGCCGATGGCGCAGGCAAGCGACTCGCGCAGCATGGCTTGGTCTTCAACGATGGCAAGCTTGATCATGGTTGCTCCTTTCGGCCGGCTCCGTAAGGCTCCGCGCCGCTTTCGGCTGATAGGCGGGCTATTTCTATGGTGAAGGGGTCAAACGACGCAACGCGGAATTCCAAGCCGGCGTGCTGAGCGGCCTGCCGCATGCCGGGTATCCCGCTGCCAGGGGTTATGGCGCAGGTGGCGCCCCGCCCGTCATTGGCGATGCGCATGGCTAAAGGCTCATCGCTGGCGAACAGGTGCACCTCGATGCGACGCGCCTGCGCGTGCTTGACGGCATTGGTGGTTGCTTCGCGAACGATGTGCACCAGCGCCTCGGCCTTTTCGGACGCCTTGGGCAGCGCGCCTTGAACCTGCACGGAAACGCCGGAAAGGGCGAACGCCTGCACGATGGCCTCAAGCTGCGCCGTGCTGTCGGGTTCCGCGGCGTCGTCAAGGTCGTCGATGATGCCGCGCGTCAGCCGCGCTACCTCGGCAAGCGCTTCGGGCGTGGGGTCGGGCGCTTCTAGAAAGCGGTGCAGAATGGACAGCCGCTGCCCGATCGTGTCGTGGATGCGCGCTTTCATGGCAACGATGGCCTCGTTTCTTGCCACTTCCTGCACGTGGTCAAGCGAGTCGCGCAGCTCGCGGTTCGCAGCTTCAAGCAGGCTGTTCGTGCGCTGTATGCCGGTGTTGATCGATTCTTCCTCGGTGACGTCGGTGGCCATCAAAAGGCGGCAAGTGGTTGCACGCAGGTTCACGGTTTCGCGTTTGAACTGCACCATCTGTCTCCCGGGAAGCTCGATGCGAGCCTCGTCGCGCGAGTGCGGCATGTTCTGCAGCTTTGCGAGGCCTTCGAGTTCGGCCCACAGCTTGCTGGTGTCGGAAAGATCGGTGGCGAACCCCAGCGCGATAAGACGCGTGCGCATGACGTCGTTCATGTACAGGATGCAGTGCTTCTCGTTCGTCCAGATGATGCCTTCGGGAAGCTTGTCGAGCGCATCGATAAGGGAAAGCTTCGAGACTGAACATACCAGGTGGCGTATGTCAAGCAGCAACGATGCGCTGACGCGGAACACGAAGAACGCCGCGTCGGCGATAAGCAGGTAGATCGCGCCAGGGCCAAGCGCGCTGATGACGGGCGGCGTGCAAAGCACAAGAAGCGCGACCTCGAACGTCATGGCCGGCTTGCGGTAGACAATGGCAAGCGCCGCCCCCAGGCAGGCGATTCCTAGGCTTACCCACAGGATCGGCTCGATGGCCATGGTGAGGGTTCGAAGTCGAATGAGCATGTCGCCGTGGTTCGTGGAAGCCTCGCACGCAACGCAGCACGCCAATGCAAGGTGGCCCGCGAGAAACGCTTCGTAGGTTATGGCGGCCAGGGGCGGTTTGCCCGGCTTGCGGCGTGTGACTAGGAAGGCCGCGTGCAGGGCCTGCCCCGAGGCAAGCAGGAAGAAGGCGGCGATAAGCGCAACAAGCACGGCGTTTGCCGAGGTCGAAAGGAAGTTCATGGCACGTCCTTTCGCGGAATGGGGACGCGCACGAAGATGCATACGCTTTCACCATCTTGCTCGAAGCGATGCGTCGTGTTGCGTTTGGCAAGGTTCGCGCGCAGCTTGGCCAGCGTTTCGACCATGTGCGCGCTTTCGATGGCGCTACTTGTGAGCATGGCGCGTAGCTCGGCGTTGTCTTCGTGTTCGTGAACGTTCAGCATAAGAACGGCGTCGTCGGCGGCGCTTGCCGCTGCGGCAAGATCGTACAGGCAGTCGTACAGGACGCTTACCACGCAGGCGTCAAGCGCGTGCTCGGTCTGCACGAACGCGGCGCAATCCACGCCGATGGAGCGCAGGTCGGAGGCGGTTTCGTTAAACACCAGCTGCAAGCGGTCGCGGTCGAACTCGGGATCGCTTTTCTCGGACACCACCAAGGCGCCTTTGCGCTTGCAATAGGCAACCAGCAGCTTTGCTTCCGTCAGCATTTCGTTGCGTTTGGTTTTGGCGTGCGGGGTGTTTTCGGCGGGCAGGCCGTCGACCAGCTGCTTGATGCGCAGGCTCTGGTCCTTCAGGGCGTCTTCAACGTCCGCCATCAGCTCGCGCTCGTTGCGCAGCCGCCACGCCTCGCGCTGCACCGCGGCTTCCCGCTCAAGCGCGCTGTTGCTGCGCCGCAGCTGCGCTTGCTGCTCCTCAAGCGTTGCGCGCCGCGCATCTATGTCGGAAACGTCTTGCGCAAGCAGCGCGCGGCCTCCGCTGACGGGGTACACCTTGAACAGCGTGTGCGCAACGCCGGTTGTGCGAAACGCCCACGATTCGGCCGGCAGCGTATCCGAGCGCTGCACAACGCGCGCGGCTTCGTTCGTTTGCGGGCAAGCTTGCTCGGTTTGGAAGACGGTGTTGCTTTCTTCGTCAAGAATCTTCAGGTCGAAAGGCAGCTTGCGAAACGCATTTTCGTACCATAAGTATGAGGGGAACAGCTTCACGTCGAGCGCAATCTCCAGCGCGACTATCACCAAAACGCAGTACATCAGCGAGAAGTTCAGCGAAACCATGGCGATGATGCGCAGCGCATACAGCGCGTTGAGCGTGGTCCCTACGCCGGCGATCACGGCAAGGGGAACGAGCGCGATTTTGAGTTGCATGCGCGCCGCAAGGAAAAGCGTGGCGAAGAACGCGAGGTACAGCAGCACTTGCCAGCCGACGACGAGATAGTAGCCAGGCGCATAGCGGTAGCTGCCCGACCAGCTTGCATCGGCGAAGTCGAACACGAACACGCCGTGGTGCAGGTTGTTGGTGAGCACCAGTGCAATGAGCGCCGCCGTTATGCCTGCGAAAACGCGCATTGCGCGGCGTGTGGCGGGCTTGTCGTCAAGCGCGGCGGCACGCAGCGCGCAATCGAGGCAAAGAAGGGGAATGACCGTCATGGGAATGTAGTAGCAGTACCACAAAAGCGATTCGACAAGGTCGTTATCAAGGTGGAACTTCACCAGCACGGCAAGCATCCACAGCACGATAAGCCCGGCCACGCTTACCAGGTTGCGCGCTATTTTCGCATCGGGGCAGCGCAGGTAGGCGCTAAAGCCCCACGCGGCGGCTAGCGGCCCGAGCGCAATCATGTAATTCGATGACGAACGGCGGCTTGAAAAGGGGTTTGGCTCGGGGGCGGGCAGCGCGTCCGACGCCTGCATGGCACACAGCAAAAGGGCGAACGCGGCCGCAAGGGCCGCGGCAATGGCGAGCACCGTGCGCTTGGATATGTTGGCCGGGCGTTTCATGATGCCAGTATAGTTGAGCATCGTCTCATTGTTTTGGCCGCATGTCCCAACTTCGCGCGTTTGTCTGGGACACGCGGCCTGGGACAAAGGGACTGTCCCTTTGTCCCGTTGGTGCTCGGGCAGCGGAACGCCCCCCTTGTGGCCGCTTTTCAAATAGGTGACGCGCCTTCGGCGCTATCTTATAGGTGTCGAGCTTGCTCGACGCTACGAAATCTTGTTGCGGGCTTCGATGAGATTGCGGCGTTGTCGGAGCTCGAGGCCTCGATTTGTAGGGTTGAGCGAAAGCTCAGCCCAGCTAAAGCAGCGCCGAAGGCGCGTCACTGCTTTATGGGCCTTGCCCCGCGAGCGCAAGCGGCAATGGGGCTGGCGCAACGCGAAGAGGGCGGAGCATTTGCTCCGCCCTCGATTCGCCTCATCTGCAAGGGTTATCGCAGTCAGCTGAACCACGCCGTGCTCGTTGCGCCCCCGCTTCTTCCTTTCTCAGCACGGCCTTCTCGTGCAAGCCTCGCTCTTACGCGGCATTCTCCTCGCGCGACATGGCCTTCTCGTAATCCTTCGTGCCCACGAAAATCTCGTTCGTGTACGGGTTGCGGCCCAGCTTCTTGCTGCGGTAGGCCACGTATCCCAGCGCTGCGATGTTCGCGCCTAAGGCCAGCAGCGAAACCACCAGGTTCACGTTCGGGTCGTTCACCGACTGCACGGCGAAGATGGAGTCGTTGGCGAACAGGGGGCACACCTGGCAGAACATGCACCACAGCGCCAGCGTGTTCGCGCGGTTTTGGATCCAGCCGCCCTTGTTCCACAGCATGCCGGCCACGGTGGGGGCCAGAAGCAGCGCCAGGCCGCAGTACCAGGAGTGCGTCGGCAGGCAGTTGTAGGTGTAGCAGAAGTTCCAGATGTCGTAGGAGATGATGAACACCCAGGTCATGTCAGGCCACAGCATGTCCTGCTTCTTCTTCGACACGTAGATGCCGAACCAACCGGTCATGACGAAGATGTTCAAGATGCCCGCGATGCCGTTGAACACGTTGTGCCAGCCGCCGTGCAGCTCCACGCCCTCGGTGGAGATCCACGTGGTGCCGAACGCGCGCACGGCGCTTTCGCTTGTGTGCCTGCTGGTGGTGGCAAGCGGCATCCTGTCCGGCGCGCAGGTGGGCTCCATGTCATCGAAGCTGCCGGGTGCCGGCATGCTGCTGGTGGCGGCCGCGGTGTTCACGGCGTTCATCGGCACGCTGCTTGGAGCGGCGGCGCAGGTGGTGTGCTCGTGCATGGCGCGCGCCGGCAGGCGCGCAAGCTGGAATCTGGTCGGCGCGGCCGCGGCGTGCGGCGCGGTGGTGATGGTGCTGACGGTGCTCATGTTCGCGGCCATCAACACGGCAAGCCCGAACCTGGCAGCAGTAGGCGGCCTGTTCGCGCTCGACGCCGCCGTGAACGTGGCAATGCTGCTGGTAGCGGCCCGCTTCACGAAGTAGCAAGGTGTGAAAACTGCGCAGCATAATGCACGCGGCTCCATTTGACGTGCGCGCATAAAGCTCGGCAACGCAAAAGCCCCCGCCAATTCGTTTGGCGAGGGCTTTTCGCGCTTTGCGTGCGAATGGCGACGGGCTGATTGACTACTTCAGCGCTGATTCGGCGATCTGCTTGCCGGTTTTGTAGTCAACCCAGCCTTGCGGCATGCTCGCGGCGGCGTCGTTGTGGCATTCCGTGCACGCCATCACCGACGCACGGTGCGACTTGTGGCAGTCGCTGCAGGTCGCATCGCCGTGATGGTTGCTGTGCGGGTTGAACGAGCGGTCGGCCGTGACGTCCATCAGCTGGCTGCGCGTGGTGATTTCGGCGCCGGCGGCGTCGGTGTGGCAGCCGCTCTTCAGGCAAAACGCCGCTTCGTCGGACGAATTCTGCCCCGAGTTCTCCATCAGCTCGGTGATCGATGTTTCTGCGAGCGGGTAATAGTAGTCGCCCGTGATGGTTTCCGTAACCTCGCCGATCTGCTGGCCAAGGGAGGGAACGTGGCACGACAGGCACTCCACGCCTGCCTGCTTGTGCGTGACGGCAAGCATCGAACTGGCATCGCTGACGTTGTTGCCCCACTTATCGACTGCCGGCGTACCTGGTTGCGCTTCGAACGTGTCCACATAGGTGCTCATGGGCGTGTGGCACACGCCGCAAAAACCCGGTGTGTTGTGCCACGTCCAAAAACCAATGCCGGCTACGATGACCACGGCAACGACGATGCCCGCGATCAGCGGTTTCTTGCTTTTCTTTGCTTTCGCGTTTGATGCGCTCGACGGCGTGTCCATGGCTGTCTCCTCTAGAAGTTCGTCTGCGAATATATGCTGAGCGCCCGGAGGGAAGAAAGGGCGCTCAGCGAGGGGGGAAGTCCCGCATCTGCGGTGGGCTTCATGCCGGCGCGCAAGATGGGAGATAAGGATGTGCTACAGGCTTGCCACGTACTTGCCGGCCACGTAGCCCTGCGTGTGGGCGCGTCCAAGCGACAGGCCGGGCATCCACATGGTGTAGTCAACGCCTGCGAAGAAGTTGCCGGCAACGTTGCCGATGGCGAACAGACCGGGGATAGCCTCGTTCGTGCCGTCCTTGAGCACGCGCATGTGTTCGTCAACGTTCACGCCCGACACGATGGCGGACACGCGCACATGGCGATGGATTCCATAGAATGGAGGCGTGTCGATGGGGGCCAGGTACTTGGTCTCTTTGCCGAAGTCCTCGTCCACGCCCTTGGCCACCAGCTCGTTGTAGCGCTCCACAGCCTTCTTGAAGGCGGCGGCGTCGGTGATGCCGAGCTTTTTGGCCAGCTCATCAAGGGTGTCTGCCTTGAACGTGGCAATCTGGCCCTCGTAGACGCCCTTTTTCTCGCCGGGTTCCTCGGGCATATAGGCCTTGATGGCTTCCTGGTCGAACAGCTTGCCCGGCCAGCTTGCGGCCGTCTCGGTGTAGTTGTTGTCGAAGATTTGGCAGTAGTTACCTTGATCGGTTTCGCTGCGCAAGAAGTTGTTCATGATGGACATGCCGCAGGTCTCATCGCAGAAGCGCGTGCCATCCATCTTCACGGCCAAAAACGGCATGTCGCACATGGATCCCGGACCGGCATCGAAGTCATGGAGCATCTTGGTGTGCCCGATTTCCTCCATCGCGCCGCCTGCCCAGATGGCCATCTTGTGTCCGTCGCCGGTCTTGTTCGTCTGTTTGCGGCCGAGGTTCTTCAGATCGGGGATATAGTAGTTGACCATGTCGTCGTCGTTTTGGTAGTCGCCGGCGGCCAGGATGACGCCCTTCTTGGCGTTGAATTGGATGTTGCCATCGCTTCCCTTGGCGATGACGCCGGTGATGCCGCTCGAATCGCCCACCAGCTGCTTGGCCTCGGTGGAGTAGAAGAAATCCACGCCCTGCTTCTCGGCGTATTCCGCCAGGGCCTTCATGCCCTCGCCGGTGTTATAGGGCTTCGGGCCGAAATCGATGGAAAGGTAGTTCACCTCGTAGCCGTTGACTTTCTGTACCCCGGACGTCCATTTCTTGGTGGTGTCGGAAACCTGCGCGCCGCACTGCTGCGCGGTTTCAAACAGCCAGGTGATGGCCTCGCCGGAGTTCTTCGCCCATAGCTCAACCTGTTCACGCTTGGCGCGGTATTCGTGCTTGGCAAGCAGCGTGGATACCACGGCTTCGACGCCGGCTGGGTCGGACTTGTCAAGCAGGATGCCGGTTGCGGTGTTGCCCTGCGAGATGGCGGTGCTTTCCTTCTGGATGACCGCGACGCTTGCGCCTGCCTGCTTGGCGGTGATGGCGGCGGGCACGCCTGCAGCACCTGCGCCCACAATCACCACGTCGTAGTCCTTGGTTTCCTTGATGTCGGTGATGGCCGCCGGCGCATCGAGGAAGCTCGGCAGCCCGGCGCGGCTGTGGCCGGCTGCGGTGGTCGTGCCTGCGTCTGCGCCGCCCTTTGCGGCTTTGGCATCGCTGGAAGCCGAAGATGCGCTCTTGGGCGCACACCCGGCGAACAGCGAGGCGCCGGCGACGCCCGCAGCGGCGATGCCGCTCATTTTGAACAGGTCGCGGCGCGACATTTCCTTGGACATGGTTACTCCTTTCCTATGGAGGCCCGCGCTTGCGCTTGGCTTAAGGCGGGGCCTGGCAACGTTCCCCTTCCTTGCAATTCCCCGTTGCCGTGTCTTCACCGTATCTTCACAATCGCGTCGATGCATCGGCCGGCTTCGTTGTTCGGGGGGCTATTTCTATAACCCTGTCGGATAACCCACTTTCGAACTGGGGAAATGCAGCTGTTTATTTCGCCTGCCGACTCGGCAGGCGAAGCGCCTTCGTATAGAATGGAAAGCGGGGAGAGGGTTTAGCACAGCGCATAACCCTCGTTGAGAAGAGGGATGTGACGGGATATGACAAGAATCGCAGCCGCGAAGGAAGCGGGGGAGGAAAACGCCGCGCCTCAGGCACGCCGCCGGTTGAGGGGCCTGTATGCACCCATTCCGCTGGCGTTTTTGGGTCTGGGCGTGTACCGCGCGTGGATCGAGATTACGTTCGTCGGTTCGTTCGTGAGCTTCCCGGCGTTTTCGCTCTCGACGCGCGACCTATTCGATTTTAGTGCCGTTGCCGAGATGGTACTGTTTGTTTTGCTGGCCCGCAGGATCGGGCCGCTGTACACGAAGCGCTGGCCGTTCGCGTTGTGCGCGACGGCCATGCTCGCTTCGACGGTGTTGTTGTTCGCCTCGTTTTTCGCGCCGGGGCTGGCAGAATCGCTCGGCGTGGTAACCTCGGTTGCCGGCGGCGTGGGGCTGGGCCTTATCATCTTGATTTGGAGCGAGCTGTACGGGTGTTTGAACCCCATTCGCGTGACGCTGTATTATGCGGCGTCGCTCGTCGTCGGTGCGCTTATCATCTACTTATATATGGGGTTGAAGATGCCGTGGCTGTTCGTCATGACGGCGCTTTTGCCTATCGTGTCGCTTGCGAGTGCGCGCAAGGGGTTTGCGCTGCTGCCCGAGGGCGAGCGCCCGCAAAAGGCGTGGGTGAGTATCTCGGTGCCGTGGAAGATCATCTTGCTCATGGGCTTTTTCGCGTTTTCGTACGGTATCGTCGAGGCAAACGCCTACCAGGGCTATTTCGGCCCGCATTCCTCACCGGGAACGTTCGCGGTATCGGGTGTGGTGCTGCTCGGCGTGCTCGTTAAGCGCGACAAATTCGATTTCAACACGTTGTGCCGCATTGCGTTGCCGCTGACGGTGGTGGCGTTGTTCTTGATTTCCGTACTTGGGTTCACTGACGACTACCTCAGCGGATTTTGCGTGGCGGGTGGCTACACGGCGTTCTCCATCCTCATCATGGTGCTGTGCAGCAACCTGTGCTATCGCTACGGGGTATCTGCCATCTGGCTGTTCGGCATGGAGCGCAGCTTGCGGCTTGTATTCATGTTCCTGGGGCGCTGCATGTACGAATACGGGTCGGTCATCACCGTCGGCTCAGTGCGGGGGACAACCATCGCAAGCGGCATCGCCATTTTGGCCGTGGTGATGGGGACGTTTTTCCTGCTGTCCCAAAAGGAGCTGTCCAGCAAGTGGGGCGCATCGTTTTTGGTGGGGCCCGAAGGTAACGGGGAGGCCGTGCGCAAGCAGGAGCTTGCCGATCGCTGCGAGCTTTTGGCAAAACGATTCGGCCTGACGTCGCGCGAAACGGAGGTGCTCATCTTGCTTGCGCAGCGCAAGACCGTCGGCATGATCGAGCGCGAGCTCTACATAGCCAACGGAACAGCGAAAGCGCACGTGCGTCACGTGTACCAGAAGTTCGACATCCACTCCCGCGAGGAGCTGTTCGACCTACTCGGGGTGGACGGCCTGCAGGAAAACGTTGAGGCGAAAAACGCTGGTTGATGCGCTGCGGGTGCCAGTAGCGTCGGGGCGGCGTTTATCGTTCCAGCGGGCGCAGCTTTCCCAGGCTGCTGAGGCGCTCGGCTTCCTCGCGGCGTTGCAGGTCGGCCATCACCACGTGCCCGGCGCGCGCGATGTCGGCGCACTTCTCGGGCGTCAGGCGGCTCCACAGATACTTCGTGGCCACGCGGTCCACGCCGGCAAGCACGATCTGCTGCATGCGCTCTCCCTCACCGGTGGTCACCACGTACACCGCCTTGCGGTCGTCGGGCGAGCTCATGCGCTCCACCCAGCCGCGCGCCGCCAGCCGGTCGGTGGCGCGCACGGCCGTGGCGCTGGTCAGCTTCAGCTCGCGCGCCACGTCCACGATGCGCATGGGGTGTCCCACTTCGCCAAGCCGTTGCAGCACGCGGCACTCCGAAAACGTGGCGCCGTCGCACGACTCGGCAAGCGCGTGCTCCATGCGTCGGCGCAGCACCTCGAACGACGCCAAGGCGCGCGACGCGAAGAACTTGCGCGACATCTCGCGCGAAAGCGGCGGCTCGATGGTGGCGCCGGCCATGACGGCGGCCTCCAGGATAGAGCGAAACGGTGCCGTTTGCGTGGGGAACAGGCGATACAGCTGCGCGATGATGGCCGTGTTCGCCCGCTCGATGTGCGCGATGCCCGCCTCAAGCACGCGCACGGCCGACCCGCGCCGCCCCGGTGCCGCCACGCGCTGCGCGAACCCGGCGTCTTCAAGCGTGTTCACGGCGTGCGTCACCACGTTGGGCTTCAGGTCCAAAATCAGCCCCAGGTCCTTCTGCGCGATGGCCTCCGGCTCGGCGGCGGCCAGCTTCACCAGCACGCGGTACTGCGTGCAGTTCAGGCAGCTAACCTCGTGCAGGCCCGATTTCAGGCCTTCGTGGGCCAGCTCGAAGGCCACGAAGAACGCGGAATCGAGCACAAGCCGCTCGTTAGCTTGCCGTGTGGACGTTGGTGCCATGTCAGCCTTTCAGTTTCGCTACATACGTGAATACATCGTACTCTATTTCGCCCCACCTGTGGCCTTTTGTCCCACATATGTTGCGAACCTTTCCATAATCTTCGCCGCTCGCTTCGAGTTCGCGTATCTGAGCTGGCGCATGCGGAAAGCGAAAGGGATTTGCTTTTGCCGGGGAAGGCGGCGAAAGCGGCGGCTGCGGGGTTGCTCGCTTCGCCCGTTCGCTCGTTGGCGGCGCTCGGCGGACTGCAGGCAAGTCCGAGGCTTCCCAAGCGTTTTGCCGCGGCGTTGCCTCGGCGCCGCGGCTCGTGCCGTCGTGCGGGCGCGGCGGTTATCGGCTGCCCAATTTCCCCATCTGCCAGGTGCTTTGCCCAGCTGGGCGCTATACTGTGCACAGGCGGAAAACCTCAAGCGCAAGGAGGCCACCATGAACATCGTTCACCGTGAAGACCAGCAGCAGCGCGAGCACGTGCTCCTGTCGCCCGACGCCGCGTTCTCGGACGAAACGGAAGGCCGCGCGCAGTCGGCGCAGCCCGACTTCCTGCGCACGGAATACCAGCGCGACCGCGATAAGATCTTGCACTCGAAAAGCTTCCGCCGCCTGTCGCACAAAACGCAGGTGTTTCTTGCCGCCGAGGGCGACCATTTCCGCACGCGGCTCACGCACACGCTTGAAGTGGCGCAGATCGCGCGCACCATCGCCCGCGCGCTCGGCCTCAACGAAGACCTCACCGAAGCCATCTCGCTTGGCCACGACCTGGGCCACACGCCGTTCGGCCACACGGGCGAGGCCGCCTTGGCCGCGTGCCTGGCGCGCCATCGCGGCATCGACCCGGCAAGCGCCCAGGCAGCAGCGCAGTACCGCCACAACGAGCAAAGCCTGCGCGTCGTCGAGCGCATCGAGAACGGCGGGCGCGGCCTCAACCTCACGGCCGAGGTGCGCGACGGCATCCTGCACCACACCGGCCCCGTGCGCGCCGACACGTTCGAGGGCCGCATCGTGGCCACGGCCGACCGCATCGCGTACGTCAACCACGACATCGACGACGCCATCCGCGCCGGCCTGCTCACCGAGGCCGCGCTGCCCGAAAGCACGCGCCGCGTCCTTGGCCCTGACCATTCCAGCCGCATCGAGCTGCTGGTCCGCAACATGGTGGAAACCTCGGCGGCCGCCGACGACATCATGCTGTCCGCGCCGGTGTGGGACGCCATGAACGAGCTGCGCAGCTTCCTGTTCGCCAACGTCTACACCGCCCCGCAGGTGCTTGTGGAGGTGCAGAAGGCGAAATGCCTGGTGGCACAGCTGTTCGATTACTACGTTGCCAACATCGGCGAAGTGCCCGAGGAATACCGCGCCATCTCCGGCGGCGATGACCTGCAGGCCGTCACCGACTACATCGCCGGCATGACCGACCGCTTCGCCACCGCCGCGTTCAACCGCCTGTTCGTTCCCCGCGACTTCATGCGCTAAGCGCGTCCGGGCCGCAATTGCAACCCCTGTTTTCGCGGCGTGCGAACGGCTATAATCAGGCGGCTATGAAACTCTCAAACGACATCCAACCGGCGGTGCAGGCCGCCATCCCCATCGTGCTGGGCTATATCGCCATCGGCATTCCCTGTGGCATCCTTGAAGACTCCATCGGCTTAAACGCGGTGCAGGTGTTCTTCCTGTCCTGCATGTTCTATTCCGGCGCCGGCCAGTTCATGATTCCGAACATGTGGCTGGCGGGCAGCCCCATCGCGTCGATCGTGGCCAGCGTGTCGCTGGTGAACACGCGCCAGATGCTGTACTCGGCGTCGTTTGCGCCCATGTGCGCCAACGAGCGCAAAGGCCTGTCGTTTCTGTTCTCGGCCACGGTCACCGACGAAAGCTTCGGCGTGAACATGGCGAACTTCGCCACGGGAACGTGGAACGTGCGCCGCGCCACCGTGGTGAACCTGTGCTCGTGTGCGTCGTGGACGCTGTCCAACGTTGCCGGCGTGCTTATCGGCAGCGCGCTGGGCATTCCGCTAGCCATCGCCAGTTTCGCCATGACGTCTATCTTTATTTGCTTACTGGTCACGCAGAAGGTCACGTTCGAAAACGCCGTGGCTGCGTTCGTTGCCATGGTGGGCGTGTTCACGTGCAAGGCCGTCGGGCTGGCCGGCCCTGCCATCTTGGTGGGCGCCGTGCTTGGCGTGGTGGCCGCCATGCTCGTGTCGCAGGTGCGCCGAGGTCGCGTTGCCGAGGCTGCCGCGCTCGACGCGCAGGTCGAAAGCGCGCAGGCGGGCGAGGCGAATGCTGCCGATGCGCGGGCTCGCTCTTGCCAGGATGTCGATCTTCCGTGCGGTAATCCGGCCGACGTAAACGCCGCACCTCGTAATAGCGCGCAGGCGGGCGAGAGCGCGCAGGAAGGCGGTGAGGGTCGATGAGCATGCAAGATTTCGCCATCGTGTTCGCAACGTGCCTGGTCACCATGCTTATCTGCCGCTGCGTGCCGCTGTTCGCCCTGAAAGGCCGCCAGCTGCCCGAAGGCTTGGCGCGCGCGCTCGGGTTCATCCCGCCGGCCGCGTTCGCCGCGCTGGTTGCTAACGACCTGCTGTCCCCGGGCATGTTCGACGCGGGCCTGTGGCCTGCGGCTATGCCGCTTGCGGCAGCGGCCGTCGTCGTGGCGGTGGCATGGAGGACGAAGTCGCTTCTGTGGTGCGCCATCGCCGGCTGCGCCAGCTACGCCGCGCTCGCATTCTTCTTCGCCCCCGGCCTGTTCTAGTGCTGCGGCCGCCTGCGCAATGCGGCGTCTTGCGGAAACGAGCGCTTGCTCGCTTGAACTATTCTCAAAGCCAACAAGAGGACGGGGCGGTTTGTCAACTATTTGCTTCAAGCGCCAGGCGTCGGGCTACCGGGCGGTACCGGTCCTGCCGCCCGCTATCCGCGCTTTGCGTATGGTCGCTTCTCCTTGCTTCGCCTCGCGCGCTCCGCTTCCTTCGCTATCCTTCGCTGCACCTGCGCAGATTGCGGAAATTGACGGGGAATGGGGGAACATCCTTGCGGCTTTGCTATAATCACGGGTCGTATATGTGCTAATCGGGAAACCGGGCGGCCTCACCGCGCACGTTTCGCGTCAGGCGCATCGATAAGGCGCCTACCTGAAAAGAAAGAATGGGGACATTATGAGCGAACTGCTTTCGCAGCTGATCACGCCTGAAATCCAGATGGCGTTCACCGTTGTGGTGGTGCTGCTGGTCATCCTATATATCCTGTCCATCGTATGGGTTGCGCGCGACGCGTACCTGCGCGGCACGTACTGGTACGTGTGGGGCATCGTGGCGCTCGTGCCGCTTGTCGGCGTCATCGCGTACTGCCTGCTGCGCCCGCCGCTGCTGCTCATCGACCGCGACGAGCAGGAACTGGAAGTTGCCCTCAAGCAGCGCCAGCTCATGCACTACGGCGAATGCGCGAACTGCGGCTATCCCGTCGAGGCCGACTACGTGCTGTGCCCGAACTGCCATCAGCGCCTGAAGAACCTGTGCTCCCACTGCGGCCACGCGCTTGAGCCGTCGTGGACGGTGTGCCCGTACTGCGCCAGCCCCGTTGCCGGCCAGCGCCAAGCCCGTCGCGCCCCGCAGCCCCAGGCGCAACAGCGCGCCCCGCGCCCGCAGCGCCCGGAATAGCGCACGCTTACCGCAAGCAAATCGCGAGCCGCCCACAAAGGCGGCTCGTTTCGTCTTAATGGGACAAAGGAACAGTCCCTTTGTCCCATTCCGGATACGAAAGCGCCCGCTTGCGCAAGACGCTTGCCATGCAACGCCTTCGCCATTTGAAACCTCTGGCGCTTAAGGTCGGGCCCGCATGCCGAATCGTCCCAAGCGCTTCCGCTCGCTGTTGCGTGGTGCTTCTATGCGCGCGCGGGGTAATTCGTTCCAAAACAACCCGGTTACGGTAGGATGAAGGCCGTTGCCGTGGTGTACTATACGGTAACCGCAATACACATGCTGCGCAGGCGTTTTGCACCTGCCCGGCCCCAAGAAAGGAACGTATCATGGAAATCGTTTTGCCCGACGGATCGAAGAAAACGCTCGACGCCGGCGCAACCGTCGCTGATGTGGCGGCTTCCATCGGCGCGGGCCTTGCGAAGGCCGCGCTCGCCGGAAAGATCGACGGCGAGCTCGTCGACCTGACCGCAACCGTGCACGACGGCGCCGCCGTGGAGATCATCACGGCGAAAAGCCCCGAGGCGCTGCACATCCTGCGCCACTCCTGCGCTCACATCATGGCCGAAGCCGTGCAGGAGCTCTACCCCGGCACGCAGATCGCGTTCGGCCCCGCCACCGACGACGGCTACTTCTACGACTTCTTGCTGCCCGAGAACATCTCGTCGGACGATTTCGGCGCCATCGAGAAGAAAATGACCGAGATCATCAAGAAAAACGAGCCGTTCGTGCGCGAGGTGGTCACCGTCGAGCAGGCGAAGGAAATCTTCGCCGACCAGCGCTTCAAGCTTGAGCACATCGACGACCTCACCGACGAGGAGATCACCATTTACCGTCACGGGTCGTTCGTCGACCTGTGCTCCGGCCCGCACATTCCCTCTGCCGGCAAAATCGGCGCCATCAAGCTCATGAAGCTTGCGGGCGCGTACTGGCGCGCCGACGCCAGCCGCGAGCAGCTGCAGCGCCTGTACGGCACGGCGTTCTTCAAGAAGGCCGAGCTGGACGAGTACCTGCACAACCTCGAAGAGGCCGAGAAGCGCGACCATCGCAAGATCGGCCGCGAGATGGACCTGTTCATGATGCGCGACGAGGCCCCCGGCTTCCCGTTCTTCCTGCCTAACGGCATGCTGCTGAAGAACACGCTGCTTGAGTACTGGCGCGAGATTCACCATAAGGCCGGCTACGTGGAAATCTCCACGCCGCTGATCATGAACCGCCACCTGTGGGAAACCTCCGGCCATTGGGACCACTACAAGGACAACATGTACTCCACCACCATCGACGACGAGGAGTACTGCATCAAGCCGATGAACTGCCCGGGCGGCGTGCTTGTGTACGCGTCGAAGCCCCGCAGCTACCGTGACCTGCCCATTCGCGCCGGCGAGATCGGCACGGTGCACCGCCACGAGATGCGCGGCGCGCTGCACGGCCTGTTCCGCGTGCGCTGCTTCAACCAGGACGACGCGCACCTGTTCGTGCGCCCCGACCAGCTGACCGAGGAAATCGTGGGCGTCGTGCGCCTCATCGACTCGGTGTACCAGCAGTTCGGCTTCAAGTACCACGTCGAGCTGTCCACGCGCCCCGACGACTCCATGGGCTCCGACGAGGATTGGGAAGCCGCCGAGAGCGGCCTGAAAACCGCGCTTGCCGAGCTGGGCATGGACTACGAGCTCAACGAGGGCGACGGCGCGTTCTACGGCCCGAAGATCGACTTCCACCTGGAGGATTCGCTCGGACGCACGTGGCAGTGCGGCACCGTGCAGCTTGACTTCCAGATGCCGCAGAACTTCGACCTGGAATATGTCGACCACGACGGCACGAAGAAGCGCCCGATCATGCTGCATCGCGTGTGCTTCGGCTCGGTGGAGCGCTTCATCGGCATCCTCATCGAGCACTACGCGGGCAAGTTCCCCGTGTGGCTTGCCCCCATGCAGGTGAAGGTCCTGTGCGTGTCCGAGAAGAGCCGCGACTACGCGCACCAAGTTGCCGCGAAGCTCGACGAGGCCGGCATCCGCGTGGCCGTCGACGACCGCGACGCGAAGATCGGCTACAAGATCCGCGAGGCCCGCAGCATCGACCGCGTGCCGTACATGATCATCGTGGGCGAGAAGGAAGCGGAAGAGGGTACCATCTCCGTGCGCGACCGCTCCAACGAGACGCACCCGTTCGCAACCGACGAGTTCATCGCGAAGGTGCTTGAGGAAACCCGCACGCGCGCATAAGCGTTTTTTGCGGATGATGTGGCGGCCCTGCCGGCGTTTCGCCTGCAGGGCCGCTTTGCGTGAAGGGAAGGACGAAGAATGCGTAGCGCTGCTTCGCGGTTGCACAAGGGGTTTTCGTACGAGCGGCGCTTTGCGGCGTGCGAAGCGCATGCGGTGAAGGACGCCGCCGCGTGGGCGGGGCAGTGGGCGGACTGGGCCCCGGGTGGTGCCAAACGTGCGGAACCGTTTGCGCACGTGGTGCTTGACCTGGGCTGCGGCAAGGGTGAATACACCGTGGCGTGCGCGCGGGCGCGCCCCGACGTGCTGTTCGTGGGCTTCGACGTGGACGCCATCTGCACGTTGCGAAGCGCCGAGCAGGCGGCGGCCGCCGGTGTGGACAACGCGGTGTTTCTGCTGGCGGAAGATCCGTTCGCCGCTGCGGAGGACGGGCAGCGCGCGCTCGCTGGCGCCTCTGGCGCGGGCGGCGTGCCCGCGTTGGCGCCCATCGATGCGCACGCCTCGCGCGCAAGCCGCGCGGCGTCGGGCACGCCGCACCGCTCGGGCGCCCCGGCCGAGCTTGACCTGGCGCGCGCGTTCGCTCCGGGCGAGTTGGCGTGCATCCTCATGAACTACCCCACGCCGTTCCCGAAAAAGAAGAAGGCGCACCTGCGCTTGACGTACCTCGACCGCCTTATGGGCTACCGCCGGCTTCTGCGCGAGGGCGCGGGCATTCGCCTGCGCACGGACAGCCAACCGCTGCGCGACTTCTCGCTCACGCAGTTCGAGCTTGCCGGCTACCGCGTGGTGCGGCGCACCGACGACGTGCGCGCCGTGTGCCCCGACGAGCCGTGGAGCGCCTACGAGCGCAAGCTTGTCGAGCAGGGCGCCCGCGCGCTCGGCGTGTTCGCCGTGCCGGGCCCCGCGCCGGCGCACGTGCAGCAAACGGCGCCGTTGTCCCTGGTCAGCTACTTGCCCGACAACCTTGACGCGCTCGATTACGTGCCGCACGGCATGCAGGGCTGCGTGGAGAACCTGCGCAACCGCCACGCGCACGAGCGCGCCCGCGGCGTGCCGGAGTTTCGCCCGCCCGCCATCTAGCCGCATCGCCGCTCGCACCGTCTGTCGCCCGCTGTGCGGCGCGCTCAACATTTCCAATAACCGTTCGTCAGCTCTTATGCATCGCGCCTATAGCCGGCGTGGTAGCATGCTGCGCAGCGATACCAAGTGAAAGGGGAGGAACGTGTCGCAAACTCGTATTCGCACTTACGCCCAGGCCATGCGCCAGGCCAACAAGGAGGCGCGCGCAACGGTGGTTGCGCTTGCGTGCATCATCGTCGTGTGGCTGCTCGGCGGCTTTGGGCTTGCGGGCACCGACATTTGGGTGTTCCACACGCCGTTGTGGGTTATCGGCGGGTGCATCGCGCCGTGGGTTGCGGCCATCGTGGCTGCCGTGGTGCTCAGCCGCCGCGTGTTCGCCGACTTCGACCTTGACGAGGTCGTCGCGGACAGGGACGGTGAATAGCACATGGGCAATCTTGTGGCGCTTATCCCTCTAGTCATTTTCCTGGCCGTAGCGCTTATCATCAGCTTCGTGGCGCGTCGCCGCTCGGCCGGCGAAGGCGGCTTCGTGAAGGAATACTTCATCGGCAACCGCACGCTTGGCGGCTTCGTGCTGGCCATGACCACCATCGCCACGTACGGCTCCGTCAGCTCGTTCGTGGGCGGCCCGGGCCAGGCCTGGATGGTGGGCTGGGGCTGGGTGTACATGGCTGTGGTGCAGGTCACGGCGCTGGTGCTGCTGTACGGCATCGTTGGCAAGAAGCTGGCACTGGTGGCGCGCAAGCTTGACGCGGTCACCGTCATCGACATCGTGCGTGCCCGCTACGGCTCCAACGCGCTGGCCAACATCAGCGCCATCATCGTCGTGCTGTTCTTCGCCGCCACCATGGTGGCGCAGTTCGTGGGCGGCGCGAAGCTGTTCGAGGCCGTCACGGGCTATTCGTACCTGGTGGGCCTCGTGCTGTTCGGCGCGGCGGTCATCCTGTTCACCACCATCGGCGGCTTCCGCGGCGTGGCGTTCACCGACGCGCTGTGCGGCATCATCATGCTGGTGGGCATCTTCGTGCTGGCGGGCGGCATCCTGGTTGCCGGCGGCGGCTACGAGAACATCATGGACACCATCAAGGCGAACCATCCCGCCATGCTCGAACCGTTCAGCGGCGGCAGCATGCCGGCGGGGCTGTACTTCACGCAGTGGCTGCTCGTGGGCATCCTCACGTTCGTGCTGCCGCAGTCCATGGTGCGCTGCATGGGCTTTAAGGACACGAAGGCCCTGCACGGCGCCATGATCACGGGCACCGTCATCATCGGCCTCATGATGATCGGCGTCACGTCTCTTGGCGTGCTGTCGGCCGGCGTGCTTACCGGCAGCCTTGCCGACTACGGCGCCAGCGTCGACAACATCATCCCGCAGGCCATCGCGCAGACGCTGCCCGCCTGGCTTGCCGGCGTGGCCATCATCGGCCCCATCGCCGCGTCCATCTCCACGGTGTCGTCGCTGCTCATTGCCTCGTCGTCGGCCATCATCAAGGACGTGTACCTGCATTCGTGCGAACAGCGCGGCAAGCAGCCCTCCGAGCGCGGCATCGCGCGCGGTTCGCAGCTGGTCACGCTTGTGGTGGGCGTCATCGTGTTCGCTCTGGCCGTCGTGCCGCCCGACGTCATCTGGAAGATCAACATGTTCGCGTTCGGCGGCCTGGAAACGGCGTTTTTCTGGGTGATGGTGTGCGGCCTGTTCTGGCGTCGCGCCGGCAAGCTGGGCGCGCTGCTTTCCATGGCGGGCGGCACTGTGGCCTATTGCGCGTGCATGGCGGTAGGCTTTAAGGCGTTCGGCCTGCACCAGATCGTCATCGGCATCGTGGTTGCCGGCGCGCTCATGGTGGTGGGAAGCCTTATCGAGAAGCGCTCCGCCGTCGAGCAAAAGGCCGTCGACGCCGTGTTCTTCCCGGAATAGGAAACGCAGGGGCGAAAGGCGCGGGAAGCCGACGGTCTGGTTGCAACCTTGGTAACCGCGCAGGTGAATTTCGTGGCGTCGAGCGACAGCTCGACCCCAAATAGAAAGCGCGAAGCGCGCCACCATATGCCCATTGCCGCGGCAATGGGCTGGCAAGCCCCTTTGCACCAAAGCAGCGAAGTCCCTGTGCAAGCTTTCGAAGCTTGCACAGGGACTTCCTTACTTCCCGTCGTCTTCGTGGTGCGCGGCGTGCCCAAGTTCGCGCATGTGGCGGCGGTATTCGCGCACGGCTCGCTCCGCGATGCGGCGCTCCTCTTCCCAGTTGCCGTCTTTCAAGTGCGCAGCGAACGCCTTGGCGGCCTGTGCTGTGCGCTCGGCGGCCTCCTCGCGCGTCAGCGCGGCCTTCGCGCCCAGCTCGTGCAGCTCGTTCTCGTGCGCGGCGTACTCGCGGCGGGCGAAGTCGAGCATCTCGTCCATGGCCCGCTTGCGCCGGCTTTGCCGCTGCAGCGCGAACGCCACGTCTTCCCAGGCCACGTCCTTGCCGGCTTCCGCGCGCGCCTTCGTGGCCATGCGCGCGGCAATCTCCTGGCGCGCCATCATACGTTCAAGTTCCAAGTGCTCGTGCAGAATGGAGCGGATGTCGCTGGGGTGCTGTGCGATTTCCTGCACGGCTTCGATGGGCTTCGCGTCCACCACGCGGTACGTCAGCGAGGCTAGAAGCGGCATCAGAAACACGGTGATGGCGCCGGCCGCCACCAGCACGCCGGCGGTGTCTTGGCTCATAGCACCCGCCTTCGTGGCCAGCGACGTCACGGCAACGATGATGGGCAGCGCCGTGGTGCAGTACAGGGCCACGGTCACGCGGTTGTGCATGGACAGCTCGCTTTTGCCGCGGCCCACGGAAAGCGCCACCACGATGGGCACCGCGCGGATAAGCAGCAGCATGACGATGAACCCAACAAGCAGCACCGGCCGCGCGCCCACGCCCGCCAGGTCGATTTTCGCGCCCGACACCACGAAGAACACGGGGATCAAGAACCCGTAGCCGATGGCCTCAAGCTTCGACTCCAGTTCGTGGTCGCCCTCGGGAATGACGTAGCGCAGCACGAAGCCGGCGGCGAACGCGCCCAACACGATGTCCAGGTCGAACACGGCCGACACCGTCACCAGCCCAATGAGCATGACCACCGTCACGCGCACCAGCGTCTGCGACGTGGTGTTGCGTCGCGCGGCCAGGAAGCGGTATACCGTGTGGCCGGCCTTGCGGGCGCGCGACGGCACCACGGCCATAATCACGCACAGGCCGGCGAACAGCGCCAAGATCAGCAGCGTTTGCCACGTGGTGCGCGTGGTCAACAGCAGCGCCATGGCAAGCACGGGGCACACCTCGCCCCAGGTGCCGAACGCCAGGATGCATTCGCCCACGGGCGTATCGCTGAGCTTGCGTTCCTTCAGGATGGGCATAAGCGCGCCCAGCGCGGTGGTGGTCAGCGCGATGGCCACGGCAATGCCGTCGATGTCCGTGATGGAAAGGTCGGTCAAGAAGTACACGGCTGCGAAGGCCAGCACAATGGAAACCGCCCAGCTGGCCAGGCCTTTCTTGCCTTGCGTGCCCGAAAGGCTTTTCGGGTTGATCTCATAACCGGCCAACAGGAACAAAAACGCCAGGCCCAGCTCCGACAGCATGGTGATGGAATCGGTCACTTGGATGGCGCCTGCCATGTGCGGGCCAAGCAGCGCGCCGGCCAGCAGCAGGATAACGGTTTCAGGCACCAGCCCGCGCGGGACGGCGCGGGCGATGATCGGCGCGCAGGCCGCCACCAGCGCGGCGGTGAACAGGGAAATGAAGTCGATGGACATGAATGTGCTTTCTTACTTGAGCTGGCAATGCGGTTCGGTCGTTTGCGAAGGTGCTTGCGGGCTGCGCGGCGCAGCGTTCGGCGAAGCCAAGCGCTGCTCGTCCGCAAGCCTCGCTTGGCGCCGCGCGCGGTCCGCGCGCAATCGCCTTACTTCGCCAGGTATTCCTGCAGGTCGAACCATGTGCGCGCCGCTTCCGCATAGCCTTGCGCGTACAGGTCCAGCAGCTTCTCCTGGTCGTGCTCCATGCTGTGGATGGTCACGGGCTTCTGCGGGCGGATGACGAACACCTCGCCGGCGTCGTGCATGCGCACCAGCTGGCGATACGTGCGGTTGTACTCGTAGTGGCGGTGGCGCAGCCTATCAAGGTAGTAGGGGAAGTCCGCGTACACCTGCGACAGGACGGGCATCAGCTTGTTGGGACCCTTCACGTAGTCGGCCGCCTGCGTCAGCACCACCACGTGCTTTTTGCGCCCCGTAAGCATGCTGTGCACAATCGGCACGCTGTCGCACGTGCCGCCGTCAAGCAGATGCTTGCCGTCAACGTCCACGATCTGGCTGACCAGCGGCATGGACGACGACGCAATCAGATACGGCAGGTCGCCGTCGTCGGCAAGGTCCACCACGTCGTGGTAATCGGCCTCGCCGGTATCAAGGTTGCTCGACACGGCCGTCAGGCGAATGGGCGAGCGACGGTACGCGTCGAAGTCGAACGGCTCCAGCTTCTCGGGCACCTCGTGGAACGCGAACTCGCGCCCGCAGGCGTTGCCGGTGCGCGCGTAGCTTTTCAGCGACAGGTAGCGCGGGTCGTTGGCGTACTTCATGTTCAAAAAGCACGTGCGGCCGATCTCGCCCGACACGTAGCAGTAGCCGTTCAATGCGCCGGCCGACACGCCGAACACGCGGTCGCAGAACAGGCCGTGCTCCATGAAATAGTCAAGCACGCCCGCGGTGAACTGCCCGCGCATGGCGCCGCCCTCAAGTACCAGGTTCGCCGGTGTGGTGTTGCGCTCTTCCCAGGCAGGGGCCGTGCGTGCGCTTTCGCCGGCCTGCTTGCCGGCGGTATCGAAATCGCTCATCGTAACTCCGTTCTCATTGGTTCTTGATTAGTATAGCCTGCAGCGGCGCCAAGCTTCGCCGCACTCCACGATGTCAGCGTTTCGTTGACGTTTCCAATGTAATGACACCGAAATAGTAGCAATTCCGTGACGAACGCGCGCAAGCCTATCGCACGCGCGCCTAAGCCGCTACAATGGCCACAAGCAAACAAGGTTCGGCAGGCCGCCCGCAGCGGTCTGCCCGCAGAAAAGGAGGCTCATCATGAGCAAGATCATCTCTTCCGCAGAGTTTCAGTCCGAAGTCGAGCAGTCAGACGTGCCCGTGCTCGTCGACTTTTTCGCCACGTGGTGCGGCCCGTGCAAGATGCTTGCGCCCGTGCTCGAAGAGGTTGCGGCCGAAGTGGCCGGCCGCGCGAAAATCGTGAAGGTCGACATCGACGCAAGCCCCGACTTGGCGCAGCGCTTCGGCGTCATGAGCGTGCCCACGCTCATGGTGTTCCGCGGCGGGCAGGTTGCCAACCAGGCCGTCGGCGTGCAGCCCAAGCCGGCCCTTCGCGCCCTGCTCGGCCTGTAGTCGCGCTCTAGCGCGGGGTCGGGCGCGCCGCTCGGCCCCGTGTTTTCGTACGCATGCTCAACCAGCTTGGCGCGCGGCACATTTGGGGGGTAAAGTGGATACCGAACGCAATCGCTGGTAGAGAAGGGGAATGCCGCGAACACGCACTGCAAACAGAAGATGCTCGCACTCGCCGCAGCTGCGGTCGTGCTGTTTGCGTCCCTGTTTTGCGCTTCGACGGCTTACGCCGAATCCGCCGGCATCGATCGCGCCCGCGCGCTGGCGGCCGGCATGAACGAGCATTTGTCCAAGCCGCTTGACATGGCGCGGCTTATCGACATTCTGGAGAGATGCCGAGATGCGGAGAAGTCCTAGCCCCGTGTGATACCATGCACATCAAACCTGCAATCAAAGGCGTCGTTCCGCATCCCGGTTCGGCGCCTTCGTTTACGCTTGCGCCCTGCCGCATGCACCATCGCGAAGGAGAAGCCGCGTGATCACCCGCAAGATGATCCCCGAATACCTCAAGTACATCCTGCCCACCATGCTCACGTTCACGCTTGCGGGCATCTACAGCATCGTCGACGGTATCTTCGTCGGCCATGCGGTCGGCGACGCGGGCCTGGCCGGCATTAACGTGGCCTACCCGCTTGTCTGCCTTATTCTGGCCGTGGGCACGGGCCTGGGCATGGGCGGCGGCGTCATCAGCTCCATCGCGCGCGGCGAAGGGAACAGCGCTCGCGCGACGCGCGTCATCGGCGTCACGCTGTTCATGCTGTTCGCGGCATCAATTCCCATTCTCGTGCTCTACATCCTGTTCGCCGAGCAGCTGTGCGCAGCGCTTGGCGGCCAGGGCGAAACGCTTGTCCAGGCCGTGCACTACCTGCAGGTCATCGCCGTCGGCGCGCCGTTTCAGGTGCTCGTCACCGGCTGCACGCCGCTTATCCGCAACCGCGGGCAGGTGGCCTACGCCATGGCGGTGCAGCTGCTTGCCGGCGTCATCAACGTCGTGCTTGACTACGTGTTCGTCATACAGTGGGGGCGCGGCACGGCCGGCGCCGCCGAGGCCACGGTGGTTGCGCAAATCGTGGCGTTTCTGTTCGTGCTGGCGTTTTTCGCCCGCCGCGACAACCGTATTCCGCTGCGCGATTTGCTGCCCGACGCGTCCATCTGCGCGCACATCGTGAAGCTCGGCGCCGCACCGTTTGGCCTTACGCTTTTGCCCGAGGTGTCCACGGTCGTGAACAACATCAGCCTGTCGTACTACGGCGGCGAGGTGGCGCTGGCGGCCTATGCGGCCATCGCGTACGTGGCGTTCTTCGTGCAGATCATGATCCAAAGCGTCGGTGATGGCAGCCAGCCGCTCATCAGCGTGTACCGCGGCGCGGGCAACGCCGACGCCGTGCGGCGCCTGCGCAACACGAACTACGCCGTGGCCATCGCGCTTGGCATGGCGGGGCTTGGCCTTATGTTCGCCATCAGCGACCTCATCCCGCCGTTGTTCGGCGCCTCCGAGGCGGCCGCGCCCATCATCGTCTACGCGCTGCCGGTGTTCTCCATCTGCTACATCTTCTACGGCTTCACGCACACCACCACGTCGTACTTCTACGCCGTCGACGACGCGCGCTGCTCGAACGCCCTCGTCGTCGCGGAGGCGGTCATCGTCTGCGTCGTCGTGTTCGTCATGGGCCGCCTGTTTCAAGTCGACGGCATCTGGTTTGCGCCCACGGTCCTGCAGATCATCCTCGCCATCATAGCCGGCACCCTCCTCTACCGCCGCCACCGCGCCCGCAAGTAAGATTTGACAGCTCGGCTCGCTGAAGCGATGAAGATATGGTACCAAAATGGTATCAATATCCATCCTGTTGCCTTTCTCTCGTATACTGGTCGCAAACACATGCGAATGCGGCTTGAAGCCGCAGGGAAAGGGGAGCACCCATGACGAACAGCGAAAACCTTGGCAATCAGCCAAGTGCTTGCAGCAACCAGCCGGAAGCGCCCGCAAATGCTCATACCGAAACTCTCGACGTTGCCATCATCGGCGCGGGCCCGGCGGGGCTGACCGCTGGCCTGTATGCGGCGCGCGCAGGTTTGCGCGCCGCCGTGTTCGAGCGTCTGTCGCCTGGCGGGCAGCTTGCGCAAACGGAGCGCATCGACAACTACCCCGGCTTTGCGCAAGGCGCCGGCGGCTTCGAGCTGGCGTGGTCCATGAAAGAGCAGGCCGAGCGCTTCGGCGTTCGCGTCATCAACGAAGAAGTAACCGCCCTCGATGTTGCCGCAGCCCCGAAAACCCTCGTCACGTCCGCTGGTGCTTATCGTGCTGCAAGCGTCATCGTGGCCACCGGCGCTCGCCCGCGCAAGCTCGGCGTGCCCGGCGAGGCCGAGCTGACCGGCCGCGGCGTGTCGTACTGCGCCACGTGCGACGGCAACTTCTTCCGCGGCAAAACGGTCATGGTCGTCGGCGGCGGCAACACGGCGGCTGCCGACGCCATCTACCTTTCGCGCCTGGCCAGCCGCGTCATCCTCGTGCATCGTCGCAACGCCTTGCGCGCCACGCCCGTTTACCACCGCCAGCTTGCCGAGCTTGAAAACGTCGAGTTCGTGTGGAACGCCACGGTGCGCGCCCTGCACGGCGAAGACGGCAAGCTTGCCGCCGCCCAAATCGAGCACCTCGCCGACGGCTCCCTTGAAACCATCCCCGTCGACGGCGTGTTCGTGGCCGTGGGCACGCAGCCGAACACCGAGCTGCTTGCCGGTGCGCTGCCGCTTGACGAAGCCGGCTACATCGTGGCCGACGAAACGTGCGCAACTCCCGTTCCCGGCGTGTTCGCAGCCGGCGACGTGCGCGCGAAAACCCTTCGCCAGGTGGTCACGGCGGTGGCGGATGGTGCAGTCTGTGCGGAGCAGGCTGCAAGCTACGTTGCAATCTGCTAAAATTTGACAGTTCGACAATCGGTCCGGCCGCGCCACGCCGCCAGATCGTGCTGTGCGCCGCCCGCGCGCAGCAAGCAGCAACGTATGACAAGGACGCACGAACCATGCAAGATAGCGAAATGCGCGACAAGCTCGGCAAGATCATCTCCGCCTATGAAGACCTGCAGGCCAAGATGAGCGACCCGGCCGTGCTTGCCGACCAGAAGGAATACAACAAGCTGGCGAAGGAATACGCCGACCAGGGCCCGCTCGTGGAGAAAGCGCGCGAGTACCTGCAGGCCTGCGCCGACATCGACGAGGCCAAAGAAATGCTCGGCGATGCCGACATGAAGGAGTTCGCCCAGGAAACCATCGCCGCGGCCGAGGAAAAGCTTCCCGGTCTTGAAGAGGACATCAAGTTCCTGCTCATCCCGTCCGACCCGGCCGACGAAAAGGACATCATCGTCGAAATCCGCGCTGCGGCCGGCGGCGACGAGGCGGCCATCTTCGCGGGCGACCTGTTCAAGATGTACGAGCGCTTCTGCTCCAGCCGTAAATGGAAGATCGAGCTGATGGACGTCAGCCCCTCCGATGCGGGTGGCTACAAGGAAATCCAGTTCAAGGTCAAGGGCGACAAGGTGTACTCCGTCATGAAGTTCGAATCGGGCGTGCACCGCGTGCAGCGCGTCCCGAAAACCGAATCGCAGGGCCGCATCCACACGTCCACGGCCACCGTGGCCGTGCTGCCCGAGGCCGACGAGGTCGAGGTCGACATCAACGAGAACGACCTGCGCATCGACGTGTATCGCGCCGGCGGCCCGGGCGGCCAGTGCGTCAACACCACCGACTCGGCCGTGCGCATCACGCACCTGCCTTCCGGCCTGGTCGTGCAGTCGCAGGATCAGAAGTCCCAGCTGCAGAACAAAATCGCGGCCATGGCCGTGCTGCGCGCCCGCCTGTACGAGAAGATGCTCGCCGAGCAGCAGGCAGCCGAGGGCGCCAAGCGCCTCGCGCAGATCGGCTCGGGCGATCGCTCGGAGAAGATTCGCACGTACAACGGCCCGCAGGACCGCGTGACCGACCACCGCATCGGCTTTAATTCCACGTACACGAGCGTGCTGCAAGGCGACGGCCTCGGCGACGTCATCGCCGCCCTCCAAGCCGCCGACCGAGCTCAAAAACTCGAAGAAGCCGTGTAAGTTAACCACTTATGACAGACATCTGGACTATCAAAGCCGCGCTTGACTGGACAGTCGGCTATCTGGAGGGCAAGGGCGACGAGAACCCGCGCCTGTCGGCCGAATGGCTGCTGTCCGAGGCGTGCGGTCTGTCCCGCATCGAGCTGTACGTGAATTTCGACCGTCCGCTGTCCATGGACGAGCGCGACGCGCTGCGCGGCTTCGTCACGCGCCGCGGCAGGGGAGAGCCGTTGCAATACATCACGGGCGAGGCGGCGTTTCGCCACATCACGGTGAAGGTGCGCCCCGGCGTGCTCATCCCGCGCCCCGAAACCGAGGTGCTTGTGAGCGTTGCGCTCGCGCTGCTGCCGCCGGCGCACAAGCGCGTCGCGCTCGATAGCACCATCGATGCATGGGAAGGCGACGTGCTCATCGACGCGCAAACAGCCGCAGCCGAGGCGGCGCAAGGTGACGAAGCGGAAAACCCCGAGGCTATTCAGCAGTCCAAGCAGGCCATCCGCGCCTTTCTTGCCGGCCAAAACGGCGAAGTGGCCGAACCCGCCGCGCAACAGCAGGTGCCCGCGAAGCAGCGCCCGCTGCTTGTGGCCGATATCTGCACCGGGTCGGGCTGCATCGCCTGCTCCATTGCCTACGAGCGCCCCGATGCACGCCTGATCGCCACGGACATCGCGCCCGAGGCCGTGGCGCTTGCCCGCGAAAACGCCGAGCAGCTGGGGCTTTCCGGCCGCGTTCGCGTCGAGCAGTGCGACCTTGGCGCCGGCATTCCCGCTGCGGCAATCGGCGGGCTCGATCTGGTGGCGTCGAACCCGCCGTACGTTCCTACGGCCGTGCTTGCCAGCATCCCGCGCGAAGTGGCCGATTTCGAGCCGGCGCTTGCTCTCGACGGCGGCCGCGACGGCAACGACGTGCTGCGCCGCCTGCTGCCCTGGACTTCGCAGGCGCTGCGTCCGGGCGGCGGCTTCGCATTCGAGCTGCACGAAACATGCCTCGACCAGGCGGCTGAACTGGCCCGTCAAGCAGGGTTTACCCAGGTCAAAATCACGAACGACCTGTCGCAGCGCCCACGTGTCCTCTCGGGGCGCAAGCCGGTGTAAACCGGTAACCGAACAACGCGGCACAAGCATGAAGCCAGCTGGCGCAGACAGCGCCGCCGCGCAAGCTCGCTTCGCATCACGAACCCGCAAACAAAACGCCCCGATGCCATCAAACATCGGGGCGTTTCGCTATCTCGCGGCGCCGCAATCCCGCAGCTCCACGCATCTAGCCGGCACCAACTGGGCCGGCCATCGCCTGCGCGCTACATCGCAATCGTCGGCGAATCGGCCGGCACGGCATCGCCGGCGTACATGAAGCCCTGCGCCACCAGGTCGCGGCCAATCTCCACGTACTCCTCGGCGTCCACGCGGTTCGCGGCAATCTCCTCGTCGGTCAGCGCGCGCTTCACCTTCGCGGGGCTGCCGATCATCAGCGACCCGGCGGGAATCTGCGTGCCGCCCGTCACCAGCGCGCCGGCGCCGATGATGCAGTTGTCGCCCACCACGGCATGGTCCATCACAATAGAACCCATGCCCACCAGCACGTTGTCGCCGATGGTGCAGCCGTGCACGATGGCGCCATGTCCCACGGTGCAGCCGCGCCCGATGGTGGTGGGGCTGGTGGCGCCCAGGTGCACGCACACGCCTTCCTGGATGTTCGTGCCATCGCCAACCTTGATGCACGCGCCGTAGTCGCCGCGCAGGGTGGCGCCGGCGAACACGGTCACGTCTCGGCCCAGCTCAACGTTGCCCAAAATGGTGGCGTTCGGCGCAATATGGGCTTCGGGATCGATCTTCAACTGACGGTAATCCATGGGATTCCTCCTGACTTGCTGGCTAAAAGCGCCTTCATTGCCCATCTCTTTCGAAACGGAATCATCGCGCAATCCGATAATCGCACGCGCGCGGCAGGGCGTACCACGGCTAATTCGAACATTTCGTGAGAAAGCGGTTGCCATGCCGGCATCAAAGAGTATACTTACGCCCACAAGTTCATAAATGAAATGCATTGACGAGGACAGTAGAGACGAACCCATCTTCAAGAGAGCCGGCGGTTGCTGCAAGCCGGTGTTGGGCGGGCTCGAATGCCCCCTCCGAGCAGTTCTGGTGAACGTGCGGTGCGCAGCGGAAGACCTCCGTTTGGCGCGTCCGTGCAAGTAAGCTGAACCGGTGACTCCGTTATAAGTCTGCATGGTGCGTGCCAAAAGCGCGAATGCCATCTTTCGAGGTCCTGGTGCAGGTTGCTTGCAGCAGGATTTTTTCATGCCCCAAAAGGGCGAACAAGACGGAAGAAGGAATGGCATGCAACTTCGCAGCGACGCCGTCAGGTGCGGCACCCCGCGAGCTCCGCACCGCAGCCTGCTGAAGGCCGACGGGCTCACCGACGAGGAGATGAAGCGCCCGCTTGTCGCGGTGTTCAACTCCCGCAACGACATCATCCCCGGCCATAACAACCTGGACAAAATTTGCGAGGCCGTCAAGGCCGGCATCTACATGGCCGGCGGCGTCCCGTTTGAAATCTCCACCATCGGCGTGTGCGACGGCATCGCCATGAACCACGACGGCATGCACTACTCGCTCGTGTCGCGCGAGGCCATCGCCGACAGCTTCGAGTGCGCTATCCAGGGTCACGCGTTCGACGCGGCCGTGTGCATCCCGAACTGCGACAAGATCGTGCCCGGCATGCTGCTCGGCGCGCTGCGCGTGAACATTCCCACCGTGTTCGTCTCCGGCGGCCCCATGCTTCCCGGCCATCAGCCCGGCTGCACGGCCGGCCCCACCACCGACCTCAACACGCTGTTCGACGGCGCCGGCCAGGTTGCCGCCGGCACCATGACCGAAGAGCAGCTCAAGTACTACGAGGACACCGCGTGCCCCACGTGCGGCTCGTGCTCCGGCATGTTCACGGCAAACTCCATGAACTGCCTGTGCGAGGCGCTTGGCATCGCGCTTCCCGGCAACGGCACCATCCCGGCCGTGTATTCCGAGCGCCTGCGCCTGGCCAAGCACGCCGGCATGAAGGTCATGGAGCTGCTCGAGAAGAACATCTGCATCAAAGACATCATCACCGAGGCCGCCATCCACAACGCCATGGAGTGCGACATGGCCTTCGGCGGCTCCACGAACACCGTGCTGCACCTCACGGCCATCGCGCAGGAAGCGGGACACCCCATCACCATGGACGACTGGGATGCCGCCAGCGCCCGCACGCCGCACCTCGTGAAGCTGCAGCCCTCCGGCCCGCGCCCGCTCATCGACCTGTACGCCGTCGGCGGCGTTCCGGTGGTCATGCACGAGCTGGCCGAAGCGGGCTTGCTCGACCGCAGCGCCCTCACCGTCATGGGCACCATGGACGAGTACCTTAAAAACTGCACGAAGGCGGCCGACGGGGAAGTGTGCCGCACGCACGACAACCCGTTCAGCAAGGTTGGCGCCCTGCGCGTGCTGCACGGCAACGTCGCCCCGAACGGCGGCATCGTGAAGAAGTCGGCCGTCGACCCCAGCATGCTCACGCACACGGGCCCGGCACGCTGCTTCAATTCCGAGGAAGAGGCCTGCGAAGCCATCTTCGCGAACGAAATCAAGCCTGGCGACGTCGTGGTCATCCGCTACGAGGGCCCGGCCGGCGGTCCCGGCATGCGCGAGATGCTCACGCCTACGTCCGCCATCGTGGGCATGGGTCTTTCCAAGTCGGTGGCGCTGCTTACCGACGGGCGCTTCTCCGGCGCCTCGAAGGGCCCCTGCGTTGGCCACATCAGCCCTGAAGCCGCATCGGGCGGCCCCATCGCGCTGATTGAAGACGGCGACCAGATCACGGTCGACATCGAAGGCGGCGCCATCACGCTGCACGTCAGCGACGAAGAGCTGGCCGCACGCCGCGCCACGTTCGTCCCGCCAGCGCCCAAGCACAACCACGGCGTGCTGGCCAAGTACGCCAAGCTGGTTTCCTCCGCAGACAAGGGAGCGTATGTGTCATGAGTGAACCCAAAAACGACAAGCACACCTCTACCGCCGGCGAGCCGCGCGGCCTTGGCAGCCACACCGCCAAGCAGGGCACCGAGATGATCGGCGCCCAGGCCGTCGTGGCATCGCTTGAAGCCGAAGGCGTCGACCTCATCTTCGGTTACCCCGGCGGTCAGGCCATCAAAATCTACGACGCGCTGTACGACAGCAAGCAGCTGCACCATGTGCTCGCTCGTCACGAGCAGGGTGCCGTGCACGAGGCCGACGGCTATGCGCGCGCCACGGGCAACGTCGGCGTCGTCATCGTCACGTCCGGCCCCGGCGCCACGAACACCGTCACCGGCATCGCCACGGCTTACATGGACTCCGTGCCGCTCGTGGTCATCACCGGCCAGGTGCCGCGCGGCGTCATCGGCACGGACAGCTTCCAGGAATCCGACATCGTCGGCATCACCATGCCGGTGGTGAAGCACTCGTTCCTGCTGCAGTCCACCGACGAACTCACCACCACGTTCCGCGAGGCGTTCCACATCGCCGCCTCCGGCCGTCCCGGCCCCGTGCTCATCGACATCCCCTCCGACATCCTGTCCGAGAAGATGATCTTCAACTATCCCGACAAGGTGAACCTGCCGTCGTATCGTCCCACGTACCGCGGCAACGCCAAGCAAATCCGCGCGGCCGTGCAGCGCATCGCCCGCGCCGAGCGCCCCGTGCTCTACGTCGGCGGCGGCGTCATCAGCTCGAACGCCACCGACGAGCTCGTGGAGCTGGCCAACTCGCTTCAGCTGCCCGTCGTCACCACGCTCATGGGCAAAGGCGCGTTCCCGGCATCGAGCCCGCTGAATTTCGGCCCGGTGGGCATGCACGGCTCGAAGTACGCCAACCTTGCCATGACGGAATCCGATCTCATCATCGCCTGCGGCGCGCGCTTCTCCGACCGCGTCACCGGCAAGCTGTCCGAGTTCGCGCCGCACGCCGATGTCATCCACATCGACATCGACCCGGCCGAGATCGGCAAGATCCGCGAGGTGCAGATCCCCATCGTCGGCGACCTCAAGGGCGTGCTTTCCGGCATCAACGAGGCCGTGAAGAAGTCGGGCGCCACGCCCATCACCGGCCCGTGGCTCGAGCAGATCGCCGAATGGCGCCAGCGCTTCCCGTTCTATCACAGCGACATCGCCGAGGTTCCCGGCAAGATCGTGCCCGAACTGGTCATGCAGAAGCTCTCGCGCAAGCTCGACCCGGAAAAGTCCGTCGTCGTCACCGAGGTAGGCCAGCACCAGATGTGGGCTGCCCAGTTCATCGACCGCGAGCGCCCGCGCACGTTCTTGTCTTCCGGCGGCCTTGGCACCATGGGATTTGGCTTCCCGGCTGCCATCGGCGCGGCGTTCGGCTGCCCCGACAAGCAGGTCGTCTGCATCGCCGGAGACGGTTCGTTCCAGATGAACAGCCAGGAAATGGCCACGGCCGCCATTAACGGCGTGCCCGTGAAGGTGCTCATCCTCGACAACCGCGCGCTCGGCATGGTGCATCAGTGGCAGAAGCTGTTCTACCACGAGCGTTACAGCTTCACCGAGCTGTCCGCCAACCCCGACTTCTGCAAGCTGGCCGACGCCTACAGCTGGGCAAGCCGCCGCATCGAGAAGCCCGAAGAGCTCGATGCCGCGCTTGACGAGATGCTCGCCTGCGAAGGCCCGTTCCTGCTCGACGTTGCCATTCCCGACAACCAGAACGTGTTCCCCATGGTGGCTCCTGGCTCTGCCATGAGCGACGTCATGGGTGCCATCGACGTGGCCGTCGGCGCCGTGCGCACCGACATGCCGAACCAGGCTCCGGCGCCCGCGCCGCAGAAAAGCCCGTGCGCGAAGATCGACGCGCAGTTCGGCGGCCGCTGGGAAAACGATCCCGAGGATAAAGGCCCGCGCGAAGGCGAAGCGCCCGCGGCCGACGTGGAAGGGGAAGCCCGATGAAACACATCCTGTCTGTTCTGGTTGAGAACAAGCCCGGCGTGCTGTCGCGCGTCACGGGCATGGTCTCGCGCCGCGGCTTCAACATTGATTCGCTGTCGGTCGGTCCCACCGAAGACCCCACCATGTCGCGCATCACCATCATCGTGAAGGCCGATGAGCTTGCCTACGAGCAGCTCACGAAGCAGCTCAACAAGCTCATCAGCGTCTTCAAGATCACCGACCTCACCGACGTGGCCGCCATCGAGCGCGAGCTGGTGCTGTTCAAGGTAAACGCCGCGCCCGATCGCCGCAACGAGATCATCGAGATCGCCAACGTGTTCCGCGCGAAAATCGTCGATGTGGGCCGCTCCAGCCTCACCATCGAGGCCACGGGCGACGAGTCGAAGCTCAAGGGCATGGAAGACCTCTTCCGCGCCTACGGCATCAAGGAAATCACGCGCACGGGCAAAATCGCCATGTCGCGCGCCTCGAAGGACGCCTAAGGGAGCAAGCCGTGAACGATTCGCGCCAGGCGCTGTGGCAGCGCCGCTTACGCATGTGGGGCACTCCGTGAAGGATGGCCGCCAGGCACTGAATCGGTAGGGTTTCACGCTATACTTACGGGTACATCAGCCAAGAAGAAAGGACATCACCACCATGGCTGTTACGATCTACTATGAAAACGACGTCGATCCGAAGATCATCCAGGGCAAGAAGGTCGCTATCATCGGCTACGGTTCTCAGGGCCATGCCCATGCGCTGAACCTCATGGACTCCGGCGTTGACGTGCGCGTTGGTCTTCGCGAGGGCTCCAAGAGCTGGGCAAAGGCTGAAGAGGCCGGCCTGAAGGTCACTACCATGGACCAGGCTGCCGAGGAAGCCGACGTGGTCATGATCCTCGTTCCCGACGAGCTGCAGCCCCAGGTGTACGAAGAGCACATCGCTTCTCACCTGCATGCCGGCAACACGCTTGCGTTCGCTCACGGCTTCAACATCCACTATGGCTACATCAAGGCTCCCGAGGACGTCAACGTCATCATGTGTGCCCCGAAGGGCCCGGGCCACATCGTCCGTCGCCAGTACACCGAGGGTTCCGGCGTGCCGGATCTGGCGTGCGTTGCGCAGGACGCCACGGGCGACGCTTGGGACATCGTCATGTCCTACTGCTGGGGCGTCGGCGGTGCTCGTTCCGGCATCATCAAGGCCACGTTCGCCGAGGAAACCGAAGAGGACCTCTTCGGTGAGCAGGCTGTGCTGTGCGGCGGTCTCGTCGAGCTGGTGAAGGCCGGCTTCGAGACGCTGACCGAGGCAGGCTACCCGCCCGAGCTGGCTTACTTCGAGTGCTACCACGAGATGAAGATGATCGTCGACCTCATGTACGAGTCCGGCATCCACTTCATGAACTACTCCATCTCCAACACCGCCGAGTACGGCGAGTACTACGCCGGCCCGAAGGTCATCAACGAGCAGTCTCGTGAGGCCATGAAGGAGATCCTCAAGCGCATCCAGAACGGCGAGTTCGCCAAGGAGTTCGTTGCCGACTGCAAGAACAACCACAAGTGGCTGCTCGAGCAGCGTGAGGCCATCAACAACCACGAGATCGAGAAGACGGGCGCCAAGATCCGCAACATGTTCTCCTGGGTCAAGTCCGAAGAGGAATAGGAGTTACGGCTGCCTACGGCAGCCGTAACCGGTCGACGCTGCGGCCTCCTCTGGCACCCCATCTTGCCCTTCAATTTCACGGGCATGGCCGAAAGGCCAATGCCCGCTCATTTCAGGGCAACCTGGGGCACTAGAGGCGCCCTCGCTGATTTGCTCTGCACATCGAGTCTTACATGGTTGCTGGTAAGTCAACCTGCAAGGCTTGGGTGTGTGATCGGGCTCTTTTGGAAAAGGTATGCTGCCTTTCTCCGAATTAAATCCCGCCGTGCGATTGTGCGGCGGGATTTTTCGTATCATGGGGGCGTATGCGATTTCACGACGAAGGGTGGTTTGCAGCCATGGCGAAAAAAGTTCTGGTTACGGAAAAGCTTGCCGAGGCGGGTCTAGCGCGCATGCGTGAAAGGGGCCTTGAAGCTGATGTCAAGTTGAAGATGTCCACAGAAGAGCTCATCGCCACCATTCCGGACTACGATGCGCTTATCGTGCGCTCGGCAACGCACGTCACGCGCGAGGTCATCGAGGCCGGCAAGAAACTGCGCATCATCGGCCGCGCGGGCGTCGGCGTCGACAACGTCGACGTGGACGCGGCTACCGAAGCGGGCGTCATCGTGTGCAACGCCCCCACGTCGAACATCGTTTCCGCAGCTGAGCAAACCATGTGCCTGCTGCTTGCCTGCGCACGCAACACCGCTCAGGCCAACGCCAGCATGCACGCGGGCGAGTGGTCGCGCGGCAAGTTCTGCGGCTCGGAGCTTTATGAGAAAACGCTGGCTATCTTCGGCCTCGGCCGCATCGGCGGCTTGGTGGCCGAGCGCGCCCGCGCCTTCGGCATGCACCTGGTCGGCTACGACCCGTACTGCAGCCCCGAGCGCGCCGAGCAGCTTGGCGTGGCGCTGTACGACAACATGGAGGACATCCTGCCGCTGGCCGACTTCATCACCGTGCACCTTCCCAAAACGGAAGAGACCATCGGCATGTTCGGCCCCGACCAGTACGCGGCCATGAAAGACGGCGTCATCCTCGTCAACGTGGCGCGCGGCGGCATCTACAACGTTGATTCGCTGGCCGACTTCCTTGCTGCCGGCAAAATCGCAGCGTGCGGCATCGACGTTTTCGAAACCGAGCCGTGCACCGAAAGCCCGCTGCACGAGTTCCCGAACGCCATTCTCACGCCTCACCTGGGCGCTTACACCCGCGAGGCCCAAACGCGCGCCGGCGTGCAAATCGCCGAATACGTGGCCGCCGGCCTTGAGGGCAGCGTCGTTCCCACGGCGCTGAACATGGCGCCTGTGCCGCCTGAGGTCATGGACGCCGTCGGCCCGTATGTGCCCGCGTGTCAGATGATGGGCAGCATGCTTGCCCAGCTCGGCGGGGAAGTGCCGAAGCGCCTGTCGCTCACCGCTGCAGGCAAGGCCGCGCCTGCCGACCCCACCATCCTCGTTGCCGGCACCATGCAGGGCCTGCTTTCCTATAAGAACCTCGCCACGGTCACGCCCGTCAACGCCGAGGCCGTCGCACGCCGCCACGGCATCCACGTCGACACGGGCGCGCACGCCTCTGCCGGCGCCTACGCCTCTTCGGTCACGGTCGTCGCCGACGGCCGCGAAGTCGGCTGCACGCTTTCCGGCGAAGACCAGCACGTCCGCCTCATCTCGCTGCTCGGCTACAAGGTGGACATCGCTCCGGGCCCGCAGGCGCTCATCTTCGAGTACGTCGACCGCCCCGGTCGCGTGGGCACCATCGGCTCCATCCTCGGCGACGCCGGCATCAACATCACCACCATGCAGATCGTCAACGACCCCGATGCGGGCCAGGCCATCGTGTACATGAACATCGAAGGCGAGCTTGACGACAGCGTGCTCGCGAAGCTGCGCGAAAGCCTCGAGGACCTGAAGAACCTCTGGTACGTGAAGCTCTAGGCCAGAGCACGAACAGCCCCATCAGCTCGAATCAGCGCCCGGTATCCGGTGAAATCCGGTTACCGGGCGTTTTGCGCTATCGGCATCCGTTCCACATACCTGTTGCCCGGTCGTCCTACTCCTGAAGTCCGCAAAAAGCCGTCACAAGTCGAACATGGGCAGGTTTCGGTATATGGGTAGTGAGATGCTCGGACTTTTCGGGGTTGAAATGCCGCGAGTGTACTAGAATGAATGCACTCTGCAAGCAACCCGAAAGGAACAGAAATGACGCGCAAGATCGCAATTTTCGACACGACGCTGCGCGACGGTGAGCAATCGCCGGGCGCTTCCATGAACACCGAGGAAAAGCTAGTTGTCGCGCGTCAGCTGCTACGTTTGAACGTGGACGTCATCGAAGCCGGTTTCCCCATTTCCAGCCCTGGTGATTTCGAGAGCGTGCGCCGCATTGCCGAGCTGGCTGGCGACGACGCAACGGTCGTGGGCCTGACCCGCGCCGTTGAGAAGGACATCGACCGCGCGGCCGAGGCGCTCAAGTATGCCAAGCGTCCCCGCATTCACACCGGCATCGGCGTCAGCCCCAGCCACATGCACGACAAGCTGCGCATCACCGAGGACCAGTGCATCGAGCGCGCCGTGGCCGCCGTCTCCTACGCGAAGAAGTACGTCGAGGACGTGCAGTTCTACGCCGAGGACGCAGGCCGCGCCGATTACGCGTTCCTCGCCAAGGTCATCCAGGCCGTCATCGAGGCCGGCGCCACCGTCGTGAACATCCCCGACACCACCGGTTACAGCCTGCCCGACGAGTTCGGCCAGCGCATCAAGTACCTCATGGAGAACGTGCGCGGCATCGAAAACGCCACGGTGTCCGTCCACTGCCACAACGACCTGGGCATGGCAACGGCCTTGTCCCTGGCCGGCGTGCGCAACGGCGCAACGCAGGTCGAGTGCACCATCAACGGTCTCGGCGAGCGCGCGGGCAACACGGCCATGGAAGAAGTCGTCATGGGCATTCGCATGCACGGCGACGAGCTTGACGCCCACACCGACATCAACACGCGCGAGTTCATCAAGGCTTCGCGCCTCGTGTCGTCCATAACCGGCATCAACGTGCAGGTCAACAAGGCCATCGTCGGCGCGAACGCCTTCGCACACTCCTCGGGCATCCACCAGGATGGCGTGCTGAAGAAGCGCGACACCTACGAGATCATCGATCCCGCCGAGGTCGGCGCCGGCCAGTCGCAGATCGTGCTCACCGCCCGCAGCGGCCATGCTGCGCTGAAGCATCGCCTCGAAGAGCTCGGCTACGAGCTTGATAAGGAACACCTTGACCGCATGTACGACGCCTTCCTCGACTTGGCCGACAAGAAGAAGGAAGTCTACGACGAAGACCTCGAGTCGCTCATGCACGAAAGCCGTCGCAACGAAACGGCGGTCTACACGCTTGAGTCCGTGCAGATTTCCTGCGGCTTCCCGCTCACGCCTACGGCAACCGTCACGCTGCGCAACGCCGCTGACCAGGTTGTCACCGCATGCGATTTCGGCACTGGCCCCATCGACGCTATGTACAAGGCCGTGAACAAGATCGTCCAGGTCGAAAACGACCTGTCCGAGTTCTCCGTGCAGTCCGTCACGCGCGGCATCGACGCCCTCGGCGAGGTCACCGTGCGCGTCACCGCCCCTGACGGGGAAGTGTACACCGGCCGCGGTGCCGACGGCGACATCGTCGTGTCGTCCGCCAAGGCATACCTGAACGCCTTGAACCGCCTCATCAACGACAAGGCGGAGCATCGCAAGTAAGTAAAATTAACGCAAACGCATTGCCAAAAGGCCTCGCAACTTGCGAGGCCTTTTCTTTTCAGATATGCAATTCGTCAGGCTATTTCTGATTCCGTCGCCATGAAAGAAGCGGCATCGGAATCCCGATGCCGCTTTAAGTGCCAGTATGGGCAATCCTTACAGATTGCGCCGCAGCTGTGCCTCTTTGATCTCCATCTCAAGCGAGTTATGGATGATGTTGGCGAAAGGTCCGGCATTCGCGGACAGGTGCTCAACGTTGGTCTGATCGCATCGGCGAATGAAGTAATACAGAAACGCGCACGTGTAAAACTCGGCCAAGAAGTCGATGTTGTCCTGCGGCAGATAGCGGTTCGACAAAATGATGTCGATGTCGCGCTTGATCGCATTCACGTACAGGTTGTACAAATAGTTGCGCAGCGAGTACGGCCCGTTGTCGATCAGCGCCTCGCGATAGAAGTGACGACGGTTCTCGAGCACCTCGGCGAAGCACTCGAAGAACTCTGCATGGTCAAGCGAGCGCACGCCAGACTTCTGCGTAATATAGTAAGGGAAGTGGGAAATGGAATCCTCGCTGGGCTTTTCGTACAGCAGCACCGACTCCGAGAAGTGCTTTTTCAGAACCTGCCCCATGTCATAGCGGAAAATCCAGATGATCAGGCGATCTTTATTCTCGAAGTGATAGTAGAACGTTTTGCGGTTCTTTCCTGTTCTTTGAACGATATCGCTGATGGACACTTTCCGAAGCGGCATCTCGTCGCACAGCGAAACGAACGCATCCGCTATCAGCAACATGGTCGAAAGCGCGTTCATAGGACAGCTCCTCTCTGTTTGTAGCGTCTTCCCGCATCGCGCAAGCCCATTGTATAGGTCACAGATATGAATTACTAGGACATATTTGGAATAATGAGTAATTGCACGTTCTGAGTATACGTGCCGAATTACCAGAATGGTCAAGAGAAACGGGAAAACTCGTCACCAAAACCTATAAATATGTGAGTGTTGCCTATACAAAAACACACACAATCTCATTTCTGTCCATCGCACGCTAGAAATCAAGTCCGTAGAATACAACCAGAAGGTAACGAGAAGAGGTTTGAGGATAATCCGATGGCCGAAACTCGTTGAATTGGGTAACAGTGCAAAGGTAAGCAGACGAGCTCAGCTTTACACCCTTCTCAGACGAGGAAGCCCAAGCCTTTAACGCTCACTAGCATCATTCGGAAAGGAGCTGTGCTGTGGCAAAGTACCAGAAATTGCTGGAGCCCCTCAAGATCGGTAACGTGGAGCTGAAGAACCGCTTCGTCATGCTGCCGATGACCATCGAGAAGGTAGACAACTACCATGTCACCGATGACTTGGTGGACTTCTATGAGAAGCGCGCTGAGGGCGGTGTCGGCCTGGTTGAAATCGGTTCTGCATACGTGTGCGACTGCTTCAACACCACGCCGAAGTATCACACCACCACCGGTGCTTGCGGCATCTGGGACGACGAGTTCATCCCCGGCTTCAAGCGCGTTGCCGATGTGTGCCACGAGCATGGTTCCAAGGTTGCCGCTCAGCTGCAGCTCTGCTACGAGTGGCGTGCCACGGGCGAAGATCCGCTGCTGTCTTACTCTCCTTCGAAGGACGTCATGAGCGGCCCGTTCGTCGGTATGCCCGAGCGTGAGTTCACCAAGGAAGAAATCGCCATCCTGGTCGACCAGTACGGCGCTGCTGCAAAGCGCTGCAAGGAAGCCGGCATCGACATCATCGAGATTCATGCAGGCATCGGCTACATGGTCATGCGCTTCCTGTCGAAGTACTCCAACCATCGTACCGACGAGTATGGCGGATCTCCTGAGAACCGCGCTCGTCTGCTGACCGAGATCATCGACAAGATCCATGAGACCTGTGGCGCTGACATGCCCATCCTCATCCGTATCTCCGCCGACGACCTTATGCCTGGTGGCAACCGCATCGAGGACACCCTCGAGCTCGTGCCGATTATCGAGAAGCATGGTGTGGACGCTTGGTCCGTGCAGGCTGGCTTCCATGAGGCTCCTCGCCCCGTTGCTAACCAGATCGTTCCCGAAGGCGAGTTCATCGATTTGGCCAAGCAGGTCAAGACGGTCACGAACAAGCCTGTCTTCCCTGGCACCCGTATCAACACGCTTGATATGTGCGACAAGATCATGAACGAGGGCTACGGCGACGCCGTCGGCATGGGCCGTCAGTTCATCGCCGATCCGGAGACCGCCAACAAGGTTGCCGCTGGTCATCCCGAGCAGGTTCGTCCTTGCATCGTGTGCAGCCGCTGCCTCGACAACATCTTCATCGGCAAGCCGTGCCAGTGCTCCGTCAACGCTCATGTGTGGCAGGGCGTCAAGGTCGGCACTCCGGAAGAGCATCCGGCCGAGAAGCAGAAGCACGTGGTCGTCATCGGTGCCGGCCCTGGCGGTTGCGAAGCTGCTCGCGTTGCAGCCATCCGCGGCCACAAGGTCACGCTGATCGACAAGAGCGACCGCGTCGGCGGCCTGCTGAACATGGCTCAGGTCCTCAATGCGAAGATCGAGCCCCTCGTGAAGTACTGGAACGAGGAGATCAAGCTGCATCCCAACATCGAACTGAAGCTCAACACGAAGGTCGATGCTGCTGCTGTTAAGGCTCTCAACCCCGACGAGGTTATCGTTTCTCCTGGTGGCGGCATCATCGCTTTGGATGTGCCCGGCATCAACGGCAAGAACGTCGTTAAGTCCGAGGACATCAAAGAGATGTGCGCCGGCAAGGTTCCCGAGGGCAAGGGCATGCTGTGGAAGGCAGCCGTTGCAGCCATCAAGGCTCAGGGCGGCACCGTTGAGTTCATGCGCTTCGGCCTGAACATGGCGTCCGGCCCGACCGCAATCGTCGGCAAGCGCGTCGTGGTTGTCGGTGGCGGCTTCGCCGGCCTGGAAGTTGCCGAGGCTATGTGCGAGAACCGTCAGATCACGGTCATCGAGGAAGCCAAGAAACTCGGTAACGGCATTGGCATCATCGACAAGAACCCCACCATCAACCTGGTCAAGTCCAAGGGCGTCAAGCTCATGCCGCTGACCAAGCTGGTCGAGGTCACCAAGAAGGGCGCCAAGGTCCAGAACGTCGAAACCGGCGAAGAGACCCTGCTCGAGTGCGATACCGTCCTTACGTCCCTCGGCGTTGAGCAGAACACTGCTCTGTACGACGAGATCAAGGCCGTGTTCCCGAATGCCATCCTCATCGGCGACGCTACCACGCCTGCTGGCAAGGTTTTCCGTACACTCGAGGCTGTCAAGGGCGGCTACGAAGCGGCTATGTCCATCTAGCATCTGCTCTCGCAACCTTCCGCTTAGGTTCGTTGCATGACTTTTAGCGAGGCATCTGCCTCAATCCCTGAGGGGATGCCTCGCATTCACTTTCTTTTGGTTCAAACACGTAAGTGTTTTGAATAAAGGTAGGTAAGTAGTTCCCAGTTAGTTTCCTTAAGGAGGAAAAATGGATTACAGCTACACCCCGGAACAACTTGAGATCAAGCGCGGCATTCGTGAGTGGGGCAAGAAGCACCTCACCGAGGAGGCAATCGCTGCCGGTTATAAGAACCGTGGCATCGCCCCTGAGATCGCTAAGTCCTGGGTTGACGAGGGCTGGGGTCTGTATGGCCTGCCCGAGGAGTACGGTGGAAAGCCGGTCGACCATCAGACGATGGCAATGATCATCGAAGAGCTGAACCACTGCGGCGGCAACATCCCCATGGCTCCCAATCTGCTCATCATGTTCGACATGTGCGAGTTTGGTAACCCTGAGCAGGTTAAGTACGCCATCGACTACTACAAGGAGAACGGCTACCCGCCGTACTGCCTGGCCATCTCCGAGCCCGGCGCTGGCTCCGACAACCAGGGCATGACCACCACCGCCACGAAGGGCGAGGATGGCAAGATTCACATCAACGGCACCAAGACGTGGGTGACCTCTGGTGAGACCGCTGGCGGCTTCATCGTCGTGTGCAAGGACGAGGATCCTTCTCGCGAGAACAAGAACATGTCCATGTACCTGGTTCCCTCTGACGCCAAGGGCGTTACCATCGAGCCGCTGAACAAGATCGGCATGCAGATCATGCCCTTCTCCATGATCCACTTCGACGACGTGGTCGTCGACGAGGACCAGCTGCTCGGCATCAAGGGCAAGGGCTTCTATCAGCTGATGAAGAACTTCGAGTGGGAGCGCTGCGTGCTTCTGGCAGAGCTGCTCGGCGAGGCTCAGGCTGCCATGGAAGACGCCTGCGCTTGGGTCAACGATCGTCAGCAGTTCGGCAAGGGCATCAAGACCTTCCAGCTGGTGCAGGAGCACATCGTTGAGATGCAGATCGAGCTCACCAACACCCGTAACTTCCTGTATCGTACCTGCTGGAAGCTGGACAACGGCATTCCGGTCAACAACGATGCTGCTATGCTGAAGCGCTATGGTGCTCCGGGCCTGACCGACTGCTGCTCTCGCGCTCTGCAGCTCATGGGTGGCCTTGGCTTCACCGATGAGACCCGCGTGTCCCGCCTCATGCTCGACTGCCGTGGCTTCCAGATCGGTGGCGGCACCGTCGAGATCATGGTGCACATCTCCGGCCGTGGCATCCTCAAGGAGTACGCTAAGGGTGCTGAGGATCCCGATTACCTGTGGACCCTGTAAAGCTGCCTAGCGAATCTCGCTTGATAGCTGCGTAAGCTGTTAAAGCTTGCCAACCTAAAAGAACCCCGTTGCCTAGGCAACGGGGTTCTTTTTATGCGCGCAGTAACTTTTGGGCAACACAAAGCCCCAAGCCTTCTGGCTTGGGGCTTTGTTGATAATGAAGGAGATTATCTTTAGGCCGTAAGCTTTGCTTCTGCATCGTCGTGCTTCTTGAACTTACCGCGACGGCCGTGGCAATTCATGCCGATAGCTCGAATGCTGCAGAATTCGCGGTTGCGGCAACGTGCACAAGCGCGTTTTCTGCCGCGCTGAGATGCATCGTACATGCCGATGACGCCAAGCGTTGCGTTTTCCGAGTTCAACGAGCCGTCGTCTTCGCATGCGAAGCCCAATCTACGTTCTGCTTGCGTGTAGAACAGCAATTGGGTATTCGAATCAAGCGGAAAATCGCTTTCGCCTGCTTGCAACAGGTTGTCGATGTGCAGCCCCAAAGAATGCGCTTCATCGTTCACCTTCTCGGTGATGATTTCTTCAGCGCGGCCGCCCATGGCCTGCAGGCACGCATCGAATGCGGCGAAATCCTCTTTGTCGTGAACAAGCAGCACGCGCAGCGCTTGAATGTTTTCTGCGGTGTCGACGGCAACAGCAACCATGACGCAGTGGTTTGCGCGGCGCATGCGGTCGTATACGGCTTCGCCATGCAGCACCGCCATGGTGCCGACCAGTTTGATGCCGGGCTCGGTGTAATCGGGCGGAAGCGTGCAGATTGCGGGGTTGAATACCTTGTACACGCCTTTGGGGTGAAGCGTCTCGCAGCATCGCTTCGCAATGGGTGCGATGCGAGCCAGGACGTCCGGATCGTCTTTCACCGAATCGTCCAAAAACGCTGCTACGGTTTGATCGTCCAAGGAGTCGATCTTGCAATCGACCTCCTGTATTTGATGAGCTTGGACAGCCATAACTGCCTCTTTCATAATCGCTGGTACTATAGGGACTATGATATCAAGATTGGCCGTATGTTACTTCTTCGATTGCATTATATAGAAGAGAATTATTAGCTATCTGCACAAAGCATGGGACAGTTCAAAAGATATGTGCATGTTTACGTTCGTACTCAGAACGTATAATAAGAACAGATTTATAGGGGATGCGGCATTGAACCGCATATAAATCGATTCCTCATGCGTTTTCACATGGAAAGCCGTTTGAGGACAGCTTACTTCCGATGAAAAATAGGATGAAACCATAGACTTGGCCAATAAATAATCGATTGTTTTCGAAGGTTGACTACACACCTGGATATATATATCCATGTTAATCGGTCAATACCATAGATATGATGGTTTTGAATAGTACTTGCCGAATGTGCTCTGCACAAAACCACGCAAGGAGGGTGTAATGAACATCGTAGTATGCGTCAAGCAGGTTATGGACACGGAGGCTCTTATCGAGCTCGATGACAGCGGCGAGGTGATTACCGAGGGTCGTACGCAAATCATCGATCCGTATGGCGAATTCGCCGTAGAAAAAGCCGTTCAGCTGAAAGAACAACTTGGCGGGGAAGTTACCTGCCTGTGCTATGGCGACGATGGTTGCACGTCGGCCATTCGACACGCGCTTGCTATGGGTGCCGACAAGGCGGTGCTCATCGAAGACGATGCATGGCGCTCTGTTGACGCCGCGCAGTGCGCGGCGGAGCTTGCCGGCGCCCTCAAGGATCTGTCTGCCGACCTCATCATGGGCGGATGGACGTCGGGCGATACGGCAAGTGCTCAAGTTATGGGCCGCCTTTCCGCTCTTCTCGATATTCCCCTTGCGAATATGGTTACCGGCTTGGAGGCAACCGCTGATGGCGTGAAAGCCTCTTGCGAAATCGACGACGGTGTTGAAATCTGCGAGTACAAACTGCCGGTCATCATCGCTGCTCAGCAGGGTTTGGCTGAGCCTCGCTATCCTTCAGTCCGCGATGTTATGCAGGCTCGTCGCAAGCCTATCGAGCGCAAGGCCCCTGCGGGTGGCTCTCAGCCGGTGCTTGCGGTTGCGGGTCGCGATCTCAAAGGCGCCCGCAGCGGCGGTCGCATCATCGAAGGCGATACGGTTGCCGATGCGGTTGCTCAGGCGGCATCGCTGCTTCGCTCCGAGGCTAAGGTCATTTAACGCTAGCCGTTTCCCTCATTTCAGGTATAGGTGCATAACTCGAGAGGAAGGTTGTCCTCATGTCAGGTGTATGGGTTGGTCTTGAAACGAATAACGGCGAGCTTCGAAGCGTCGCCTTTGAAATGCTTACGGCCGCGCGCCGCCTTGCTGATGCATCGGGCGCTCAGGTGTGCGCCTTTGTGTGGGGCGAAGGCGCTCAGGACAGCGCAAAGGCGCTTGGCGAATGCGGTGCCGATAGCGTGGTGGTTGTAGAGCTCAGCGGTGATGCATCGGCTCGCCCTGCTGAGGTGAGCGCTGCGTTGGCTCAACTGGCTGCAGAGCAGAAACCCTCCGTGGTGCTTCTTGCCGACGGCGCTTTCTCGCGCTCGGTTGCTCCTGCTTTGGCGCAGAAGCTTTCGGCTTCTTTCGTCGCCGATGTCATCGATGTGGCATTCGACGAAAAGCCGGTCTTTACGCGCCTGCCGTATTCCGGCAAGGTCATCGAACGCGTCGCGCCTACAGATGCTTCCGCGCTCACCATCGCTTCCATTCGTCCGAAGGCCTTCGAGGCCGCGCAGCCCGAAGAGGGTCGCACCGCCGGCGTCAGCACGTTCGCGGCTTCTCCCGTTGCAGCCGCACGTGTGCTTCAAGACGTCGTGCGCGCGGTTTCCGAGCGCGTCGATCTGTCTGAGGCCGACGTCGTTGTTTCCGGCGGCCGTGGTCTTAAGGGCCCCGAAGGCTTCAAGGTGCTCGAAGAGCTTGCCGATGTGCTTGGCGCTGCAATCGGCGCTTCGCGTCCGGCTATCGACGAGGGCTGGATTGATGCTCAGTACCAGGTCGGCCAAACGGGCAAAACGGTTGCTCCTTCGCTGTACATCGCATGCGGCATTTCGGGCTCCATCCAGCACATGGCCGGTATTTCCGCTTCCAAGTACATCGTTGCCATCAATAAAGATCCCGAGGCCGAGATTTTCGCGCAGGCCGATTACGGCATCGTTGCCGACCTGTTCGAAGCGGTACCGCTGCTCACGCAGCAGATGCGCGACATGCTGCAGGCATAAAGCTTGCGCGTAGCGCACATTTTCAAAGGTAGGAAGTTCATTTCGTTCGCAACCAAGGAAGGCATACATGGAAGAAACAGCATCGCGCGAGGTAATGTGGAATATTAGCCACTCCCTCACATGGGTAATGTATCTGCTGTTCTTGGTTGCGCTCGGATTCTGCGTGTACTTTTTGGTGAAGCGTTGGCGCCTCATGTCTATCGGCACTCCCGTTGATCGCACCAGCAACTGGAAAGCTCGTGCAAAAGGCATGATCGTCGACGCTTTGCTTCAGCTTCGCGTGTTGAAAAAGCCTGGCGCGGGCATCATGCACCTCGGCATGTACGTGGGCATGATCATCATGCTTATTGCAACGGCTGTTACCGCTGCTCAGTTTGATCTGGGAATTCAGCTGCTGTACGGCGATTTCTACCTGTATTTCATGTCGCTTGTCGTTGATTTGGCGGGCCTTGCGTTCTGCATTGCCATGGTCGCATGCATCATCCGGCGCATCGTGAACAAAAAGCTCGACACGAAGCCGGGCGATATCATCGTGCTGGTTCTGCTGCTGGTCATCGGCATGAGCGGTTTCGTGGTGGAAGGCCTGCGCATTGTTGGCACCGACGATCCGTGGCGCGCATGGTCGCCTATTGGCAACATGGTGTCCATGTTATTTGTGAACTTCTCGCAGGATCAAATTCAGCTGACGCATCAAATTATCTGGTGGAGCCATATGGGCATGGCTTTTGCTCTTATCGCGTACTGGATGTATTCGAAGCTCGTCCATGTTCTGCTCATGCCCGCCGATGTGTGGTGCCGCTCGCTTGAACCGAAGGGCACGCTGCCTTACATCGACGTCGAGGACGAAAACCTCACCACCATGGGCGTTGGCGTGTTGGAGGACTTCACGTGGAAAGATCTGCTTGATGCCGAAGCGTGCATTCGCTGCGGCAGGTGCGAGGACGTGTGCCCTGCGTTCAATACCGACAAGGCCCTCTCTCCGAAAGAGCTCATCCAATCGATGCGCAGCGAGCTTGAGGTCCGTGGTCCTATCGTGTGGAAGGCGAAGCACGACGGCGCGAAGCGCGACGATATGGGAGCGTATGTCACCGCCGAAGGCGAGCCCTATCCCTTTAGCGATCAGCAGCAGGTCACGCTCGATCGCACGCTGGTAGGTGATGCGTTCAACAGCCAAGCGCTGTGGGACTGCACCACGTGCGGCGCTTGCATGGCGGCATGTCCTACGCTGGTGGAACACACGCCGAAGATCGTGAAAATGCGCACGTATCAGGTGTCCATGGAAAGCGCTTTCCCGTCCGAAGCACAGGCAACGTTCAGGAACCTCGAGAACAACGGCAACCCTTGGGGCCTTGGCTGGCAGACCCGCTCGAAGTGGGCCGAAGAGCTCGATGTCCCCATGCTTGCCGAGAACCCCGATGCGGAGTATCTGTACTGGCCTGGTTGCTCCGGTGCGTTCGATGCCCGCAGCCGTAAGGTTTCGGTGGCGCTTGTGGGCTTGCTGAAGAAGGCTGGCGTGAATTTCGCCATCCTTGGTAACGAGGAGAAATGCTGCGGCGATTCTGCGCGCCGCATGGGTAACGAGTTCGTGTACTACATGCTTGCGTCTGAGAATATCGCTACGCTGCAGTCGTATGGTGTGAAGAAGATTATCGTGCAGTGCCCCCACTGCATGCAAACCCTGTCGCGCGATTACCCGCAGCTTGGCGGCAATTTCGAGGTCATTCACCATTCTCAGCTGCTCGCACAGCTTGTCCGCGAGGGCAAATTGCAATGCGCGGCTTCGGGCGATAAGAAGATCGCCGTGCACGATTCCTGCTACCTTGGCAGGTACCAGGACGAATACGAGGCTCCTCGCGCCGTGGTAAGTGCTGCCGGCGGGGAAGTGGTCGAATTCGAGCGGTCTCACGAGAAGAGTTTCTGCTGCGGTGCTGGTGGCGGTCGTATGTGGCTTGAGGACAAATCTGGCAAGCGCATGGGCGACGAGCGCGCCAAGCAGGCTTTGGCCACATCATGCGACGAAGTTGCAACGTCGTGCCCGTTCTGCCTCACTATGCTCAGCGACGGCATGGCGGCATGCGAAAGCGAGACGAAGGTTCGCGATATCGCAGAGATTTTGGCTCAGGTGCAGTGATGATGAACGAGTCGCGAGTGCTGGGCATAACCGATGTGCTTTCGCAGGGGTCGCAGCTTGAATACACTGTGCCCGAAAAGTCTCTCGAGCGAGTTGGTGCATTTGTGGATGCGCAACGTTCGGGCTCCAACCAGAACGCGCCTGTCACTCCGCGGCTTTCTTCTACGGTCATGCTGCTGCGCGAGCGTGCTCATCCTCAAGATGGAAGCAGCTTTGCCGTGTTCATGCAGCAAAGAGCGTCTTCCATGGCGTTTGTTCCCGATGCCGTGGTGTTCCCCGGGGGAAGTTTCGATGCCATGGATGACACCTACGAGATTCCCTGGGAGGGCCCTTCGCCATCGCAGTGGGCTCAACGCATGGGATGTAGCGAAGACACTGCGCGCAGGGCTTTCGTCACCGCTGCTCGCGAAGTGTTTGAAGAATCTGGCGTTTTGCTTGCCCGTCGCAAAGATGGAAGCGAGCTTCTCAACCTTGCCGGTAGCGAAGAACTGCAATCTGCGCGCTCGCTGCTTGTGGGGCATAAGCTGGCTTTTGGCCAGTTGCTTTCCGATATGGGTCTTGTGCTTTGGACGGACCTTTTCTGCCCTTGTGCTCATTGGGTAACGCCGCCAAGCGAGCCGCGTCGATACAGCACGTTCTTCTTCCGCGCAAAAATGCCGCAAGGGCAGTGCGCCGATGGGAAAACATCGGAAGCGGTTCGTACCGGTTGGGCGAACCCCGAATGGCTGCTTGAGCAGCAGCGGGCCGGAGCATTGCTCATCATGCCGCCGACTATCTCGAACTTGTGCGATTTAACTCAAGCGCAAAATGTCACGGAAGCATGCGCGCAAAGACAGACTATCCATGTGTATCCCGAACCTACAAGAAAAGAGGACGGGACGCTGGTTTTCAGGAGCGTGGTGAGATGAAGGCTCAAACGAAGTGGAACGGCGGACAGGTGGGGAATTACGCGTATTGCGTACTGGCCCACAACGAATCGCCGCTTACGTATATCGGCACGAACACCTGGGTCATTGGAGCGCCTGATGCTTCGGGTTGCGTAGTTGTTGATCCGGGCCCCGATGATGCCGATCATTTGCAGCATGTGCTCGACCATATCGCAAGCACGGGTAAGAAGCTGTCGGCCATTATCACCACGCATAGCCATGCCGACCACGCTGGCGGCGCGTTGAGCTTGTCCCTCTTGTCCGGGGCGCCTGTGCTCACGCAGGTTGATGGATTGCTGCCGCCAGGACAGCTTTTCATTAACGACATAGGCGTCACTATCGAGGTCATCCCTCTGCCGGGGCACTCAAGCGACTCAGTGGGTTTCTACGTAAAGCAAGGGAATTTCATCCTTACAGGTGATGTGATTTTCCGTCAAAGCTCCACTATGGTTTGCTGGCCCGATGGCGTGCTGGCGGCTTATATGAACAGCCTCGACAGGCTTGCGCATTTTGTTGAAAGCCATGACGTGGAGCTGCTTTTGACCGGACACGGTCTGGTGATCGAGGATCCGGAAGATCGCATTATTCGAGCTCGTGCGCATCGCATGAAGCGTTTGAACCAGGTGGTGTCTGCGGTGCGTGCTGGCATACCTGCTCAGGCGGATGCGCTTGTCGATGCTCTTTACAACGATGTTGATTCAAGTCTTATGCAGGGTGCCCGCAGAAGCGTTAACGCGCAGCTGCGGTTTGCATACGACTCCGGTTTGCTCGAAGAGCACTAACTTGCTGAGAAGAGGCGCGTGCGCGTTCGACGGGACGGCGCGAGCCCCTTTTCATCAAGTAAAAGGAGCGCACACGGCGTGCGCGTTGCGAAAGGAGAAGGCACATGGCGTTACTGTACACAGAGGAGCAGAAGGAGCTCATCAAGGCCGTCCACGATGTGGCCGAGAGCGAGATCAAGCCGCACGTTGCAGCAGCCGACGAGGCGGGCAAGACTCCCGACGAGCTTTGGAAGTGGGGTTTTGATCTAGGGTTGCACCTCGTGGAGATCCCCGAGGAATTCGGCGGCATGGGTCTTGATTACGAGACGTGCGCCATGATGTTCGAAGAGCTTGCCAAGGTCGACGCGGCCTACGCTGATACGTTCGTCACGAACTTCGTCGCATTCCGCAACATTCACCTGAAGGGCACTCCCGAGCAGGCTCAGCACTTCGTCGACAAAACCATCGACAACGGTTTCGCGGCGTTCTGCCTGACCGAGGCCAACGCTGGTTCCGACGTTGCCGGCATGAAGTCCACGGCTGTGCTCGATGGCGACGAGTATGTGCTCAACGGCACGAAGAGCTTCATCACGAATGGCTCTATTGCGTCTATCTACGTCATCTTCGCCAAGACCGATCCCGAGGCTCGTGGCCACGGCATCACGGCGTTTTTGGTCGACGGCGACACGCCCGGTCTTTCCGCAGGCGCCCATGAGAACAAGATGGGCTTCAGGTTGTCGGACACCACCGAAGTTATCATGGACAACGTCCGCGTGCCGAAGAGCGCTGTAATCGGCAAGCCCGGCGAGGGCATGGGCATCGCGTTGAACGCTTTGAACCTGTCTCGCGCTTTCATTTCCACGCTTGGCGTCGGCATCATGCAGCGTGCCGTCGACGAGGCTGTCACGTACGCTCAGCAGCGCAAGCAGTTTGGAAAGCGTCTTATCGACTTCCAGATGGTGCAGGCTCTGCTGGCCGACATGGCCATCAAGACCGAGGCTTCTCGCGTCATGGTGAACAACTGCATGCGCCTGATGGACAAGGGCGACTTGGTGCGCGGCGAAGGCGCCATGGTCAAGACGTTCGTCACCGATTGCATGCAGGAAGTTACTTCCAATGCGGTTCAGGTGTTCGGCGGCTATGGCTTCAGCAAGGATTACCCTGTTGAGAAGCTCATGCGCGATGCGAAGGTTTTCCAGATCTTCGAGGGCACGAACCAGATTCAGCGCATGACCATCGCGAAGAACCTTGATGCTGAATATCGTTCGTAGCGCGAAACCGACAACCGTTATCTCGCGAAGAAGCCTGAGCTCGACAACATCGTAGCGAATAACGGTCACAAAGAGTGCAATGAGAAAACGCGCCGCCAAACCTTATAAGGTTTGGCGGCGCGTCCGTGTTCTGCGGCGAATTTAGCGCATCTCGTGTCGATTCGAAAACGCAAGAGATAGGTAACAGGCTCTGGATGTCGTATGGGGCTACGGCTTCAGGTTGAAATGCTTGTCTGCCTTTCGGGCATTAAAAAAGGGAAGCTTAGCTTCCCTTTTTTAATGCTATGCGCAAACGCTATTTCGGATCGTTCGCCATGCGCTCTTTCAGAATCTCTGCGAGCTCGAAGCGCTTCACCTTGCCCATCGGGGTCTTCGGAATCTCCGGCAGATACTCGATGCGCTCAGGCCACAGTCGCTTAGCAACGTGCTGAGAGGCCAGGTAATCGGTGATTTCCTTCAGGCTGGGCTCGTGCTCGTCGCGTGCAACAGCGAACGTGCAGATGCGCTCTCCCAGGCGTTCATCGGGCATGCCGATAGTAGCGGTCTCCAGGATGCCGGGGCACTCTACCAAGTCGTCGTCAATCTCACGAGCCGAGATGTTCTCGCCACCGCGGATGATGATCTCCTTCTTGCGGCCGTTGATGCGCAGACGGCCTTCCTCGTCGATGTAGCCCAGGTCGCCGCTGTGGAACCAGCCGTCGTCATCAAGCGCGCGATCGGTGCGCTCAGGCTCGTTCAGATAACCTACGAACAGGTGCGGACCCGTCGAAAGCTCTTCGCCCTGTACGCCGGCAGGAACCTCGTTGCCGTCGTTGTCCACCGTCTTGATCTCGATGCCGGGGTAGGGGATGCCGGACCAGTTGCCGCTCCATTCCTGGCACTTGTCGATCGGCACGTAAACATGCGGGCAGCTTTCCGTGGAGCCGTACACCTCGCACAGGTCGACGCCATGGAGTTTGGCGCAGTGCACGAGGCGCGCCGGAACGGGAGCACCGCCGCATAGCCACAGATTCAGCGTCTCAAGCTGCGGACCGTTGTCGAATTCGATGCACTTCAGGATGTCGTAGATAAACGGCGTGGAAGCCATGGTCCACGTGCAGCCTTCGCGGTTCATCAGCTCGATAGCCTCGCGCGGCGAGAACTGCTGCATCAGCACGCTGCGACCGCCCACAAGCATCGGGGCAATAAGACCATGCCAGAAACCAACGGCGTGGTTGAGCGGCGAGCAGTCGAACATGACATCGTCTTCGGTGCGACGAGCTTCGCCGACGAAAACGCGCTCCGAGTACAGCATGTTGTTATGCGTCAGCAGTGCGGCCTTCGGCTTGCCGGTGGTGCCGGACGTCGACAGGATAACGACGACATCGTCCGAGGATACCTCGGGCACGCCCGTGTATGGCTCATAATTGCTGCAGATGTCAGAAAGCTCGATAGTGCCGTGCTTCGCGGGCTCGAACTTGTCGTAAACCGCAATCGCTTTCAGCGAAGGCACCTGAGTCTTGACGTCGATTGCCTGCTGCTCGCAGTCGGTGTTGTGGAAATACGTGGGGCAAATGAAGGCGACCGTGCTCACCAGGTTCATGATGTAGATAAGGTCGGCGTCGTTGTAGTTCTTCGGAACGGGGTGGATAACCGCGCCGACTTTCAGGCAGGCGACATACGCGATGGCGAAACCTGCCCAGTTGGGGAATTGAAGCGTTACCACGTCGCCGGTTTCAACGCCAACTTCCTTGAACCAAGACGCCAGACGTGCAGCCTTTTCGTCGACTTCCTTGTACGTGAAACGACTGCCCTGATCGTCTGCGACGTACTCATTGTCACCGTATTTCTCGACGGTTTTGTTCCACACGTCAAGAACGGTATCTTTACCCCAGTACCCCTTCTCGTAATACATTTGCTTGCGTTGCTCATTGATTTTCAGGCCTGTGATCATGCTGCTCCGTCCTTCCTCGTTGAATCGAAAAAAGTGCATGAACTACCTAGCCGCAAACCCCTCCGCGGCTTTTACAAACAAAATGAAGCTAATGTTGTCGATCGGGGCATTTCGCGAACGCCCCGATCGACGTTGTATGGTGGAGCTAGTCTTGATATCCCAGCTGCGCTTTCAGGCGCTGGCATTCGCGAGCGATGGTAATGCGCTGCACGGTGGGTGCGCCCTCTTCAAGCCACAGCGCGCGGCAGTCGCGATACAGTCGCTCAGTCGGGCCGTACGGAGAATCTTCGAAGTAACCGTCGCCACCGAAGATCTCAAGCATTTCATCGGAGCAGGTTTTCACTGCTTGGATGGAATTCAGCTTGCAGATGGCGGCCTTCTCGTCGACGTACTCGTTGTGCGGGTCCACGTCGAAATCGCGCGCGAAGTCGTAGACCAGGCAACGCAGCGTGTGCGTAGCGGCGGCCATGTCGGCAATCTTCATCTTGATGGCTTGGCGCGTGGCGATGGGCTTGCCAAACGTGATGCGGTCGTTGGCGCGAGCGATGCTCATCTCAAGCATGCGCTGGCACATGCCAAGGTTGGATGCCGCAATGTGAACGCGGGAGATGGACAGCGAGTGGATGGCCACTTCCATGCCCTGGCCCTCGCGGCCCAGCAGGTATTTCGGGTCGAGACGCACGTTCGTGAATTTCAAGCCCGCATGGCCTGCGCCGCGGCAGCCCATCATGTGGGGCATTTCCACCAGCTCGAATCCCGGAGCGTCCATAGGCACCAGGAATGCGGACAGGCGGGAATCTTTATCGTCGTTCGGGTCGGTGACCGCGATGACGTAAGCATACTGAGAGCAGTCAGTGTGGGAGATAAGCCACTTCTCGCCGTTCAGCAGGTAGGAGCCGTCCTCTTGGCGGATGGCGGTGGAGTGAACGTCGGCGCCGGTGCCGCCGGTTTTCTCGGTAAGCGCGAAGCACGTGAACACGGACTTATCCTGGAACTTGTTCATCAACTCGGCTTTGACCTCAGGCGTGCCGTATTCGTTGAGGATGCGCCAATTCAGGTCGGCAGAATAATGAAGATGCATGCGCATGCCGCCCGGGCCGCGGCTGAACTCTTCCTGCACCTTGAGGATTTCGAGTTCGTTTAAATCCCATCCACCGTACTCGGACGGGAGTGCAAAACGGTAAAGATCGTTCTCGCGCGCCAGATCGAAGAATCGCTGCGGAAATACGTTGGTCTGCTCGACCTCTTTCTGCATCTCCTCGAACGGACCTTCCGCAAGCGCCCGGACCTTGTTTAGAAACTCAGCAAATTGCTCGTCGCTGATTTTCGCGTTTGGGTTCATACGCATGCCCCTATTCAATGTATTCCTTCAGAACTCAACATGTGGATTAAACGGAATTCCGTTTGCCTTCCATGTCTTGTTCCCCTTGCTGTCTCACATGATAGCGAGCGAAATCGCGGTTGTGCGGCGTGAAATCATCGTTGTTTATCGAGGCATTCTTCAGTTCGATAGACCAAACCTATCGAATTTAAAAAAGCGTGCAACAGAACTTCAGATGTGTGAGGGGGCGGAAACAGAATTCAAAATTTGTCCATAGAAATCATTCGTAAAAGCCGGCATTCTGTTATCAGTCCAACAGACGACAACACAGTCTGGGACAAATTTTCAAAACTTGAGTAAATCAAGAAAGGGGTCGCCATGAGCGTCTATCAGGAAAGCTATCATCTGCCGGAGTTTACCTACGAGTATGAGAAGCTGAAGATCGACAAGCGTGGTCCGGTTTACGTTTGCGCATTCGACGATGCACAGAACCTCAACGCCATGTCCTACAAGCAGATGGCTGAGTTCAACGACTTCCTGATCAAGGTCCGTATGGACAAGGATTGCCGTGTTATCGTTCTGACTGGTGAGGGCCGTTCCTTCTGCGCCGGCTTCAACCTGAACGACCTGGCTCTTGATCCGCCGGAGGATATGGGCCGCATCCAGCGTGACTTCTACATCATGCAGCGTATGTGCTCCGATCAGATCGTGAACATGCGTCGTTGCGAGCAGCCGATCATCGGTGCTCTGAAGGGCTACGCTGTTGGTGGCGGTCTGTCCATCTCCTGCGCTTGCGACCTGCGTGTTCTGGGCGAGTCCTACAAGATGAACGCTGGCTACCTGTCCATCGGCTACACCGGCACCGACATGGGTGGCGCTTTCTTCCTGCCCAAGATCGTCGGCTACGCTCGCGCCGCCGAGATCCTGATGAACCCTGCTCGCCACGACGCTCAGCAGCTGCTCGACTGGGGCTTCGCGAACCGCGTTGTCGCCGACGACGACGTGCTTGAGACCGCCGTTGCCATGGCAGAGGATATGTGCAAGCAGACGGCTCCGTTCGGCCTGCGCCTGACGAAGGAGTGCCTGCAGACCTCCCTCGACGGCACCAGCTTCGAGAACGTCATCAAGATGGAGAACCGCAACCAGGTTCTGGCTTCCAACACGAACGACGGCATCATGGGCACCCTCAAGATGAACCCGCACAACAAGCAGGACGTCAAGGAGAACCCGGACAAGTACGCGTTCCACAACATGTAAGTCTTCAAGGCTTGTGTGAATTCGTGCCCTCGATCTATAGTGGTCGAGGGCACTTTTTTGCTATAGGGGTATAGCTCTCGATTCATCGGCACCCTCCGATGGGTCTCTGAGGGCTTCTGGCAGGAATAGGAGACGAGAATGAACATCTTGGCCATCAACGGTAGCCATCGTGCCGGAAAAGGCACCGCAGCGCTTCTGAACGCTGTTCTGGAATCTGCGGGCCACCAGGGCGCTACGTGCGAGTTGATCGAGCTTTCTCATCTGGATATCCGCTTCTGCAGCGGTTGCAACGCGTGCTTGGGCAGAAATCGTTGCGCCATGCACGATGATATGGACTTGCTGTACGACAAGATGATGCGCGCTGATGGCATTGTGCTTGGCTCTCCGGTGTATTTCGGAACCGTGTCGGCCCGCATGAAGAACTTCATGGATCGCACGCGTCCGCTGCATATGGTGGACAATGCTCTTGCAGGCAAGGTGGCCGGCATGGTTACGTGCGCCGGTTTGCCCGATTGCGGATGCCAAGGCGCACTTGCTGCTATGGACCACTTCTTTGCGACGCATGAGATGCTGGTCGTTCATCCTCGTCCGCTGGGTCCTGTCACGGGTGACGGCGTTGCGGCAACGCAGCTTTCTCGCTTCAATGAGGCCGGCGATCCTGAATGGCGCAGCGTCAAAGATGATGAGAACGCGTTCAAGTGCGCTCGTCGCCTTGGGCATGATATGTTTAACCTCATTGCGCGTCTTTCGTAGCTTAAGCTCCCATAACTTTCTGATTACGGGTCGCAAGCATAGAGCTTGCGACCCGTTTGTTGTATGGGGGATAGGGTATCGAACTCGTTGAATCCGAATAGATTTAGGTTCCTATCACCTCAATCGAATGGTGCTTTGTTCTTTGCGTTGCCTTGTCTTGCGATCTTTGCCAAGCAAAGCCGGTTGGGGGTGCAATCAATTCAATAAGCCCTTATGGCACAGTTTTCGGTGGTGTTATAGAACTTGCAACCTTGTAGGATATCGATTTGAGACAGTACGATGATTCGCTTATAGTTGTGATCCTCTGGTTGCAGGATGGGCTTTACGATAATATCAGAGCGACTTGGTTATACCCCGTTATCCCAAAGTCTGGGATAACGGGGTATAACTATTCCGAAGGGAGGACGGTACGGCCCGGCCGGACAAGCAGGTGCTCGTTCTCCAGTTCTCTGTCGGCGAAGTAGCCCTCGGGGATGTTCTCGCGAACGAAGTCGGCGAACGCGCGTGCCTCGTCGCTCGGGGAGTTGCTGGAGGGCCAGGTGAGGGACACGGGGTACCACATGGTGTCGGTGGCCACCTTGAAGCGGACGATGCCGGGCTCGTTGCGGTAACGGCTGGCGATGCTCTCCGGCAGCGACGCCCAGCCGAGCCCCGCCTTCACGCCCTCCACCATGGCCTCGTGGGTGTCGAAGCAGCCCACCATGTTTTGGTCGCGCAGCGAGAGGCCGTAGCGCTCCCGGAAATGGCGGTTGCCCACCATGTGGCGGCCGGAATGCCACTCGTAGACGATCATGGGCCACTTCAGCAGCGTTTCTATGGGAACCGGCCCGAGCGTCTGGTTGTAGGGCGCCTTGTCGGGCGCCAGGAAGACGAGTTTCTTGTAGCCGAGCACTTCGGTCACGATGCCCGGCTCGGTGGGCTGGTTCTCGAGAATGGCGAAGTCGAGCTCGCCTTCCTTGAGCTTTTGGACGAGCTCGGGCTCGTAGCCGGCGTCCAGGTGCACCCGGGCCTCGGGACTCTGACGCATGTAGAGCGCGACGAGCCGGGGAAGGAGGGCCACCCCGTCGGCATAGCTCATTCCCACGGTGATGTTTGCCGGGAAATGCTCGTCGATGGCGGCGATTTGCGCGGCCATGACCCGTTCCATGTCGGCCATGCTCTGAGCGAACTTCACGGCCACCTTTCCCGCCTGCGTAAGCGAGATACCCGTGGAGGTCCGATTGATGAGCGGGGTACCGAGCTGCTTCTCGATGGAGGCAATTTTTTGCGACAGCCCGGGGCGCGACATGTACAGCTGACCCGCCGCCTGGGAGAGGCTCTTCGCCTTCGAGAGGACGAGCAGAACTTCGATATCGTCGAACAACATGAACCCCCTCGTCGGCGGTGGCGTTCCGCCTCGTTCGACATCAATCCAGCTCAAGCCCCTGCTCAGCCGGATTTTACCCCTTACTGCATATATTAAACCCGCCCAAAGGGCGGCCGTCAAGAGCCTTTGCCCAAAAGGGTGGCGCGATTTTGACGGGGCCTGTAAAGAAAACCTCCATGTAAACGATCCTTTGCAGCCTCTGCAAGCAACCGCGACGGCAAATCGGTGACTGACAGGCCAACAAGAAGCCCTCCCTTCCTATGATATGACAAAAGACACGGAATCTGCCGAGGCGAAACGGGTTTGGCGAGCTCTCCTTCGGCGGAGCCTTTCTGTGCCTTTTTGGAAACGAGGAGAAGAGAAGAGGAGGAATCGATGGACAAACAAGGCATTATCGAGTCCAGCCGAAAGCGCCGCGAGGGCGAGCGCATCTTCTACACGTCCTGCCCGGCCAACGGGTGCTGGGACTCGGCCTGCGTGCTGAAGTGCCACGAGAAGGACGGGAAGATCATCGCTATCGAGCCCGACGACTCCGTGAACCCCAACGACTCCCGCGAGGACTGCGGTTGGGAGAACACGTGGAAGGGCAACGTGCAGATGCGCCCCTGCGCCATGGGGCATTCCTGGAAGAAGGAGCTGCACGCCGAAACGCGCCTTCTGCATCCCATGAAACGCGTGGGCGAGAAGGGCCCGGGCCGGGGCTACTTCGTCCAGATCACCTGGGAGGAGGCGCTGGACACCATCGCCGAGAAGATGATCGAGATCAAGGAGAAGTACGGCCCCTACGGCATCTTCCATTCCCAGTACCCCAGCTTCGAGAAGAACGGCTTCCCGCTGGCCCCTTGGTGGGAGGCGGGCTTCGGTGCCTGGGGCGAGCACTCCACCTCGGGCCATGCCGCCGGCGAGATGCTGCACCTCGGTGTTGACCTCACCAAGGTCACCCGCGGCCTGCAGAACTCCATGCCCGGTTTCGAGGCGCCCGACTTTTTCAACTCCAAGCTCTTCGTCATGTGGGGCATGGATCCGGTGGTCGCCTGGTTCGGCCCGACGTCCTACTACATGCAGCTGGCCCACGAGTACGGATTGAAGACCATCGTCATCGACCCGCGCTACACCCAGTCCGCCGAGATCCTCGCCGATCAGTGGATTCCCATCCGTCCCGGCACCGACCTGGCCATGATGCTGGCCGTGGCCCAGGTGCTCTTCGAGGAGGATTTGGTCGACCACGCCTTCGTCGACGAGTGGGTCGACAAGGAGGGCTTCGAGGAGTGGCGCGCCTACGTCATGGGCGAGGGCGAGGACGGCATCAAGAAGACGCCGGAGTGGGCCGCCCCCATCACCGCGGTGCCCGCCGAGACCATTCGCGAGTTCGCGCGCCTGTACGGCACCGAGAAGCCGGTGCACCTCCAGTACTTCTACTCTTGCGCCAAGCGGCACATGGGCGATTACTCCGCCTCGGCCTCGATGCTTTTGCAGGCCATGACCGGCAACATCGCCTGCCACGGCGGCTGCGAGTCCGGCGCCTGCCTGCCCACGCCGGGCCGCGTGCCGGCGCCGCGGGCCGACTGGCACCGCGATCCGGGCGACTACCAGGTGCCGGTGCTGTTCAACAACAACTGCCTCACCGAGATCCTCGCCCGCCAGGACGACTACTGGTCGGGCAAGATCACGGAGTCGGAGTTCCGGCACCTCATCGGCAGCCCGAACAACGACTGCCCCTTGCCCAACATCCAGATGATCATCTTCGAGAATAACTACGGCAACAACCACTCGAATGTGAACAAGCGCTTCGCCGGCATGGCCAACACCGAGTTCAACTGGGGATTCCAGTGGCACATGAACCAGCCCACCGCGGAGCTCTGCGACATCATCCTGCCGGCGCCCGTGTGGCAGTTCGAGGGCATGGACGAGTACATGTACGGCCACCAGCGCTTCGTGAGCGGCCCCAACGGCATGCGCAACTACTTCACCTTCTGCGCCCGCGGCCTGGACTTCCCCGGCGAGGTGCGCTCGAAGGAATGGGTGTGGACCGAGATTGCCAAGCGCCTGGGCGACGAGGTCGTCGAGGGCTACAACCCCCGCATGAAGGACGTGGCGGTCGAGGACTGGGTCGATGCCCAGGAGGCCATCTACAAGGAGGCCTTCGAGAAGTGGGCCGACAACGCCACCATCATGGCCTATCTCGGCTTTGACCATCGTCCCACCTGGGAGGAGTTCAACGCCCATCCGGTCATCCGCACGGAGATCGACGAGCCGTACTACCCGTTCAAGTCCGCCCTGGACAGGGGGGAGAGCCCGTTCAACACCCCCACGAAGAAGATCGAGTTCTCCTCGAACTTCGTGAAGACCCACGACATGACCGAGAGCCGTTGGCGCGGGCGCATCGACCCGATGCCGGTGTGGAGCCCCAGCTACGTGGAGGGCGATATCGGAAGCGCCTCTAACGACGGCTTCTACAACCCGAAGGTGAAGGACTACCCGCTGTCGCTCGTGACGCCCGTGTCGGTGTACCGTCAGCACTCCTCCAACGACAACAACCCCTACATGCGCGAGGACGTCTACCGCCACGCCGTGTGGATTTCCGGCGTGGACGCCAAGGCCCGCGGCATCAAGGACGGCGATCTGTGCCGCGTCTACTCCGATCGCGGCGAGACGATGCTGACCGCCTACGTCACCAACCGCTGCATGCCCGGCACCGCCGCGGTGCACCATGGCGGCTGGTACCAGACGGGCGGGGAGGCCTCCGAGATGAACGTGTTCGGCCAGGACATGCGCGGCACGCCCAACATCCTGCTGGACGACGGCCACTTGCCGCACATCCTCGGCGCGCTGATCATCGCCGGACTGGTGCAGGTGGAGAAGGTGGCCGACGGCGATGCCGAGGGCTTCGGAGGCGAGGCCGAGCGCGGCGGCGCCCGCGGCGCCATGGTGGCCGTGGCCTGTCGCGATCGCCTGGCCAAGAAGGACGGTGCCCGGGATGCGGCGGCCGTGGCCATGGAGGCCGCCGAGAACGGCTCCGATCCGGCGTGCGCCGTCGAGAACGCCTAAGCGAGAGAGAACGAGAGGAGGAACAATGACCCAGTACGGATTCTTTTTCGATATGAACCGCTGCTACGCCTGCCAGGCCTGCAGCATCGCCTGCAAGGACTGGAACGAGATCGAGCCGGGCGCCGAGAAGTGGATGACGGTATACGAGTGGGAGGGCGGCACGTTCCCGAACCTGCGCCTGCACTCGTTGGCCTTTAGCTGCGCCCACTGCGAGAACCCCGCCTGCGTTGCGGCCTGCGAGAGCGGCGCCCTGTACAAGGAGGAGGAGTACGGCGCGGTGCTGGTGGACCAGGACAAGTGCACCGGGTGCCGTCAGTGCTACGACGCCTGCCCCTACGGCGCTCCCAAGTTCGCCACCGACGAGCCCACGGCCAAGATGAGCAAGTGCACGATGTGCGTCGATCGCCTGGCCGAGGGCAAGCAGCCCGCCTGCACCATGGCCTGCCCGCTGCGCGCCTTCGACTTCGGCCCGCTCGATGAGCTCATTGAGAAGTACGGCGACGTGCGCTACTGCGAGGGCATGCCCGGCCCCGATGCCACGAGCCCGGCCTTCCTCATCTGGAACCCGCGTGAGAAGACCCCGCTTGTGCCCTACGACGTGAAGGAGGCCATCGCGCTTAACCAGCAGCGCGGCGACCTCGGCACCATGTTTGAGAGCGAGGAGGACCTCACCGTCTTCGAAGAGGGGACCATCGGCCGCGACGGGCTGAAGATGAAGCACAGCTCGAACATCGAGCTCATGCGCGCCACGCGCAACGACATGGCCTGATTTCGGGCACTGTCGCCGTGGACGGGCGGGCGTCGGGAGGGCGCCCGCCCCTTTTTGGACATCTATGCTCTGTTGCGGATATGGAGGATCTGCAAGGGGGCTTAGAGGAGAAGATAAACCTCTAGGAAAGGGGAAAATTCATGGAGTGGATCGGAGTAATCGGCATTATCGTCGGTCTCGTCTTCTTCGTCGTTGCGGCCATGAAGGGCTGGAACGTGCTCATCACGTCTATCGTGACCGCCATTATCATCGCGCTGACCAACGGCATGGACATCATGAACTCGATGGTCGGCACGGAAAAATCCTACGTTACGGGCCTTGCGGGATTCATCCGCGGCAACCTGCTGATCTTCATGGGCGGCGCCATCATGGGCGAGTTCATGGACAAGTCGGGTGCTGCCAAGGCCATCGCCCAGGCCATTATGGCCAAGGTGGGCTCCAAGAGCCCGTACTTCGTGCTGCTGGGCATCTCCGCGGTGGGCGCCCTACTCACCTATGCGGGCATTTCGATGTTCGTGGCCATGTTCGCCCTCATCCCGCTGGCGCGCCCGATGTTCCGCGAGTGCAACATCCCGTGGCATCTGTTCTGCGCGGCTTGGACGCTGGGTGCCTGCTCGTTCACCATGGCCATGATCCCCGGCGTGCCGGCCGTGGCCTGGATCAACGCCTCTAACGGCTGCGGCGTGTCGCTGACCGCCGCCCCCATCATGGGCATCGTGGGCTCCATCATCGCTATTGCGGTGAGCTGCGTCTACATCAAGTTCGCTTTGAAGCGCGCTGAGGCCAAAGGCGAGCACTACGTTGCCGACGACGATGACAAGGAAGTGGAGGCCGACACCAACATTCCGCCCCTGGGCCTGGCTCTCCTGCCGCTCATCGTGCTCATCGCCGTCATCATCGGCCTGTCTGCCACCGGCATGAAGAACGTCGTGTACATCGGCATGGTCTGCGGCGTCATCGCCTCAATCATCTGCTTCTTCAAGTACCTGCCGAGCCTGCGCGACACGCTGGGCAAGGGCGCTGTTGCCGGTGTGGGACCCGCTGTGTTCACCTCCGCTGCTGTGGGCGTGGGCACCGTGGCCGCCGCCTCTGCGGGCTTCACGGTCATCTATGAGGCCATCTTCAACATGCCCGGCGGCACCTACGTGTCCGCTGCCACCATGGCTGCGGCTCTCGGTGGCATCATGGGCTCCGGCTCGGGTGCTGTGGGCATTATCGCCCAGAACTTCCTGGAGCCCTACCTGGCCACTGGCGTCGACCCGGCCGCTCTGGCGAAGATCATCGCCACCTCTGCCACCATCGGCGGCGCCCTGCCCAACTCCGGCGCCATGTTCGGCATGCTCGCCGCCATGGGCCTGAACCACAAGAACTCTTACAAGCACATCGCCGCCATTTCCATCGGCGCCGGCTTGTGCTCCCTTGTGGTCATGATTATCATGGCCAACGTGGGCATCTACTAGGCCAGACGGCCCCAATGAGATGGAGGCGCGCAGAATCCGCGCGCCTCCCTTCGGGAGGACGGGCATCCTCCAGGCCCTGCCCTCCACCACCGATTTGCGCCTGCCTCGTCAGGCGTTCGGATAGAAACGTGTCGCAAAAGCGGCGCGTCCGTTCGACGAAAAGGAGACCACCATGTGCTTCAGACCAGCCAGCGCGGCCGCCTCGGGTCCGGCCGAGTGTCCCGAGTGCCACAAGACCATCGAGGCCGTTGACGGCATCGAGCTTAAGAACTGCCCGTTCTGTGGCTGCGATTTCACGCCTTACCTGAACGGCAGCAAGCCCGTGCCCGGCGCCCCCGCGGCCCCCGGCGCCCCGAAGCCGCCTTCGGCTCCGGGAGCCCCCAAGGCCCCTGGCGCCCCGAAGCCGCCTTCGGCTCCGGCAGCCCCCAAGGCCCCTGGCGCCCCCAAGCCGCCGAGCGCCTAGGGATCAGCGCCTAACGCGCACGCGAAGGGAGCTGGGACGTGCGCCCAGCTCCCTTCCCGAAGGCTCCCTCTTTGCGAGGGGCGGGAGTCTTCGGGAAGGGACCATCCGTCGATTGTTCGAAAAGGGGGCAGGTGTCGATGGGTTTCAATGAGGAGAAGGTCAAGGGGAAGCCGACGACCGACGTGGCGAAGCGCTCGAGGGGTCGCGCGCCGTCGGAGGGGGAAGGCTCCCCCAAGAAGAGGGGATCGGCGACTAGTCAAGTGTCGCTGTTCGAGCGCGTTCCGCAATCGGAACGTCTCGCCTGGCCGGATATCGCGGCCATTCTCTCCGGTGTGGTGTCCAGCCTCTCCAAGCTCATGGGCGGTGGCATTGTAGCCTTTTACGCCGGCTGCCAGATGGGCGGCGTCACCGTGGCCATCACTTTTGCTCTCTCGTTTCTGCTCACGTGGTTCGTGGGACGTATCTGCTATCGGGAGGGCTTGCCCAGCAATGTGGTCTCTCGCTATTACATCTTTGGCAAGAAGGGCTCGGCGGCGGGTTCTCTCATCTGGATTTTCGTAATCGTCGGCGTGCTCGCCGTGGGCACGGTGCAGCTCGGCAATGCGATTCTTTTTGCCTTTGGCTGGGAAAGCGAGGTCGCGCGTTGGGCGCTGTTCATCGGCATCTCGTGCGTGTGGGTGTTTATGGCGCTGTTCGGCACGAAGATCATCGCCCGCATGAACGCCGTTTTCGTTGTAGCGCTGTTCTGCGTCATGGGGTATGTCATCTACCTTATTGCCGCCGATGGGCAGCTTGTGGAAGCGGCCACTCACGGCATCCTCATTCCTGGCGTTGAGCCTGTGCAGGGTTTTGCCTATTCAGTGAACTACGCCATCATGACAAGTGGCCTGATGGCCCTGTTCGCCGCTGATTTTACGCGGTTCGCGCGTCGTGAGCGCGATATCGCTCCTATTGCCGCTACAGGGAGCATCTTTGCCATCATCACCTACATCTGCGGTGCACTCATCGTGTTCTACGGCTTCGACAAGTCGGTGGCTTACTTCGCGGCCCAGGGCATGGATCCGACGTTGGCAGCCCACGCCGCAGTGACTAATCCCGGCGTGTCGCTGGTATTGGCTGCCGGGGGAGTGGGGTTGGCGGTCATCTGCCTGTCGCAGATGAAGGTAGAGACTTCGAACTCCATCGGCGGCGCGAACGCGGTGGAGAACCTTGTGAATTCGATCACGGGTCGATCGCTTCCTTGGGCCGCCGCGGTCGTGGGCGCCAACGCCATCGGGCTCGCCTTCATCCTGTGTAACATCCTCGATCAGGTGAACGCGTTCATGAGTTATAGCTCCATCCTCACCTCGTCCTGGTGCGTGCTGCTCATTACCGACTATTACATCGTCCGCGGCAAGATGGGCATCGGGCGGCAGGGCATCGATATGGACAAGCCCGAGAAGTCAGTGCACTGGCGCGGCGTGGGCACCATCGCCGTGGTCACGGTGATCGGCAGCGTGCTATACGCCACGAACCTCGTGGCCGTGCCCTTCCTCGTGGTGGCCCCGCTCACCATGGTCGTCTATATCGCCGTCAGCTGGCTTCTGCGCGACAAGATTCGCGCCGGCGCAATCGGATAGGGCGATAGCAAGCTGCTTGGCTTAGCTTATACGCCCGGCGGTGGCGAAGGTGGTGTGCTCCAGGCACAGGAGGGTCGGCTCGGTGACGAGGCGGCCCTTTTCGGTGCTGGGAAGACGTGTGGCGGCGACTTCGATTTCCAGGACGAAGAGACGGTGGTCGCCGGCATCGCCGACTGAGGACACCTTCGCCGTGAAGGTGGATAGCGCGCAGGCCGGGTAGGGGAGCGCCGTACCTCCTGCTTCTTCCCAAGCGCAGGTGAAGCCCTCGCTCTTGTCGGTGGTGCGCCCCGAGTGCGAGCCGCACCACAGCACGGCTCTTGCGGCGTCGGCATCGACGGTGGAAAGCGTGCAGGTGCCCGTCTGCTCAAGGATCTCGCAAGTGAACGAGGTCGGCTTCAAGCCCAAGGCTACCAAAGGCGGCTCGTAGGAGAGCGGCGCGCAAAAGGCCACTGGCGTGAAGTTCGCGCGGCCGTCGCGGGCGGTGCCGATGACGACGACGGGTCGCGGTCCCAGCGCCGCGGCGATGGCTCGTCCCGACAGCGGTTGCCAAGGTGCACGGAAGGTATCTTTGCTGCTCATGAGACCTCTTGGCGGTTAGCGCCGCTACTCGGCATGGCCGAGACAGACCGGCTGGGCCGGTACGGGGATCCTCAGCGCGGCCGATGCCTCCTCGCGCAGCTCCTGGATGGTGGCCATGTAGCAGGCTAGGGCATCGATCCAGCGGCGCAGGGCCGCACGGCCCTCGGGCGTGAGCGAGAACAGGCGCTTGGCGGCGCCGGAAGTGGGCGTGTCCCACTCGGAGGTGACGAACCCCTGCTCCTCCATCTTCTTCAGCGTGCGGTAGATGCCAGCCGGATCCGGCTTCTTGCCGCCGAACATGGGGGAGGCCGCCGCCTTCTGAACGATGACGTAGCCGTGCAGGGGCTCGGCAGACTCGGCCAGCACGATGAGGATGGTGGGCTGGGACATGCGCGAGAGGGACTTGCCCAACTCGGCGCACTGCTTCAGGTCGTCATCGGATTTCGGGTTGCACGCATGCCACATAGGGCGGTCTCCTCGACTCTCTCAAGAACTTGCTTGCTTGCAATAATAGACTAAGTCAAACATTTTACCAAGCCCAATTTTGCGGATATATACTCAGCCTGTTGATACTACTTATTTCGGAAGAAAGTCATACCGAAAGGCTCATTTTCTTCGACGGACCCCCTTCTGATCTGGACTTTCAGCCGTAGGCAATTATTAGAGCAAGTCAAACATTGATCAGTCTAGTATCTGTCATTGATATGATCTACTCTATGCCAGAGACGTTTAGTAGATCGAAGCTCGAGAGGGGCATCCGGATCTGCTGAGGAGCCGTCCCAGGGCCTGCCGAAGGCGGGCGATAAGGAACGAGAGAAGAGGAGAGTTGTCCATGGGGAACGAGATTGACATCCACGCCCCCGGCGTAGAGATGCGCAAGTCGCTGTGCTACTTCTGCCATGCGAACTGCGGTGTCCTCGCCTATGTGAAGGACGGGGAGGTGATCAAGATCGAGGGCGATCCCAATTACTCGAACCAAGGCGGCCTCTGCTGCCGCGGCAACAGCGCCCTTCTGCATCTGAACCACCCCGCCCGCATCAACCATGCGCTCAAGCGCGTGGGCAAGAAGGGCGAGGGCAAGTGGGAGAAGATTCCCTACGACCAGGCCATCGCTGAGGTGGCCGAGCGCCTGAACCAGATCAAGGAGGAGTCCGGCGCCGAGGCCGTGGCCTCGGCCGGCGGCACGACGCGCACCGACGACTGGGCGCGCCGCCGCTTCATGAACCAGTTCGGCAGCCCCAACGGCTTCCATAATGCCCTTCTGTGCTGGATTCCCACCTTCATGGCCGAGACCTGCGTGGCCGGCTGGTCGCCCTTCGAGACCGATCTCGGCTCGGCCAAGGTGGTCATGCTGTGGGGCATGAACCCGGGGGCGTCATCTCTGGGCGCCATGCGCGGCTACACCGACCTGCAGAAGGCGGGCATGAAGATCATCGTGGTGGACCCGCGCTACTCCGAGACGGCGTCGAAGGCGGATCTGTGGCTGCCGCTGCGCCCCGGCTCCGATTCGGCTTTGGCCCTGGCCATGCTCCGCACCATCATCTACGAGGGCCTTTACGACTTCGCCTTCGTGCGCGACTGGTGCCAGGACTTCGACGCCTTGAAGGAGCACGTGCGTGACTACACGCCGGAATGGGCCGCGCCGCTCACGTGGCTGACCCCGGACCAGATCCGCGCGGCGGCCCGCATGTACGCCGGCAACAAGCCCGGCTGCATCCAGTGGGGCTGCACCTGGGACCAACTCGGCACCGCCTCCACGACGACGAGCCTCACGTTGGCCCTCATGCGCGCCATCTGCGGCAATCTGGACGTGCCCGGGGGCGACGGCATGCCGGGGCCGGCCCTGAACTTCCTCACCGACGAGGAGATGGAGGCCAACGAGTGCCTGCCCGAGGAGCAGAAGGCCAAGCAGATCGGCTCCAACAAATTTAAGCTGACGAGCTGGCCCGGCTACACGTTGATCTCCGACAACGCCAAGCGCACCTGGGGTAAAACGCTGCCGGCCGAGTGGTTCTGTGAGGCCCACGGCCCCAGCGTCTTCAAGGCCATCATTACCGGCGACCCCTATCAGATTCGCGGCCTCATCGTGAACGCCACCAACCCGGTGAACTCCTACGGCGATGCGAAGATGACGCTTGAGGCCCTGAAGAAGGTGGAGTTCCTCGTCACCGTGGAGTACTGGATGACGCCCACGGCGCTGCTCTCCGACTACGTGTTCCCGGCCGCCGGCGCGCTCGAGCGCCCGACCATCGTGACCCACTACGGCGCCACGGACTCGTTCCTCGGTGGCAAGCGCGCCATACGTCCGCTTTACGACCGCCATACCGACATGACCTTCTGGCGCAAGCTGGGCCTGGCCTGTGGGCAGGATCCGGAGATGTGGCCCTGGGAGACCGAGGAGGAGGCCTACTACCATATCCTCAAGCCGCTGGGTCTCGCCATCGAGTGTTACGACGACTTCGTGGACAACTACCGCATGTACTACCCGCCGCTGCACCAGAACAAGTACGTCGCCAACGGCGGTTTTTGGACCCCCTCGGGCAAGGTGGAGTGCGACTCTTCCATCCTGCGCGAGCTGGGCTATGCGGGCATGCCCACCTATATTGGCTGCTCCGAGAACGAGATCGACGATCCGGAGGTGGCGGAGAAGTACCCCATCGTGCTCACCACGGGCGGCGGATTCATGCCCTACCACCATTCCGAGCACTTCCAGATGCCCTCCATCCGCTATCTGTATCCCGATCCCTACTTTACCCTGAACCCCGATTTGGCCGACAAGCTCGGCATCGCCGAGGGCGACTGGTGCTGGATCGAGACGCGCCGCGGGCGCATCAAGATGCGTGCCAACGTGAGCCCGGAGATTCACCCCAACGTGGTGTACTGCCCCCGCGGCTGGTGGTTCCCCGAGCGCGACGGCTCGGCCGATCTGAACAACCCCTTCGGCTGCCTTGAGTCGAACACTAACGTGCTCACCTCCGTGGACGATTGGGACTGCGACCCCATGGGCGGCTCCTGGGCCAATCGCGGCCTGCTCTGCCGCGTCTACAAGTGCACCGAGTTCGACCACGAGTACCGGCCGGCCGATGCCCAGTGGTCCATCCCCGGCGACTCCTCCGAGCCCGGCGTCACCGTCATGCCGTCGGACCAGCGTCTGGCCCGCGAGAAGGTGCCCTTCGAGGCGCCTGAGATGGAACCTGCGCCCGAGGGCTACTACCGCGTGTGGCAGAACGGCCAGCTCTACCAGGAGGGCACCCATTTCCGCCTGGACGAGTCCGGCTGGCTCGTGAATCCCCGCACCAAGGGCTACCACGACGCCTATACCGGCTGGCGCTACGATCCCGACAGCGAGCTGCTCGTCGACGACGAGACCGGCACGTTCTATGACATGGACCGCCAAGAGGTCAACTTCGTGGGCGGTGTGCGCTGCTACCCGGGCCAGGGTGCGCCCTTCGAGGTCCCCGAGCAGTTGACGTGGAACGAGGAGAAAGGTTATGCGCAGCTGAACGAGCTTCCCTACGTGTACGATCCGGCCTCCGGCTGGCTCATCGACCCGGACACCGGCGCCTATCACGAGGCCTACTACGGCTGGCTCTACGACGGCGCCACCGACCAGCTCGTCTCCGAAGACGGCACGCGCTACACCATGGAGTACAACCCCATTGAGGCCGAGGAGGCCCAGGCCGCCGCTATCGGGGCCGCCGACGAAGAGGAAGGAGCCTAACGCTATGACCCGTTATGTCATGGTCGTCGACCAGAGCCGCTGCATCGGCTGCCAGTCGTGCACCGTCGCGTGCCGCACCTGGAACGACCTTCCCCTCGACATCATCTACAACCCGGTCATGACCGAGGGCACGAAGGGAACCTTCCCGGACGTGTACCGCACTTGGACCCCCACCCAGTGCATGCACTGCGCCAACCCCGAGTGCGTGCCCTGCTGTCCCACCGGCGCCAGCCAGCAGGACGACGATGGCACCGTTTGGGTTGACTCCAAGAAGTGCATGGGCTGCAAGGTGTGCGTGAACGCGTGCCCCTACGGGATGCGGGACGTGTCCCACATGGTGCCCCGCTTCGACCAGTACGTGCGCAAGTGCACGTTCTGCCGCGATCGGCGCGCTGCCGATCCGGCCGCCGAGCCCTACTGCGTGGCCACCTGCCACCAGCGTGCCCGCATCTTCGGGGACATCGACGATCCCGAGAGCGAGGTGTCGAAGCTCATCAACACCAATCACACCGAGCGCCTGTTCACCGAGCTCGGTACGGACCCGCAGATCTACTACATTCCCGAGATGGGAGGCGGTGCGCGATGAAGCATCACTACTGGGAGGCCCCCATTGTCATCTACCTGTTCCTAGGCGGCCTCGGCGGCGGCATCTTCTTCCTGTCCGCCCTGTTCGACCTGATCATTGTTCCGGGCTCCGGCTTGCTGTTCTTCGCTCCGGTGTTCTTCGCCCTGGCGGCGCTGGCCCTAGGCTGCTTCTTCCTCGTCTTCGAGCTGGGACAGCCGCCGGTGTTCTGGCGCGTGTTCACCACCAAGACCGCCATCATCAAGTGGGGCGCGGTGCTCCTGTCCGTTGCCATGATCTTCGGCTTCGTGTGGTGGGCCAGCTACCTGTACGTGCTCGGTTGGGAGTGGACCTTCGGTTTGGCCGCCGCCCTTGAGGGCGTCCGCCCGATCATGCTCGGCGTGGCCGGGGTGGCGGGCTTCGGCATCATGGTGTACACCGGCGTCATGCTCTCCACGCTGAAGGCCCACGCCTTCTGGGCCACCCCGGCGCTGCCGGTGCTGTTCACCATCTCGGCGCTCTCCACGGCTTGCGCGGCTATCGCGCTGTCGCTGGGAGGGGCCGTGGACGTGAACGTGATCGGTGCGGTGATGGCCGAGCTCATCCACGAGATTGTGCACATCGTCGACATCGTGCTCGTCGTGGCCGAGATCACCGTGCTGCTCATCATGGTCTTGAGCTTCTACGGCGCAGGCAACGTGTGCGCCCACGAGGTGGCCGCCCGCTGGGTGCGCGGCAAGACGGCGCCTCTGTTCTGGGGTGGCATGGTTTTCGGCGGACTGGTTCTGCCCCTGGCGCTCTACGTCTTGGGCGCAGGCTCCACCGGCTCCGAGGTCCTGGCGCCCATCCTGGTGCTCTGCGGCGGCCTGCTGCTGCGCTACCTGTGCGTCTATTCCGACGAGCGTGCGCCGCTGCCCGGCGAGGAGCGCTTCTACGAGCGCCTTCCGAAGAGCGACGCTGAGTTCCTCAAGGCCTGGACGAAGGGCGAGAACCTTTACTAGGTCGCCTTTGGATTGAATTCGGGGCCGCGCCTTCGCCCGGCGCGGCCCGCGTTGCAAGAGAGGAGATACCGCTATGGACGGCATCCTGATGACCGATGCGCTGACCGGCTGCGCCGTAGCGGTGGCGGCTGACGGATCGTCGGCGCGCGTGTCCGAGGGAGGGAGCCGCACGCGGGCCGCTTCGGTCTTCTTCCCTGGATGCTCACTGCTCAACTACGCCCCGGCCCTGGTCTCCACCTTGTCGGACTATCTCGCGCAGGCCGGCGCGGTGGACGGCACCTCGCTTCTGTGCTGCGGCAAGATCCTCGACTTCGAGGACGATGGCGCGGCCCGGCGGGCGGCCGTCGACGAGGCGCTGCGCCGGGCCGTGGAGGCGGCGGGCACCGAGCGCATCGTGGCCGCGTGCCCGAACTGCGCGGCTGCCCTCAAGCGCGCCCTCTCGACCGAGGTGGGCGCGCCGTGCGCGGAGGTGGTGGCCCTGCCCAAGGTGCTCGCCGAGCTCGGCTGCCGCATCGATCCGGCCACGGCGCGCGAGGTACTCGCCGCCAAGGGCTTCGCGGGCAAGGACGCCCCGAAGATGTGGGTGCACGACTCGTGCCCCGACCGCGGCGACTACGACTTCGGCCGCGGCGTGCGGGCGATGCTTCCCCCCGAGATGCTCATCGAGGACAACCTCGAGCCCTCGTCGCGCTGCTGCGGGTCCATCGCCCGGGCCGCCGGCCGGTACGAGGCGGCGCTCGCCCAGGGGGCCCGGCGCGCGGAGCACGCGGCCCGGCACGGCGCCGATGCCATGGTCACGGCTTGCATGAGCTGCGCGGCGTCCCTGGCCTCGGCCCAGGACGGGCTTCCCGTCGTCCATTACCTTGAGCTGCTCTGCGACTACCCCATGGACTGGCGCGTCGCGGCCCGCCCCCTGTCCCTGCGCTTCCTCATCGAGAACGAGCGGAAGGCGCCCGACGGAGGCCGCGACTTCGAGCTTCTTCCGGCGAGGGAGGGGGAGGCGCGGTGAGTGAGTCCGTCGAGCGTCCGAGCAACTGCCAGTACTGCGGCTACGCCTGCGCCGTCATCGCGACGGTGGAGGAGGGCCGCGTGACGAGGCTGCGCCCCGATCCGGCCCGCTACCCCTACGGCGCCTCGGTCATGGCCTCCTGCAAGCGCTGGCCTATGAACGTCGGGGCGCTGGATGCGCCGGACCGCGTGAACTATCCCCTGCGGCGGGTGGGAGAGCGGGGGAGCGGCCGATGGGAGCGGGTGAGCTGGGACGAGGCGCTGGACGACATCGCCGCGCGGCTTTCGGCGCTCGCCGAGGAGCACGGTCCTGCCACCCTGGCCAGCGCCATCGGCGGCCCGCATTGCTCGTTTTGGCCGCTCCACCGATTCATGAGCCGCTTCGGCTCGCCGAACAACATGGGCATCGGGCAGATCTGCTGGAACCCGCGCATCTGGATGGACATGGTCACCTTCGGCTGGACCGTGGAGGCCGATATCGTCCCCGGGCTCACGGAGTGCCTCGTCCTGTGGGGCACGAACCCCGCCCAGTCCGATAACTCCGCCTTCTGGGGGCATATCCAATCCTATGCCGCCGGCGAGGGGTCTCTCGTGGTGATCGACCCGCGCAAGACCGAGGCCGCCGAGATCGCTGATTTGTGGCTGCCCGTGCGCCCTGGCACCGACGCGGTTTTGGCCCTGGGCCTTCTGAACGCGATCATCAGCGAGGGGCTTTGTGACGAGTCGTTCGTGGAGGCGTGGTGCCACGGCTTCGACGAGTTGGCGCGCTGTGTTGCCCCTTGGACGCCCGAGGAGGCGTCGAGGGTCTGCGGCGTGGACGCCGACGACATCCGCCGGGCCGCCCGCCTGTTCGGCTCGGCCCGCGCCGCCGCGCTGGTGTCCGGCCGCGGCATCGACCAGCTCGGGCGCGCAGTGCCCCACGTCCATCGGGCCATCTGCTGTCTGCGCGCTATCACCGGCAACGTGGATGTCCCGGGCAGCTGCCTTCTGGCGGAGGCGCCGGACTTCATAAGCGAGCAGGCCATGGAGCAGAGCGACGCGATGGCGCCCGGCTGCCGCACGGCGTCCCTCAACGCCGGGCGTACGCCCCTGCAGAGCTTCGAGGGCTACGACGCCCTGCGCGCTCTCACTGAAAGACACGGCCGCACGCCTCCCATGCGCTACCTCACCTCGGCCCTGCCCGACTACGTGCTCACCGCCATGGAAACCGGCGAGCCCTATCCGGTGCGGGCGCTCATCGTGAACGCCACCAACCCGCTGCTCACCTACGGCGACTCCGCCCGTGTGCGCCGGGCGCTTGCGGGCCTCGATCTGCTCGTGGTGCTCGAGTACCGCATGACACCCACGGCGGCTCTGGCCGATTACGTGCTGCCCGCGGCTGGCGCCCTCGAGCGGCCGGTGCTCCAGGTGCACGGCGGTGTGGCCAACGCGGCCTACGGCGGGCCCGCTGCGGTGGCGCCCCTTTACGAGCGCAAGCGCGACTACGACGTGTTCCGCGATCTGGGACTTCGCCTGGGCCAGGAGGATGCCTGGCCCGAGGAGACTTTGGAGGAGGCCTTTGCCGCGAGCTTGGCGCCCACGGGCCTTTCCTGGGACGAGTTCTGCGCCACGGGCCTGTACTGGCCCGCGCCCACGCCGCGCAAGCACGAGCTGCCCGGCGCAGACGGCGCGCCCCGGGGGTTCGCCACGACTACGGGAAAAATCGAGCTGGCGAGCGAGTTCCTTCCGCGCTTCGGTGGCTCGCGCGTGCCCGAGCCGATCGTGGTCGGCGCGTCTGGGCCCGGAGGGCGCGCCGCGTTCGGCGAGGTGGCGCCTCGGGACGGGGGCCTGCCCCTCACCCTGATCACCGGCGCGCGGCGCCAGCCCTACAACGGTTCCATGTACTTCGAGAACCCGCGCTTTCGGAAGGCGTGCCCGGCGCCACAGGCCACGGTGAGCCCCGCCACGGCGGCGGTCCTGGGCCTTGGGGTGGGGGATCCCGTCGAGGTTCGAACTGCCGTCGGCACGGCGCGGTTCCTTCTGGAGGTCGCTCCCATGCGCGACGACGTGGTGAGCGTCGACTACGGCTGGTGGCGTCCCGAGGAGGACGCATCCGCGCCGCACTTCGGCGCCATGGACGAGTCCAATGCCAACCACCTTACCAGCTGCACGGCCGAAGAGCCCCTGATCGGCACCTGGCGCTACAACGCGATTCCGTGCCATATCGCGCCCTTCGCCGGGCGACTCTCCTGGCAAGACGATAGAGAAGATACGACCATACCGAGAAAGGACGAGACAGCATGACCAACCGCAAGTGCGCCTTGCTCATCTTCAGCAAACCGCCCGTGCCCGGCCTCGTGAAGACGCGCCTCACGCGCGAGCGGGGCGGCATCCTTACGCCCGAGCAGGCCGCCGAGTTCTTCCGCCGCAGCCTCTACGACGTGAGCGAGCTTTCCATGCACGCGCTCATCGAGCTGCAGCGCGAGAACGACGCGGCCGTGGCCGCCGATCCGACGGCGGAGGCCGTCACCTACGACTTCTACGTGTCCACCACCCCGGCCGACAACGTCCAGCTCATGCGCGAGACCTACGAGGCTATCGGCCCGTGGCCCATGGAGGTGCACTACCTGACCGATGCGGGCGCCACCTTCGACGACCACTTCGACGACGCCTTCTCGCAGCTGTTCGCCTTGGGCTACGATGCGGTGGTGTCGGTGGGAGGCGACATTCCCACGCTGCCGAAGAGCCACATCACCCAGGCCTTCCAGTGGCTCGACTACTTCCGCTCCCTCGGCACGCCCGGTTTCGTGCAGGCGCCGTGCCAGGAGTGCGGCACGTCTTTGGTTGGCTGGTGCGCCGAAACCCCCATGGACAACCAGGGCGTCTACTACAACACCGGCGGCAAAGCGGCGCTCGACGCCTACGTGGAGAAGCTGAAGGCCACCGGCGCCCCCTCGGCGTACCTGTCGCCGGTGGCCGATGTGGACGAGGGGAGTGATCTGGCCCACGCCATCTCGTGCCTGCGCGCCATCGAGGAGGCGGCCCCGCACCAGGGGCTGTTTGTGCCCCGGCGCGTGCTCGACTGGATCAATTTCCTGGGGCTGAAGGTGACCACTCCCCCCAACGAGAACCACGACCCGCGCCAGTATATTGACAAGTAGGAAGCCATGGAAGAGACGTTGAAGGAGAGAACCGAGGCGCTGTGCCCGGAATGCCTCTTACCGCTGCCGGCCACCATTTCCGCTGATGGAGACGGCGTCGTGTGGATGGAGCGAACCTGCCCCGATCACGGGCTTGTTCGCACGCGCATCTGGCCCGATGCCGATCACTACCGCTGGCTGACCTCGCTGGCGCTGCCCAAGACGCCGCCCAAGCCCAACTGCGCGGCCTCGTCCCCCTGCCCGACGGGCTGCGGCACCTGCGCCCGCCACGAGCGGCGCGGCACGCTGCTGGAGATCGAGGTGACCCGCGCCTGCAACCTGCACTGTCCGGTGTGCTTCATGAGCGCCGAGGATCCCACGGGCGACCCGACGCTGGAGGAGATCGGCGCCATGTACGACGTCATCGCCCGCGCCGTGGGCACCGATGGGGCCGTGCAGCTCACTGGCGGCGAGCCCACCTGCCGCGCCGATTTGCCGGACATCATCCGCCTGGGCCGTAAGAAGGGCTTCTGGGGCATCGAGGTGAATACCAACGGGCTTGTCATCGCGAGTCGCCCGGGATATCTGGAACGCCTCGTGGAGGCGGGCCTCACCGGGGTCTACCTTTCCTTCGACGGTCTGACCGGGAGCGTGTACGAGGCCACCTGCGGTCGGGATATCCTGGACGTGAAGCGGCGCGCCATCGAGCGCTGCCGCGAGGCGGGCGTCCAGGTAGTGCTCTCCGTGGCCGTGGTGTCCGGCGAAAACGACGGTCAGCTCGGCGACCTTCTGCGCTTTGCGCTGGAGAACGCCGATGTGGTGGCGGGGCTCGCGTTGCAGCCCGCCTTCACCTCGGGCCGCTTCGAGGCCGAGGCTCCTGTGGCGCTCACGGCGGGGGACGTCATCTTCAAGATGGCCGAGCAGTCCGAGGGACTTTTGGATGCGGAGGACTTCTGGCCGCTCGGGTGCTCGAATCCGCTGTGCGATACGGGCACCTTCCTCGTGCGCGACCGCCGCGAGCCGTCCGAGCGCTATCACGCCTCCGGCTTCTACCCGGCCACCAAATCGATCACCTTCGAGGAGTACCGTGCGGCCTATAGCCCCGACAGCCCGCAAGGGTCGGTCATCCCCGACATCTTGGCCGCCCGCGGGGTGCCGGTGCACGACGGGCTTTCCATCATCGTGATGAACTACATGGACGCGAGCACGATGGACCTTCGCCGACTGCGCGAATGCTCCATGATGGTAACGGTGCCCGATGGGCGCGCCATCCCGTTCTGCTCGTACCATTTAACCGACGGCGCCGGGCGGCGCGTGTACGCCCCCTGGTGCAAGGAGGAGTTGAGGAGCCTGTGACCCAGAAGATCGAGCTTCACGAAGGCGCCCTGGAAGTAATGGAGGCGGCCCAGTTCGCCGACACGACCGCCGTGAGCCACGCCGTGCACTTCGACGGCGCGCTCTGCACCGGGTGCGGTTTGTGCGAGGCGTTCTGCCCCATGGAGGTCATCGCCATGGAGGACGGCCGTCCCGTGGCCGTGGCAGAGGAGGCCTGCTGGGGCTGCGAGACCTGCTCGGGCCAGTGCCCGGCCCATGCCATCCGCATCGAGGCCACGGCCCGGGCCGCGGCGGAGGCCGACGAGCCCTGCGCACCGCCGCTGGATGCCGCGACCCGCGAGCGCTACCGGGAGTGGGCGGCCGTCCTGCGCGAGGTGCTGGGGCTGCGCTGGCACCCCGTGGCCGTCTCGCTCATCCGGGCCGGCGAGCCTCTGCCCGACGTGCCCTTGCCCGAGGAGCGGCTGCGCTTTTGCCAGGCGCTCATGGCGGCCCGGCGCGGACGAGCGCTCATGATGCCCGTGAACCGCCATGCCTGCCCCGACGGCACCTCCATCTTGGGGTTGGCGCCCATCCCGAAGAAACTCGCCTCGGGGGAGCTGTACATCCTGTTCCACAAGCTGGACTCGGTGGAGGCGGCCCGTCGCATGGTGGCCGAGCGCCCGAGCCTGCCGCCGCGCTCGGTGCGCGCCACGGTGACCTGCCCTCTGGATGCGCCGCGCTGTACGGCGGAGGTGGTGGCCGTCGTCGGAACGCCGGAGCAGATGATGTGGCTCTCCATGGCCACGTCCTACTACACGGGGCACCGCCACGACTTCCATGCCTCGGGCTATAATGCCCAGTGCGTGGAGACGACGCTCATCCCGCTGACGTCCGGCGAGATCAACATCTCCTTCGGCTGCTACGGCTGCCGCGCCTCGTCGGATGTGGACGACACGCTCATGATGATGGGCATTCCCGTGACGCTCATGGACGACGTCGTGCGGGGCCTGCGCGAGCTGGGCCGCCGCGCCATCCCGCAGTCCCGCGACAAAGTGTACCTGCCACCGTTCTAGGAGGAATCCGTGACCGAGAGCCCCTTCTCCATACGCGACGGCCGCGAGGCCGATCTCGCCTATCTGAACGCCTACGCCGCCGCCGAGGGCATGGATGCGCTGCCCTCGGCGACAGGCGTGCGCGTCGCCGTCAACGACGAGGACGTGCCCGTGGGCTTCCTGCGCCTGCAGAAGGGGGAAAACGGCGTATTCCACGTGAACCCGGTCGTGTCCTGCGCCACCTGGCGCGGATGGGGCGTGGGGCGCGCGCTGGTGGAAGAGGCGCTCGCCCGCGTCGGCGAGCTGTACTTGGTGGCCCGGGGCGCCTCGGTTCCGTTCTATCGCGCCCTGGGCTTCAAGGAGGTGCCCTGGGACGCCATCGCCCCAACGATCGCCGCCGACTGCGACGGCTGCGAGATGCGCGGCGAGTGCGCCCCGCTGCCCATGGGAAAGAAGGTGCTATGAGCTGGAGTTCCGCTTTCGAGACCGTTTCCTGCGCCGCGGACCGGTGCCGCCGCTGCGGTGCGTGCGCGCCCCGCTGCGAGGTGCTGCAACCGGCGGGGGAGGCCCTGACCGTGGGCGGTCTCGCCGCCGCCTTTGCCGAGGCGGGCAACGCCGAGGGCGTCTTGGGGCTCGCCCACGCCCGCCCCGACCTCGTCTTCGCCGTGCGCCGCTGCTGCATGGACGGCTTCTGCACGCTCATCTGTCCCGACGGCATCGAGGCGCGGCCCGTGTTCGCGGCCCTGCGCGAGCTTCTGGCCCTGGCCGGCGTCACGGGCATCGACGGCTTTACCATGACCCAGGTCGATCGCGAGTGGCACATCTTCTCGGCCTACCGCGCCGTGCACGGCATCTACTACACTGATCTGCCCCTGTTGGAGAACGCCAGCGAGTGGGGCGCCGACACGCTGTTCTTCCCCGGATGCTCCCTGGCCAGCTACGCCCCCGAGCTCACGCGCGCGGTGTTCGCGTGGCTGAGGGAGCAGGGGATGGAAGTGGCCCTTTCCGTGGACTGCTGCGGGAGCCCTTTGCGCTCGGGCGGTTTCGCCGACCGCTGCGAGGCCTTCAAGCACCGGCTTGCGGAAAGGGCCGTTTCGGCGGGCATCAAGCGAGTGGTGCTCGTTTGTCCCGGCTGCCGCGACGAATGGGAGACGGCCGAGGGCGCCGAGGGTCTTGAGCTCATCGCGCTGCCGGAGCTTCTGGCGGCGGCAGGAGCGAAGCCGCTGCCCGAGAAGCTGAGGGCCCTGGCTGGGAACGAGGCGCCGGTGGTCACGTTCTTCGACTCGTGCCACGACCGCGACGGGCGCTTCGGCGGTCCTTTGCGCCGCATCTTCGACGACGGCGCCTGCGTGGAATGCGCCCACCACGGCGCCAACGCGGTCTGCTGCGGCGCTGCCGGGGCCGTGTCCCTGGTCGATCAGGGCATCTGCGACCGTCGCGCCCGCCGCGCGCTCGACGAGGAGCCCCGCGCCGCCGGCGCCGAGCTCGTCGTGGCCAACTGCCCCACCTGCGCCTACACCTTCGCCGCCGCCCGCCGCGCCGATGCGGCATCGGGCGAGGGCGCCGCGGGCCCGGCGTTCTGTCAGTACCTGGAGCTGCTCTTCGAGCCCGGCTTCGATTGGCCGGGCGTCTTCGGCCGGCTCGAGTCCATGTGGTCCGGCGAGTACGGCCCCTGGCTCGCCCAGGAGCTGCTCTGAGGCATCCTCGCCGAAGGGGAGGACGCCTGGGGGCGGTTTTCCAAAGACCCCTTGACTCTCCGAGGTCTTCCTATAGAATTGCGTTAGTCTACTAGTAGACACAATCAAATAGTAGAACAGTCCAAATATAGCAATGGGAGGAACGAACACCATGGATCAGGAATTCTCGAAGGTGATTGCCGAGGCATCGCGTGCCCAGATGAGCCGTCGGCGCTTCGTGGGCGTGGCCGGCGTGACGGTCGCGGCCCTGATGTTCGGCGGCACGTTGGCGGGCTGCTCGGGCGCGGGCGATACGAAGGGGGACGGCGGCGCCGGCACCGCGGCCGGCGAGGTCGATTACGGCGATTGGAACGCCGTGCTTGAGGCCGCCAAGGGACAGACGGTCTCCTGGTACGGATGGGGCGGCGACGAGACGCGCAACACCTGGATCAAGACGGTGCTCGCCCCGGCGCTCAAGGAGAAGTACGACATCACGCTCGATCTGGTAGGCATGGACATCAACGACATCTTGACCCAGCTCTCCGGCGAGATGCAGGCGGGCGTGGAGGAGGGCTCCATCGACTTCATCTGGATCAACGGCGAGAACTTCTACTCCTGCAAGGAAAACGGCTACCTCTGGGGCCCCTTCACGAGCTATCTGCCGAATTTCAACGACTTCATCGACGGGCAAAGCCCCGAGGTCGAATACGACTTCGGCTCGCCGACCGAGGGCTTCGAATGCCCCTACGGCAAGGCCCAGATGCAGATGTGGTACAACAGCGACATCGTCGATGCCCCGCCGACCACCGTCGAGGAGTTCAAGGCCTTCTGCCAGGCCCATCCGGGGCAAGTCACCTATCCGGAGCCCGGCGACTTCACCGGCACGGCCTTCATCTCCTGCCTCATCGCCGGCGTGGTTGGCAAAGACAAGTTTGAGAAGCTGTCGTCTCTGGAAAACCCCACGGAGGAGAGCGTGCTCGCCGTTGTGGAGCCCGGCCTGGACTACCTGCGCGACCTGAAACCGTACCTTTGGAAGGAGGGCGCGACCTTCCCGGCCGACTCCTCCACGGTGGCCACCATGTACGCCGACGGAGAGCTCATCCTGAACATGGGCTACGGCGCGCCGCAGGATCTCGTCAAAACCGGCCAGCTGCCCGAGTCTACCCGCTCGTTCATCTTCGACACGGGCACCGTGGGCAACTCTAACTTCATGGCCATCGCCGCCAACGCGCCCCACAAGGCCGCGGCGCTCGTGGCCATCAACGAGGTGATCTCGCCTGAGATGCAGCTGTCCATCTACGAGAACATCGGCAACATCTCGGTGCTCGACATGGGCAAGCTCCCCGAGGCCGATGCCAAGGCCTTCGCCGACGTGCCCCTTGGCTCCACCCAGATTCCCTTGGAGGAGCTGCTCGACCATCGTATCACCGAGGCCGCGGGCCCGGTCATTCCGATCCTCGAGAAGCTGTGGCTTACGCGCGTGGCGCAGCAGTAAGGTTTCAATTAAGCGCATCCGCGCTGTCTGAGAGGAGGCGATGGCGGCCATGGACCGTCTGGCGATGCGGCGGCGCGGGCGCGCCGTCGCCCCCTATCTTCTCATGGCGCCGGCCCTGGTGCTGGTGGCCGTCTTCCTCTACGGGGTGGTCAACGGCGTGCTGCAGGGGTTCGGCATCATGCCCTTCCTCGGCCTGACCGATTTCACCCTCGACTATTGGGGCGAGGTGCTCACCCGGCCCGACCTGGCCGCCTCGGTGGGCTTCAGCCTGTATATCGCGCTGGTCTCGTCGCTTGTCGCCCTTGCCGGCGGCATCGTGCTGTCCGCGGCGCTGTGCGCGGTGAGGCGCACGCGGCTGATCGCCCTCATCGATGTGCAGATCCCCCTCATGTGCGCCCATATCCTCGTGGTGTTGGCCATGGTCTCGCTGTTTTCGGGCTCGGGGCTTATGCCGCGGGTCCTGTTCCACCTCGGCCTCATCGGGTCCCCCACGGACTTCCCCTCTATCGTGGGGGACCCGAGCGGGTGGGGCATCATCGCCACCTACGTATGGAAGGAGGTGCCCTTCGTGGCCTTCTGCACGGTGACGCTCATGGGCCATGTCTCGGACAGCTTCGGGGAGGCGGCGGGAACTCTCGGCGCCTCGCCTCTGCGCTCGTTTCTCACGGTGACGCTGCCGCTTTGCAGAGGGGCGCTCGTGAAGGCTTTCCTCGTGGTATTTGCCTTCGCCTTCGGCGCCTACGAGGTGACGTTCCTTCTGGGGGCGACGGCGCCCAAGGCGCTGCCCGTGCTCGCCTACATTGAGTTTCAGAACCCCGATATCATGAACCGCTGCATCGCCATGGCCCTCAACGGCGTCATGGCCGTGGTCACCACGGCGGCGGCCGCGGCGTACTTCGCCGTGCTGCGCCGCGAGGAGCGCGACCGATGAGCCCGCGGCGCGGCAGGGGCCTATCGGGGAAGGCGGCGGCGCGGGCGCTCGTGGCCCTGCAGGCGCTCTGCGTCCTGGGGCCCGTGGCGATCATCGTCGTCTGGGCGTTCACGGCCTCGTGGCCCTGGCCCTCGCTTCTCCCCGAGACGCTCTCTGCCCGCGGCGTGGAGGAGCTGTTCGGTCCCGCCCAGCGCCTGACCGACGTGCTCGGCACCTCGGTGGGCATCGCGCTTGCCACGGCGGTGCTGACCACGACGGTGGCCGCGCTCGCCGGGCGCGCCCTGTCGCGATACCGGTTCGCCGGCCGCGAGGTCTTCCGCTTCGCGGTGCTCACGCCCTTCCTCATCCCGGCCACCGTCTTCGCCATGGGCGTCCAGGTGGCCTTCATCCGGGCCGGGCTGGCCGGCACCGTTGCGGGGGTGGTCGTCTCCCATGTCATCGTGGCTCTGCCCTACGCGTCGCTGATCATGGTCGACGCCATGGAGGCTGCCGGCTCCCGCCTCGAGGAACAGGCGCGCCTGTGCGGGGCCGGCAGCGCGCGGACGTGGGCGACGGTGATTCTGCCCGTGCTCGCCCCTTCTCTTCTGTCTGCGGCCTCGATGAGCTACATCCTGTCGTTCTCCCAGTACTTCATCACGCTGCTCGTGGGGGCGGGGAAGGTGAAGACGCTGGCGCTCGTCATGTTCCCGTACCTGGCCGGCGGCGACCGCACCATCGCGAGCGCCTACGGCGTGGTGTTCCTCGCCGCCACGCTCATCGTCTTTCTGCTGTTCGAGGTGCTGCTGCGCAAGCAGGCCTCCCGCGAAATCGACTACTTCAACGGATAGGAGCGCCATGGAGTTGTCCGTGAGCCATATCAACCTGACCTTGGGGTCTGGGCGCAAGACGATGCGGCCGGTGCTGCGCGATGTGTCGTTCACCGTGCCCGACGGCGCGTTCTGTTCCCTTCTGGGGGAGTCGGGGGCGGGCAAGTCCACCCTCCTCAAGGTGATCGCCGGCATCCTGCTGCAGGATTCGGGCAGCATCGCCTTCGACGGCGCGGCCGTGGACGGCCTTCCCCCTCACAGGCGCCGGCTGGGGTTCGTGTTCCAGGACGTGCGGTTGTTCCCCCATATGACGGTGGAGGAGAACGTCGCCTACCCGCTGCGCATGGCCGGGGTGGGCCGTCGCGAGCGGCGCGCCCGGGCACAAGAGCTGATCGAACGCGTGCAGCTGGCCGGCTTCGGGCCGCGCCCGGTGCAGACGCTCTCCGGCGGCCAGGCCCAGCGCGTGGCCCTGGCCCGGGCCATTGCGGCGGCACCAGCTGCCCTGCTTCTGGACGAGCCGTTCTCGGGGTTGGACGAGAGCCTGCGCGACGACATGCGCTCGCTTCTTCTGCGTCTGCACCGCGAGGAGGGCGTCACCGCGCTCATGGTGACCCACGACGCCAACGAGGCCCTCATGATGTCGGACACCATCGTGGCCCTCGATGGGGGCCGGGTGACGCAGCTCGGCGCCCCGGAGGTGCTGTACCGCGACCCCGCCACGGCCAAGATCGCCGCCTGCTTCGGCGACTGCTCAGTGCTTGAGGGCGCGGTGCGCGCGGAGCGGTTCTCCGTGGGGGAGATCGCATTGCCCGCCGTCGGCGTTCCCGACGGGCCGGCCGTGGCCGTGGTACGCCAGGGGGCCTGCTCGCTTGGTCGGGACGGGGAGGAGGCGGGGAAGCCCTGCGCGGGCGAGGCCGTCGTGCGCTGCGGCGTCTATGCCGGGGCGGCGTACCTGGCGCGGCTCGACGTGGCAGGCCAGACGCTCACGGTGCCCACGGCCGCGCTCCCCGGTCCTGGCGAGGCCGTGCCCGTCTTCATTGGCGTCGAGGGCTGCTTCGTCTTCTCTCGCCCATCATAAAAAAGGGGGCTGTATCGAAATCACTTCTGATACAGCGCCGCGATCCGGCGGAGCTTGCGAGTTGAATGATTTTGCGAGCTGGAGGACCTCGAATCAAGGACCTAGCGGAAAATTCTCAAGTTCGACTTGGTGTTTGGGTAAAAGAAGGCGCTGGAGCCCTCGCTATTCGGCTTCCGTCATGGTTCGGGGGACCTACAGGGAATCAGCCGCTGGTCGATAACGCTTGTCCGCCATCAGCGTGAATGCTTGATGCTCAAACGGGGGAGGGGGACGAGTCTGCCGCCCATAGAGTTGCATTTGTTTAAGATTTGGACACGATAATAAGCGAGTATTCTGCTATGATACTCTCGATTCATTCTGCGTGCGCGATTTTGGATCGGGGGCGACACCATGATTCAATCGAAAACGATTGAACTGATTATTCCGAGGCAGAGTAAAACTACCTGCCTTGTCGCCAGCGTACTGCATCCTGGCTCGGACTATGTCTGCAAAAGGGTACCTCCTACACAGCGGAGGCACCCTTTTTTCTTTCCCTGAGGCAATTCGGGCGGATTTTAGCGAAGAGGTCGCGCGGCGCCATCCTGAAGCGAAAACATGATTCGCCATATCGGCGCGATTTCGCATCGGCATTACCGTGATGCGCTGCAATCGTCCGCAAAGCCTCTCCCATCCGGTAAATCACTTCCTGCCAAAGGCCGTAACGGCGGGAATGGATTTATAGCAACTGTTGGAATCGAGGAAAACGGAAAGGAAGATGAAAGGGAGATGAAAACTAGTAACGCGAACAAAGTCATCTCGGTCCTGATGAGCGTCGCGATGTGCCCCATGATGGTGCCCAGTGCGGCGTTCGCGGCTGACGACGACACGGCATCGGGGGGGGTTCCTCACCCTCGACTGAGCTGACTCAGCCTTCCGGTCAGGCCGAAGACGCCGATACGGGCGCAAGCCCGCGTACCACGTCCGCCACGCAGCCCGAAGCAACCGGCAAGACATCCGGCACGACGACAACGTCGAACGAAAACGCAACCTCCGCAGCTACGGCTAGCGAAGCAGCCTCCGCAGCGGCAACTGGCGAAGAGGGCAGCGAATCCGCAACCGGTGAAGAAAGTGCTACGGCGGCAGTCGCTGAAGTCAACGGCACGAGCTACCCCAGCTTGCAGGCGGCAATTGACGCTGCATCGCGCAATGCAACGGTGAAGCTGCTGGCGGATACGTACGAGAACGTTACCATCTCTGCAAACGCGATTACGCTTGACCTGAACGGCCACACCCTGAACGGCGGTACAGCCAAAGCCAAGCCGGCTCTGACGATTGACAACACCAGGGTTACCGTCCAGGATTCCAGTGAGGCTCAGACGGGCACCATCATGCGTGAAGACACCGCGGAGAATTCCGGCGTTTCCTCCCACTACGTCATTGACGTCCAGGGTGGTAGCGGATTCCTGCTGTTCAACGGCGGCACCGTTAAGAACAACAGCGGTACGGCCAATGGCGCAAAGGGCGCGTCTCTTGTTCGCGTCGGCAACGACAGCAACAAAAAAGCCCATCCGGTCATGACCATTGCCGGTGGTACCTTCACGCAGGACAACTTCATCGCCATTAAAGTTGACTTTGGTACCCTCCATGTGAAGGCCGGTGTGATTAACTCTAAGAACAGCTACGCGATTGAAAACTGGCTGAATGCCAATATTAAGGAAAACGCAGTTGTCAATGGTAATGTTTCGACGTGGACGTACGATGGCGGAAGCAATTCCAATCTGAACATCAGCGGCGGCACCGTCAACGGTAACGTTGAGTCAGTGACTTACGACGGCGCCGAGGGTAAAGCAGCGAAGGTGTCCATCACGGGCGGCACCGTCAATGGCACGCTGAACACGGTTGACTACAGCACGGGTACTACTTCCAACGACCCCACAAAGGCGACGATCGAGGTCACGAGCGGTACGTTCAGCACCGATCCGTCCCGTTATCTGATCGAAGGCTCCACTGCCACCCCGAATGCCGATGGCACCTTCGGCGTGGCAAAAGCTTACCTTGCCCAGGTTGGCGAAACCAGCTATTACACTATGGACGAGGCATTCAAGGCGCAGACCGCAAGTGGCAAAGCCATCACTTTGCTGCGCGACTACACTACGGGCAGCACGTTCAACTCCGGAAGCATCGCTCGCGTGGTTGACCTGAATGGCCACACCTGGACGTGCACCGGAACCGATGCAAACTCCGCGGCGTTCGAGATCAATTATCCCAACGTATCGCTTACGGTGAAAAACGGCAAGGTTGTAAGCTCGCAGCTCATCGGCTTGATTCCGTCTGCTATGGGCGGCACCATCAAGTATGACAACTCCACCCTTACGTTCGAGGGCGTTGAGGCAACTACCACCGCCACGAGCGGCATCGAAACGAACGGCAACAACACGAACGACACCGTTGTCCTGAAGGACAGCACGCTCAACGTTCCCAACGGCTTCGGCATTTACTTCCCCAGCAGCGGAACGCTGACCATCGACAATTCCGCGATCAACGCGAAGACGATGGGTGCGCAGGTGTGCTCCGGCAACCTGAACGTTGCTGCCGGTAGCGCGATTACGGTGTCGGGCGACCCGGTTGAGAAGCTCGAAGGCGACGGCGCCATCCAGGATGGCGCGGCGATTTCCATCGTCAACCGCCCCGGCTACAAGGGTCTTGGTCAGGTTGCCATCACTGGCGGCACCTTCACGGCGAAGGGCGATAACGCAGCCATCAAGGCTTACAGCTGGGATTCCTCAACGAAACAGGAGTCGGATTTCGACAACGCTGCTAAGACGGTCGCCGTTTACGGTGGCACGTTCTCTTCCGCAGTCCCTCAGGCTCTGTGCGCTGAGGGTTGCGATCCTATCGACAACCCTGACGGTACACATGGGGTTTCCGGTTCGGCCGCGCAGGTGGGCTTTAAGGCATTCAATACCCTGCAGGCCGCTATCGACGCAGCTCAGGACGGCGAAACCGTCACGCTGCTGGCGGATGCGACCGAAGATGCAACCGTGGCTGCTGGCAAGAACATCACGCTTGACCTTGGTGGCAAGACGCTGACGAACACGAATGCCGGCAAGGCTTCGCTGACCATCGCGGGGGACGCCACGGCTACCGTGAAGAACGGCAGCATTGTTGGTGGCACGGGCTACTACACCATCGATAACTACGGCACAGCCACGCTCGAAGATGTCACGGCTACGGCGGGCAACACGGATTCCTCTATGATTAGAAACGATGGCACGCTGACCATCAAGAGCGGTTCGTATTCGGGTGGTCTGAACGTTGTGAAGAGCGAGGAAGACTCAACTCTTAACATTAACGGCGGCAGGTTCGAGCTGAGCTATGCATCGTCGCAGGGTTTTACCGGCGTTATTCTTGCTTATGGCAGTACGATTATCTCTGATGGAGAATTTATCTGCAATGCTCCGTATAAGAAGTATTCCAGCCCGCAGGTTGTTGTAACTGGCTTGGTGGAGGGTCACCCGTCCTCCACGAAGGTTACAGGTGGTACGTTCGTCAATAATTCCAAGAACTCTAGGGTGGAGATATTCTGGGCACTCGGCAAAGCTACCAGCGGCAACTTCGAGGTCTCCGGCGGTACGTTTAATAAGAGCATTACCGAAGGCTACTGCGCCGATGGCTTCATTCCCACCAAGAACGCGGATGGCACCTACGGCGTCAAGGAAGGCCACTATGTTGCTCAAATCGGCAGCAAGAAGTATGAGACGCTGGCCGACGCGATTCGTCTGGCTGCAAAGGGTAAGACCATTACCCTACTGACGGATGTCGAGCAGAATAGCCAGCTGACCATTGGCAAGAACATCACGCTTGACCTGAACGGCAAGACCATCAAGAACACGCAAGACATCTGGGGCAATAATGCCAACGCCATCCTGTCCATCACAAATGGCGCCAAGGTGACCATCACTGGCAACGGCACCATAGATGCCAAGGAGAACGACTGCTACACCATCAACGTGGTGAAGGGCGACCTGACCATCGAAAACGGCACTTTCTACGGTAACGTCAGCGTTGTTCAGGTGGAGGAGGGCACCCTGTCCGTCAAGGGCGGCACCTTCGACCTGCGCCAGAAGTGGGAAGGTAGCAGCAAATATCTGTTCAACTGCATCGACAGTGCATATGTGGACGGCAGTGCGAATGTCGCCATCAGCGGCGGTACGTTCGTCGGCTTCGACCCCAGCGTCTCCCCCGAGGGCGAAGGCACCAGCTACCTGGCTCCCGGTTACGCTCCTACTGACAACGGTGACGGCACGTACGGCGTGGTTGCCGGTGTGGCTCAGATTGGCAGCAAGGCGTACGCCACTCTCGCTGGCGCTGTAGCAGCAGCCCAGGACGGAGACACCATCACGCTGTTGTCTGATTGCAGCGGCGACGGCATTGTCGTCAAGGGCGACACCTTCCCCAATGGTTTGACCATCGACTTCGCGGGTCATTCCTACACGGTGGGTGGCAAGCTTGTTGGTAGCACGGGAACCGCCTCGAACGGCTTCCAGCTGCTCAAGGGCAACACGATTGTGATGCGCAACGGCTCCATCTTTGGTGATGCAAGCGTTGCGGGCGACGACATGACTCAGTGGTCGGGCTCGCCAGCAATCATGATTCAGAACTACAGCAACCTGACCCTTGACGGCATGACCGTGAAGGGCGGCAAACAAACGTGCTACACGCTGTCGAACAACAACGGCGATACGGTCATTAAGGATTCGACCATCGTTGCTGGTCAGAATAAACAAGTCGGCGGACCGTGGGCATTTGACGTGTGCAGGTATGCTTCGTATCCTTCCGTAAGCGTTACGGTTGAAGGCAATAGCGTCATCGAAGGTAGCGTTGATGTGAGCGGTGCTATTGGTAAAGATCAGAGCCGCCAGCTCACCATCACGGGTGGTAAGTTCAACAAGGCAATCCAGGTGAGCACTCAGCCTGCGAACATTGCCATCAGCGGCGGCACGTTTGCCACTGAGATTCCTGCCGAGTATTGCGCTGCGGGCTATGCTCCTGCCGACAATGGTGACGGTACGTACGGCGTTAAGCTTCCTGAGGGCGCGTATGCATTGCAGGATTACCGCAGCGGTGACCTGGCCTCTTGGACGTATCCGACTCAGGATGGCATGGCGTTCGCTGGTTGGTATAAGGACGCTGCATTCGAGACTCCTTGCACCACGAGCGATGTCGAGGGCGCTGCTTATGCCAAGTTCGTCAAGATCACCGATCTGCTGCAGTTCAAGGGCGGTTCGCTGAGGATGGACGTTGGTGATCCGGCTGAGCTTACTTATCTGCGCTTTGGCTACACCATGGCCATCCCCGAGAAATCCACGTTTATTGAGAACGGCTGGTACTACAAGAGGGTTACCGTTAGCTCGCCTGATGATGTCCGCTTTGTGGCATACAACAACGCAATGAATAACGACGGGACTGTTACGGCAAACCTCGTATTTAACGAGGTGAAGACGAGCCTTTACACCGCAAACTTCACTGAGAAAGCATTTGTCAAATATGTCACCGTTGATGGAACTACCGTCGAGGCCGTTGAGAGCAATTACCAATCGCGCTCGGTAATCGATGTTGCAGGCGCCATTCTTGAACACCCTATGGCGAGCAAGGCTGAAAAAGAATATGCCAAAAAAATCAAGTCCGCAATTCAGTAGAAAGTTGGATGATATGCAAAATAGCTACGAAACCCCCGAGATGGAGATCATCGAACTGGAAGACCGTGACGTTATCGTTGCTTCTGGTGGTTTTGTTGATGGTCCTGGTGATAGTGGCACGGGCGACTTCTAACAACCGCACCAGCTTCGTAAGGCCTTGCTAAACCAGTCGCGCGGGGCCTTGCGATCACGCTCGGTTTGATGGATCTCTCGAAGGGCGGGCGGTTTCGCCCGCCCTTCGTTTTGCAGATGTTCAGCGATTGAACGAAGGGTATCGAATCTATGGATACGCGGAAACGTAATGTGCTTATCGGCGCGGGCGCGGCGATTTTGGTTGTCGTCGTGGTGCTTGTCGCGTTGGCGGTATCGGGCGGCTCGGGTAAGGACTCGGGCCAGGATAAGGCGACGTCAAGCACGGAAAGCGCTGCTACTGCCGCTTCCGACGCAGCTTCCAAAGATACGGGCGCGATGCGCGCCTCGGGTGACGGCACGGCCGACAACCAGGTCGACGCGTCCGAGGTGTTCGGCGATTCCTCTAACGCTGCGGCGGGCAAATCCGCTGATGGCACGTCGGCTTCCGGCGGCAACACCCCGAGCGCGAGCGGCTCCGACTCTGGTTCCGCTTCGGGCGGCCAGTCGGGCGGCGCGAGCTCGGGTAACGGTGGCTCATCCGAGAATGGCTCGGGCGGCTCTACCGACAACCAGGGGGCCGGTGGCGCCGATCCCGGCGTCAAGACCGAAGCCGACGGCTCCACGTGGACGGGCTACTACTAAGTCGCCGATTCTCCGCGCGTCGCGCACGATAACGCACAGCTTAATGCGGGTCCCAGGAATGCAAGTGCACTCCTGGGACCCGCCTTCTTTAGCAGCCTACGTTTCCTGCGGCGATTCTTCCCCCGCCTTCGTTTTAGGCCAGTCGCTTTCTCGCTCTTTCCCTTGGCGGAACTCAGCTTCTCACATCCTGGTGACCTCAAGGCGTTTCAGCAGGTCGACTTCCTGTTGGGCGCTGCGTGCGTCGTTGACGAGCTCGCTCATGCTCGCGTTGCGCGCAAGCCCCTTGCGGATGACGTGCCCGATTTGGTAGATGCACGCGGCCGGGGCAAGCCACGCGTGCTTGCGCGCCGGCGCCCAATGGGAGCGCCCGCCCGTGTACAGGTAACGAACCAGGGCCGCGGGGCTGCGGAAGCTGTGCATCACGATACGCGTTGCCTGCGTGCCGCGCTCCATTTTGCGACCCATGTTCCCTCGGTGCATGATGTAGAGCAGAAGGTCGTCGGCAAGCTGCGCATCGGCGCCGTCGAACCACGTTGCCGAAGTCTGAAGCCCCAGGTAGGTGCGGCACAGCCACGTTGTGGTGATTGCCAGCTTCTCCATGCCGATCTGCTGCGCGGCGTGCCGGAACTCGTGCTCCCAAAGCTCGTCGGTCAAGTACGCCGCCACGAACATCTGCCAATCCAGGATTTGGCGAAGCCCCAGCCCCGACCCTAAATGCTGGTTGACGTGCGCGAGTAGCACCAGCCCATTCTCGAGCGGCGGCAGCACGGGCACGCTGAAACCCGCGACGTCGGTCCACTCGGCGCGCGGGATGGCATCGTAAATGGCCTGGTCAAGGAAGTCCGCTTGCCGCTTATCGGTGCACGTGCTGAAGTAACGGTGCAGCTCGATTTCGGGGCAGCCGGCTTTCTGGAACCCCGCGTGGCGCGGGTTGATTTCTAGCGGAGCATCGTTTTCCCAGCCCAGGCGCTCTAAAAGCGCAAATGCCCGATCGAAATCGGCAGGCGGCACGATAAGGTCTATGTCGCCCATGCTGCGGCTGTTCGCCTGCGGGTAGTTTGCCGCAGCCGCCGCGCCCTTCAGCACGGCAGTGGGGATGCCTGTCTGGCGAAACTCGGTAAGCACGTCGTCCTGCGCCATCATAAGGCGATGCCAGCCCGCCAGGTTCTTCCCGGCAAGGGCAAGGTATTCTGCCTGGTCGGTGGAGGAAAGCCCGAGGTTCTCGATAGCGTTTGCGGGATAGCCGATGACCGATTGCGCCACCAGCTCGGCGCGCACGGCGGGCCACAGGCCGTCGGGGAGCCCAAGGGCGGGCACGGCTGCGGAAGCCGCATCGCGCGCATCATGCGGCAAGGCGCTTTCTGCGGCGATCATCTTGATCGTATACTCTTCGGCGGCGGAAAGGTCCACGGATGCTTCCTCTCGATGCTTCGTCCCGGTATGCATGGGCGTGCGTGGAAATTGCTTGCGCGCTTGACGGCCGGCTATGCGCTCTGCCTGTGCGTTTATAATAAAACAACGGCGATTACCAGGCGGAAAATGCCTAAACACGATGCAATTCAGGTGTTTTGCGCGCCCGCTGTTGCCTTTCGTGCCCACCATCGCCTTTCCAAGGAGCTAGGCCTATGTTCTGCGTTAAGTTAGCCGGGGTACTGATTGCTGTGGAGGCACGCTATGCGTTCACCGAGCGGCTTTGCGCGGATTATATCGTCGATGTCTCCGCTAGCGAATGCGACTTTTCGGTATCGGTAACGCCCGAGGAGATAGCGGCGGAAAATGACGACGAAGTCGCGTTTTCGCCTGCATATTGCGAGTCGTTGGCTCTCTACCGCAAGATTTGCACACGCATGGTGAACTACAACGCGTTCCTTTTCCATGCAGCGGTTATCTCGTATGCGGGCTGCGGCTTCGCGTTCGCGGCGAAAAGCGGCACGGGCAAAAGCACGCACATCGCGCAATGGATGCGCGCGCTGGGCGATGACGTGACGGTGGTGAACGGCGACAAGCCCATCTTGCGTTGGAAAAGCGGGGAAGGCCCCAGCGCGGAAGCGGGCGCGGTTCCAGGCAGGGCACCTGATGGGCAGCACGCGGACACATTCTGTGACCAGCCCTCAGGTACGTTCATCGCGTACGGCACTCCATATAACGGCAAGGAGGGCTGGGGGCAAAACGCAAGCGTTCCCCTTCGCGCCGTCTGCTTTATCGAGCGCTGCCAGCCGGGCGAACCCGACCGCCTGTCCCGGTTGGAGGACGATCGGGAAATCATCGCGCGCATCATGAAACAGGTCCTGCTGCCGAAGGACCCCGTTCTGGCTCTTCGCCAGCTGGAATTGCTGGACAGGTTGGTGGGCAACGTGCCGTTTTGCATGCTGCGATGCACACCGACCCCCGCCGCCTTCGACGCGGCGTTCCAAATGGCGCTGTGCGATAATAAAAGCGAATCACTACGTTTAAAAGAAGGATCAAAGCATGAAGATTAAAGACGGTTTCATCATGAACAAAGTAGGCAGCCAACACGTGGTGGTGCCGGTGGGCGAAACCAGCATGAAGCGCCACTGCATGGTCCGCTTGAATGGCACGGGCGCGTTTTTGTGGGGTCAGCTTGCCGCGGATACTGTGGAGGAAGAGCTGGTCCAGGCTTTGCTGGCGGAATACGCGGTCGACGAGGGAACGGCGCGCGCCGATGTCGCGGCATTTTTGGGCAAGCTGCGCGATACCGACTTGCTGGACGAGTAGGGCCGGAGTCTAGGTTGTTGTTGACGGGCGATTCATGACGAGCGAGAAGGACATATCTTCCGCGATGTTGGGCGCGGGTGTATCGACGATGGGCGGGGGCTCGACGTTCCCGCCTGCGCTTTCCACTGCCGTTGCTGGTTCCGAGCCGCGCAAGATCGAGGACGTGCTGGCTTCCGAGGGCTTCTACATGGGGCCGCCTGCGGGCGTTTCCATGTGGCCGATGCTGCGCAACCGCCATGACGTGATGCTGGTGGTGCCGGCTCGGGGCGAGCTGCGTCGTTACGACGTTGCGCTGTATCGCCGTGGCGGGAAGTACGTGTTGCATCGCGTGGTGGGGCATTTCGACCGCGGCTCAGAAAAAGGCTACGTGATTTGCGGGGATAATTGCGTCACGCTGGAGTACATCCCGTGCGTGGACGTGCTGGGCGTGCTGCGCGGCTTCTATCGCGACGGCCGCCATATCGATTGCGAAACCTCCCGCGGCTACCATGCGTATTCGAAGCTGTGGGTGGCGTTGTTCCCCGTGCGCAAGGTATGCAAGGGCGCAAATGCCGCCATAAGGCGCGCGGGCAAGCGCGTGCTCGTGTCGTGCGGCCTGCGCGATCGCGACACCGTTGGCAAAGCGGGGCGGAAATGATGCGCGGGGCGGCGCGCGAGCAGGACAAGGTCACCTACGCGTGGCTGTTCGCGCAGTCTAAGGCTCAGCATGGCCGCATCGTGGCGCTATCGGCGCTGTGCGCATTGCAGGCGGCGGTGCTCGTGAGCTTCGCGCTGGCGTGCCGCGCCGTCATAGACCAGGCGGTCGCGGGAAACGTCGACGGCTTGCTGGCAAGCGCGGCGGCTCTTGCGGGCGTTATCGTCTCGCAGCTGGTGTTGCGTCTGGCCATCAACGGCACACAGGAGCGCATCCGCGCCCGCTTTGCCCTTGAGCTGCGAAAATCCATGCTCGACAGTATCTTCACCGCGCGCTACGGCAACGTTTTGCGCTTCCATTCCGGCGAGCTTTCCAACCGCATGTTCTCCGACGTGCAGGCTGTATCGAACGGCGTGTCCACCATCATCCCAAGCTTCGTGTCCATGATCGCACAACTGGTGTTCGCCATCGCGGTGCTCGCGCTGATCAGCCCGCCCATGGTGGCGCTGTTCGTCGGGGCGGCGCTGCTTTCGTTCGTGCTGGCGCGCACGTTGCGCGGACGTTTGAAGGCGCTGCACAGGGCGGTGCAGGAAAAAGAAGGAGCCGTGCGCGTCTTCTTGCAGGAGGCGCTTGAGCATCAGCTGGTCATCCGTTCGTTCGGTGCCCAGCCTGCCACAAGCGCGCATGCTGATGTGCTGCAGGAGGACCATTTTGCAGCGCAAATGCGCCGCCGCGGATGGTCTATCGCCGCGAACGCCAGTTTTGCGTTCTTCTTCAACGCGTTGTATGCCGTGGCGCTCACGTGGTGCGCGTTTGCGCTTTTACACGGCACCATGAGCTACGGCACGCTTATGGCGGTGCTGCAGCTGGTGGCGCGCATCCAGGCGCCGGTTTCCAGTTTGTCGGGCATGCTGCCGCAGCTGTATCAGGCGCTCGCGTCGGCGGAACGCCTAATGGAGGTTGCGGAGCTTTCGCATTCGGAGAACCGCTTGCCCATGACGGCTGCGGAGTTTTATCAGCGGTTCTCAGGCGTGCGGATATGCGATCTGGCGTTTTCCTATAGGGACGAAGAGGGCGGTAGCGAAGCCGAAGCGGCGCCGCAAGCTTCGGGTTGCGATGCTGCCGGCGGTGAGGGTGCGGGGGCTTTGAGCGATGCGGTCGGCGGCGTGCTTGCTGGTGACGCTGCCGAAAAGACGGCCCTAGCATCTTCCGAGGGCGAAGTTGCAAGCCTTTTCTGTGATGGCGCGTTTGTGCCGAAGGGCTCGTTCGTGGTGGTAGAGGGGCCTTCAGGCTCGGGAAAGTCCACGCTGTTCAAGCTGGTGTTGGGTGCCTACGACGCTGATGGTTTCGCATATGAGTTTGCCGACGATGCACCGGAGTGCGGAGAAGCTGCAGATGGGGAAGATCCCGGAGCGCTCGTCGCTTTCGATGCCCCTGCGGTTTCGTGTGGGCTAGTCGCACCTGCGATTAACGCAGCGGTTACGGCTTGCCCCGCGTCTCAGGTGCCGCCGAGGGTGTTCGCCTATGTGCCGCAGGATAACTTCCTGTTTGCAGGTTCGGTGCGCGAAAACGTGGCGTTTGCGGCTTCTGATGCGACCGATGACCAGGTAAAACGTGCGTGCGAAGCAGCGTGCGCGTGGGGTTTCGTGAAAGAGCTTCCGCAGGGGATCAACACGATGATAGGCGAGCACGGGCAGGGGCTTTCCCAAGGGCAGCTGCAGCGTTTGGCTATTGCGCGCGCGGTGTGCTCGGGTGCGCCTATCATGGTGCTCGACGAGGTCACAAGCGCGCTCGATGATGCGACCGAAGCGGCTGTGCTAGCCAACATAGCCGCATTGCCGGGCAAAACGGTTTTCGTCGCCGCACACCGTGCAAAAGCTCGCGAGTTCGCCACCATGCGCCTTCGCGTGGAGAACGGCATGATGCGCGAAGTGCGTTAGAGGATTTTCGGGCGTCGGTTGCTTTGGGCGCTTCGAGGCCTTTTGCCCCTTGTGCCGCCCTGATTTCCCGGTTAGACACTTAGGGGCTGTATCAAAACTATTGCTACAGCATGGCCCGCCAGGACCGAAAGGTCTTGGCGGGCCTTCCTTTTTCAGCCTCCCAGATTATCGCCTTACTATTGCGAATATCGATTCGTGTTCTTATAAAATGGCTTTTGACCTGCGCATATAGTATACGCGGCCTGCGCCATCCCGCGCTGCGAGCACGTCAAGGAGAGGATCGGGCGCCTGCCCGCAAGCTTCGCGGCCGATGCCGGCTACGGCAGCGAGGAGAACTACGCCTACGTCGAGCGCGAGGGCGCAGACGCCTACGTCAAGCACAGCGAGCTCTTCCGCGAGTGCCGCAACGAGAAATGGCGCGACGACGAGATGGGGGTCGCCAACTGGGCGCACGACGAAGAGTCCGACGAGCACGCCTGCCCGGAGGGCCGGACGCTTGCCTTTTGCGGAGAATCGCGGCGGGTGTCGGACCTGGGCTACGAGAGCGCGGTGCGGACATACGAGCGCGAGGACTGCTCGGGCTGCTCCCGCAGGGCGAGGTGCTCGAAGTCGGCGGACCCGGATTTCCCGAAGCGGATCCAGGCGAGCCCGGCCTTGAACGCCTTCAAGAGCCGCGCCGGCGAGATGCTGCGCACGGAGGCGGGGTCCGCCTTGCGGAAGAGGCGCTCCGTCGACGTGGAGACCGTGTTCGGCGACGTCAAGAGAAACCTCGGGTTCACGAGGTTCACGATAAGGGGTGTTAGCGTCAATATATTTTTCACCATTTTCACCAACGTATTTTCGCCAATCGCGCCAACGCGGATGCGCCGGATTCGCCAACGCTGATGCGCCGCTTCCGGCGTCTAGGCGCCCTCCTCCTTCCCGTCCTCACCGCCGATGGATACGTCCTTCAGGCGATATGACCGTCCCGTTATCTTGATCATCGCGCAATGGTGGCAAAGCCTGTCGGCCACCGCCGAGGCCGTGACGTTGCTGCCGAACACGTCGCCCCACCTGCCCACCGGCACGTTGGTCGTGACGATGGTCGACCGCTTGAGCGCGTAGCGCCTGTTGACCAGCTGGAACAGCAGGTCGGCGCCCTCCTTGCCGATGTCGAGGTAGCCGAGCTCGTCTATTATCAGCAGGCTGCAGTGCTCGTAGAACCGCATCCTGCGCGCCAGCGCCTCCTTCGCCGAGGCGTGCTTGAGGTCCTCGACCAGCCTCGAGCAGTCGGCGAAGTACACCTGCTTGCGGGCCATCACCGCCTCGTGGCCTATGGCTATCGACAGGTGGGTCTTGCCGACGCCCGGGCTGCCGACGAGCACGACGTTGTCGCCGCGGTCGATGAACTCGAGCGTGGCCAGCTGCTCGACCAGCCCGCGCGGCACGCTCGGCTGGAAGCCCCAGTCGAAGTCGGCCAGCGTCTTTATGTAGGGGAAGTTGGCCATCCTCGTGCGGCGCTCGTCGTCGGCGCGCCGCTTGAGGGCTATCTGGGCGTCGGTGAGCTCGAGCATGGCGTCGACCAGGCTCTTCCTCCCGTCGGCGACGAGCCTGACGTACTCGGGCACCGACGACGCCATGCCCTCGAGCCCCAGCTCCTCGAGGTTGGCCGCCAGGCGGTTGAGGGGGCTGGCCTGCACGGCGGCGCTCACAGCGAGCCCCCTATCGAGTCGAGCAGGCCGAGGTTGGCCGCGGCGGCCGCCTCGATGTCGCCGGCGGCGTCGCCGAACCACCGCTTGCCGGCCATGGCCTCGGCGTAGTGCGCCGGGTCGTAGGCCGGCCCGCCCGCCACGTGCGTCGCCACCAGCTCGCCGCCGACGTAGCAGTCCATCGCGCCGCCGGGCATGCAGACGATGCGGGCGGGCCTGCCGATGCAGCGCCTGGGCACCGACATGGGCTCGCCGTGCGCGCTCACCAGCATCGTGGCCGGCACCCTGGCCACGCGCACCACGTCGCCCATCGCCTCCTCGAGGGCGCGCAGGTTGCCGACGGGCAGCAGCGCGTCCTTCTCCTCCATGAACAGCGCGGAGGGCGGCAGCCCCGTGGTCTCGTTGGGCTCGGAGTTGCTGGCGTCCTCGATCCGCGCGACGATCTCGTCGATATCGTCCCAGCCGTCGAAGTCGCCCTGGTAGGCCATGAGCCGCGACAGGAAGCGGTTCGACGACTCGACCTTGCCCTTCGTCTGGGGGCTGCGCGGGCGGCACAGCTTCAGCTCGAAGCCGGCGGCCTTGGCGAACTCGTATGCGCGCTGGACCTTGAGGCGCCTGCCGCCCTTGATCGTCACCAGGGCGGACATGTTGTCCGTGACCCACTCGCGCGGCACGCCGCCGAGCCTCGCGATCGTGGCGTACATGCACCTGACCAGGTCGTCGGTCGTCCTGGTCCTCGACCGGATGAATATGTGCCTGCGGGAATGGCCCAGCGTCGCCGCGAACACGTTGAACTCGAACAGCTCGCCGTCGCGGTTTGCCATCTTGACGGACTCCTTCCAGTCGAACTGCAGCTGCAGTCCGGGCGGCGTCTCGAAGCGCGGGTGCGGCTCCGGGCCCCCGGAGGCCCCGACGGCGATGCCGTTCTTGCGCATGAACTGGGTGAAGGCGTTGTAGCCGGCCAGGTCCTCGCCGGGATACCTGTGCAGCAGCCACTCGTGGATGCCCTTCTTGGTGACTCCCGGCAGTTGCGCCTTGGCTGCCACCTCCTCGATGTGCGCGTCGAACGAGCCCGCCCTGTCGCCGCGCCCGTCGTGGGGCCGCCCGCCCTCGGCCCTCCAGTACGACGCCACGGTGTGCCTGTCCTTGCCGTAGCGCTTCGCTATGTCGCTGAAGTTGGGCTTTATGCCCGCTTCCCTGTACATGTCCAACTCTCCGATCAGGTTCTTCTCCGCCACGGCCCGCTCCTCCCGAAAGCATCGTTCGCTCGTCGATCGAAGCGTAAGTCCCGGCGTTGGTGGAAATGGTGAAAATGCGTTGGCGCAAATGGCGGGATTGCGTTGGCATGATTGGTTATTGAGCGTTGGTCAAAATGGTTGTTTTTACAGTAGCGCTAACACCAGGTCGAGGTCCTTGGTGGCCCTGAAGTCCTGCCCGGCCTCGCCGAACAGCAGGTCGCAGGCGCCGCCGCCGATCAGGACGTACTCGCCGTCGTGGCCCGCGAAGCGCTCCTTGAACTTATCGATTCCCCTCATGATCGCCTCCAAGCACCCGGGTCAAAACGTTCTCGATCTCGCCCGCGACGCGCGGGTCGTCCCTCTCGTCGGCGGGAAGGGACAGGATGGCCGAAAGCGGGTCGACCGCGCATCCCGGCGCCGGCACGGGCTCGTAGCGCAGCACCTGCACCACGCACGCGGGATTCTCTGGCTCGTCGAGGCCGGCGTCGCGCGCGCCGGCCGCCAGCCCCAGGGCGCGCTCCTGCGCTTTGGTCGCGGCGAAAGTCGGCCAGGGGTCGTCCTGCAGCATCGAGAGCCCGCACAGCGCCGAGATCCCTCCCAGCGGGAGATCCATGTCGGGCACGCGGCCCAGGCGGTGCTCCCTCGCGACCGGGCTCGACATGCGCGGCTCCAAGCGACGCCACATCGCCATCTTGTCCCTGCCGGGGCGCAGCACCCGCCGCCGACCCTCGGCGGCGACGATCGAGGGGTCGGCGGCCGCGAGCTCGTCGAATGCGCGAGAGGCGGTCATCTTCGCCGCGCCGAGGAGGCCTGCCGCCTGGGTGACGCTGGCGCCGTCGAGGTCGCCGTAGAGCGCCATGAGCGCGAGGCGCTGCGCCTGGGGCGAGAACGTGCCGACGTCTGTCTGCCGCCTGTCGCGCGCGTGGCTGCTTCCGCTGCTCAGCGCGATTCCCAGGAACGGCAGGTACACCTGCTTGTCCGGGGCGATGAAGGGCAGGCCCGCCTCGAGCATCCGCCCGACCCTGTAGCCCGTGGCGTCCTCGAGGGCGAAGGCCACGGGGGTCCCCAGGGCCGCCTCCAGGGCGTCGCGGTGCTTCGCCATGGTCTTCACCGTCGGGCTTTCAGCGGGGGAGGCCACGGCGAACGGCACGCCGAAGGCGGTCCACCGCTCCAGGGAGTACAGCCCCCTCAGGTAGAGGGGGAGCCCCGAGGCGTCGACGGGCTCGCAATCGACTCTCGTGTGCAGCGTCTTCTCAACGTGTTCCCTCATGCTCCGCCTCCTCATGTAACTAAACAATTATCAATGTACCATTATGAATGGTACATAGCAAATCAATTAGTTACATTTAATGACGCCTTGCGGGCCCTCGTGGTCTTTCGGAATCGCGATGCGTCTAGCAGGGCGCTCCGCTCGTTTTTCCCTGCGTTTTCGTCTCGACAAAAGAGATATCTGCTCATGCCCGCGGCATTCGGCAGGCTTGTCGAATGCCGCGGGCAGTAGCGGGCAGTAGCGGGCAGTAGCGGGCAGGCACTTACCTCCCGCTTGCTCGATAGTACCGCCTTGGGTCGTGCTGGTTTGATCCGACCCATTCGAGAAGTCCTTTTTCGGCAAGGCGCTTCAGGGTCTCCGTCGCCTTTACCCTCCCGACCCCCGTTTGCTCCATGAGCTCTTTTCTCGCCACGCAACCCGAGTCGTGCGCAATCTGCATGGCGACCTTCTCGGTTTCGCTGAGTTTTTCGAGGGAACCGGGGGAGGCGGCGTCTGTTGAACTGATGGCCGCGGCGTCACTCGTCTGTGCCCCGGGACGCTCGAAGCGTATTACGGTTGGGTTGACGTCCTGGCGGTAGCTGAATGCCACGCCAGCGGCGTCGCGCGCCCTCTTGATGCGCGGTATGCCGGTGCCGTACTGCTCGATCATGCCCGATCTGAAGAGCACCTGCGCGATGTTCGGGTTGCGCTGCTTGGAGTCGCCGCCCGATCCCTCGAGGTGCCTGTCGGGGGAGTCGCCCTCGGGGAACAGCCCGGGGCTCACTATCTCGATGAAGTCCATGTAGACGTTTACCTGAACGGACGTGCCGGTCGTGTAGTCGCGGTGGCAAAGCGCGTTTGCTTGCCCCTTCCACGTTTTCATGCGCCTTAATGCCCTTTGTGAAGAATCGTCCCATTGGGAAACGGGTCCCAATGGGACGATTTTGGCATCAGGCATAGGGGAAATCGGTGCGTGCCGTGCGTTTGAAGCTATGTGCTATTCCGATTCTCTAATGCGTCCCAGGCGGCTCGAAATGCTCCATCGAAATTGCTGGCAATCCTCTCCACCTGCGCAAAATCCCCGTCCTGCCTTGCGTTTTCGTCTTGGCAAAAGGGATGTCCGTAGTCGGACCGCGCCCCGCGCTGCCTTCTGAGGTTGCAACCTATAACGACTACCAACATCAGCGCTTACTGGTTAAGCCTGGTTTGACTTGCTACTGGCAGACTCGTCGCAATCGCGACTCCATCACCTTCGATGAGTGGGTCGAACTCGACCTTTGGCCAGGTCGATGTCGAAGAAGGGGTGCAGCCCGGACGACTCGGCGATGGAGGGATTCTTCGGCAGGCTCAAGAATGAATTCTTCCACCGTCGGGACTGACCGGGCGCGACGGTACCCGAGTTCTGCCGAATGCTCGACGCCTATCTGAGATGCTGCAACGAGGAGCGGCCGAAAGAGAAGCTGGGATGGCTGAGCCCGATGCAGTACCGCAGAAGCTTAGGGCTGGCCGCATAGCCGGTCCAAAGAAACGTCCGCATCCCCTTACCTTGGACGCTATCGAGGAGACCGACGAGGAATTCCGCATCGGCGCCATGGCCGCCCTGCGCCAGATGGAAACCCACGCCGGCCTTGACGCCTATTCCTGCGGCGCCATCAAGGCGGCGTTCCAAGACATCGTTGGCGTGCAGTTCCGCAACGGCGCTACGCCCGGCGGGAGCCTGTGGCGTCGCATGGGCTTCTCCGACATCGTCACGGCATTTCTTGCCATGGACAGCTACGTCGAGTTGCACGAAGGCGGCATCGTGCCTCTGGAATGGTTTGTGAACATGCCCTACGACAAGGACATCCTCGTGCGCCTCATCGTCAAGAAGCGCGCCGGCGCGTTCGCGTACCGGGCCGTGCGCAAGCAGCGCACCGACCTTCTCACGCTCAACTGCATGGCGGCGAAGCTGGGCGACGAATACCGCGTGACGATGGGCGCTCGCCCGGGTCGTGCCGTGCTTCTGCGCGACGACCAGGACATCCTTGCCGACGGCATCAGCGAGGCAAGCACCGCGGCGTTCGCCGAGCATGCCGCGGGAAGCATCCGCGTTTCCGGGAACATGTGGGGCAGCGTCGAGTATCGCCGCGCGCTCGCGCCCGTGCTCGTGCGCCGCGCCCTGCTGATGTTGGGGGAGGTGCGTTAGATGGAGGTCAAGATCAAGCTGAACAGCAAAACGGTGGTCGACGACGTCTCCGCCGACATGCTGTTCATCGATTTCGTGCGCGCTCACGGGTGCAAAAGCGTCAAGCGCGGCTGCGAGACGTCCGCGTGCGGCTTGTGCACGGTGATGCTCGACGACGTGCCCGCGCTGTCCTGCTCCACGTTAGCCGCCCGCGCCGACGGCCGCAGCGTCTACGCGCTGGAAGGCCTGCAGGCCGAGGCGTCGGAGTTCGTGGGCTTCATCGCCGATCAGGGCACCGAGCAGTGCGGTTTCTGCAACCCCGGCTTCGTTATGAACACCATCGCGCTGCTGCGCGAGAACCCCGATCCCACCGACGACGAGATCTTGGCGTACCTGAGCGGCAACCTGTGCCGTTGCTCGGACTACGTGGGCCAACTGCGCGGCATCCGCGCCTTCTTGGATGAAAAGCACGGCAAGGAGGTCGAGCGTGGATAAGCCTGAATACCGCTCCGTGGGCAAGTCGGTCCGCAAGAAGGACTCGCTGCAGCTTCTGCTGGGCAAGCCCGTCTACACTGAGGACATCGCGCCCGACGCGCTGGTGGTCAAGCTCCTGCGAAGCCCCCATGCCAACGCCATGGCGAAGGCCATCGACACGTCCAAGGCGAAGAAGGTGCCTGGCGTGGTGGACGCGTACACCTGGGAGGACGTGCCCGACCAGCGCTTCTCCAACGCCGGGCAGACCTACCCCGAAACCAGCCCCTACGATCGTCTGGTCATCGATCGGCACGTGCGTTTCGTGGGCGACGTGGTGGCCATCGTGGCAGCCGAGAGCGAGAAGGCGGCGCAAACGGCCCTTTCGCGCATCAAGGTGGAATATGACGTGCTGGAGCCCGTCCTGGATTTCCGCACCGCGAAGGACAACCCCGTGTTGGTGCATCCCGCGTTCGTCACCATGAAGACGGGGCGTCCGGCCCTGTGCGTGTTCTCGCGCAAGGAATCGCAAACCTGCGGGTCGCCGCGCCACGAGATGGAGGTCAAGGTCCGCCTGGGCGCCAACGAAGACGGCCGCATCCGCGCGCTCGAGGTTACCACGCTGTCGAACTCGGGCGCCTACGGCGAGCACGGCTGGGCCACGGTCGGCCTGACCGGCCACAAGTCCATCCCGCTCTACCCCGGCTCGCTCGAGGCGTTCAAGTTCGACGCGAACGTGGTGTACACGAACATGCAGCCGTCCGGCGCGTGCCGCGGCTTCGGTGCCACGCAGGGCCAGTTCGCCGTGGAGAGCGCCGTCAACGAGCTGGCGGCGAAGCTGGGTCGCGACCCGGTGGAGCTGCGCGAGCAGAACATGGTGCGCGAGGGCATGGCGATGCCCGCCTACTTCGGCGAGGTGGCCAACGCCTGCGCCCTGGACCGCCGCATGCAGCATTGCAGCGACATGTTCGGGTGGAAGGAGAAGTTCCCCGTACGCGACATGGGCAACGGCAAGGTGCGCGCCGCCGGCATCGCCATGTCCATGCAAGGTTCGGGTATCTCCGGCATCGACGTGGGCTCGGTCACCGTCAAGCTCAACGACGACGGGGGATACATGCTGCTCATCGCCGCGGCCGACATGGGCACGGGTTGCGACACCATCCTGGCCCAGATGGTCGCCGAGCATATGGAATGCCCCGTGGAGGCCGTGAGCGTGTTCGGTGCGAAGTCCATTAGCGAGATCGTCATGAACACGCCGGCTCCGGCGTTGGCGCAGGCCATCTAACGGGCAACGGGCGTGTGGCATCGCGAGCTGCCCATCCTTCCCGAGCGCATTTTGTTGGCGAAACCTGAGGAGTAAGCATTCTAAGCAGCTTGCTACATATCCAGCGTGGGCTTACGGCCATCATCGGCAGTGGCGGCAAGTCCACGCTTTTGCGCGCCTTGGCCGAGGAGCTGTCGCGCGATGCGCGCGTGATCGTGGCCACCAGCACGAAGATGCACGTGCCCGACTGGTGCCCCGTGGTGCTGGGCGCGTCGCTCGATGACGTGCGGATGGCGCTTTGCGAAGCCTCCATCGTGTGCGCGGGCTCCATCCATCTGCCCATGGGGAAGCTGGCCGAGCCGCGGGCGGCGTTTTCCGACCTGGTCTGTTCGGCGGACTATGTGCTGGTGGAGGCGGACGGGGCGAAAACGCTCCCGCTGAAGGCGCATGCCGAGCACGAGCCGGTCATCCCCGCGTGCGCAGGGCGGACGGTGTGCGTGGTCGGGGTCGACGGCTTAGGCGCCCCCCGTCTTGCAGACGTGCCACCGTCCGCAGCGATTCGCGCAGCTGGCCGGCGTTTCCGTCGACGATGCGGTCACGCCCGAGGCGGTGGCGGCGGTGCTGCGCGCCGAGGGGCTTCATGACGTGGTTTTGATCAACAAGGTGGAGACCGCCGCCGACTGGCGGGCGGCGCAGCGCATCGCGGCGCTATGCGAGACGCCGGTGGTGGCGGGAAACCTTTGGAGGGACGATCTTCGATGTTTGCGGTGATCCGCGGCGCCGGCGATATCGCCGGCGCCATCGCGCCGCGCCTTGTGCGATGCGGCGCTTCCGTGCTTATGACCGAGATAGAGCAGCCTTTGACGGTACGCCGCACCGTTGCCTTCAGCGAAGCTGTTCGCGTGGGGAAAGCCCAGGTGGAAGGTGCGACGGCCGTGCGGGCGCAGGACGTTTCCCATGCCTTGGGGCTGCTTTCCGGCGAAGGGGTCGTCCCCGTTCTGGTGGACCCCGCGTGCGCGTGCGTCAAGGACGTGGCGCCCGACGCGGTGGTCGATGCCGTGTTGGCCAAGCGCAACCTGGGCACTTCCATGGATATGGCGCCCATCGTCGTCGGGGTCGGCCCGGGCTTCACCGCGGGCGTGGATTGCCATGTCGTGGTGGAAATCGTGCGCGGGCATACCCTGGGCCGCACGCATTACGAGGGGTCGGCGTTGTCGAACACCGCGGTCCCCGGCCTTGTGGGCGGCTTTGCGGGTGGCGTGCTTGAGACCATCCTTCATGTAGGCGGAACGTTTTCGGCTCGATAGGGCGTGAGGCGTTAAGCTGCTGCGATGGCCTGCCACAATCTGGCGAAGGCGTCGCGCTAAGCCGCGCCATCGGGAGATGGCGTCGGGCGCGAAGGCGCATCAGGGTGTTCCGGCCATGGCGGCGGATCGATCACCGTCATGTCAAGGCGAAGCGTTTGGGCGATAAGCGTTGCAAGCTCGTCGTCGGTGATGTCGGGCTTGGCCTTCATCATCCCCGCTAACCCGAATATGAGCAGGCCGAACGTTTCGGGGATCAGCTGGATCTCGATGGTTCGGTACGCCATGTACTCGGACACGATGTAGTTCTGGATGCATGTCACCACCTCGCGGACGGCCTGCGTGGCGAAGCGGTCGCGCAGGCCGAGCTCCTCGAGCACGGAGAACATCGGGCGAGGGTCGCCCGATGCGGTGTAGAGCGCGCGTCGCAGCATGGACACGCAGTTTTTCAGTTCCGAGGGGGTTTCGCCGAACGCGCGCAGCTCGTTCCAGGTGGACACGCTTTCGACCAGATCCTCAAGATAGTCCTCGATCACGGCGTCGGTGACGGCTTGCTTGTCGGGGAAGTAATAGTACAGAAGGCTGCGCGCCACGCCGGCCTTGCGTGCGATGGCGGCCATGCTGGTGGCGGCGACCCCTTCGGTTTCGTAAAGCTCGCGCGCCGCCAACATGATGTCGCCGGCGGTGCCTTCAAGTCGTGCGCTTTGCCTGACCTGCCGCGTGACGGGGTGCGGCAGGTCAGGATCGAATCCGGGTAACGGCTTGCTGTCCAGTGCAGACACGGGGCTCCTTCGCATGTTGGGAAGCCGCCGCGCTGCGTGCGCTAAGGCGCGGTTCGCTGTAGATCAGCGGTTTTCCTCGACGACCTCTCGATAGCTCTTCGTGTCATTATAGAGCTCGTCTTTAAGCGGGTTAAGGCGCCGTGCGCGGATTCGGCGTAGCTGGTAGGCGGCAAGGGCCGCATTGGCGATGAGCGCCACCAGGCTGACGGCGAAGAACGCGTTCGGGTTGTGGGTCGTGGGGATCTCGGCGAATGTTACGGGCGCTCCACCAGGGTTTTGACGCGGCCCTTCTCGTCCCATGCGGCCGCGTAGCCGAACTCCTCCAGGTTAGCCAGCGCTGCCTCGCGTTGACCCTCGGGAACGTCGATGCTCTCGAGGTACACCCTGCGGAAGCGCGGGTTGTCGATGTAGAGCTCCTGCTTGAAGGGGTTGCGCTTCTTGCCGAAGATCGTGTAGGCCTGGTAGATGAACACGCCCGCGTTGAAGATGAGCGCGATGACCGAGATGGTCATGTGGGCTGCAGGGTTGTTGGTGGAATGGACCACGAACGCCGGATGCAGGAAGAACCAGGGGATGGTCATGGTGACGATCATGTTCACGGCAAGCGTGCGGACGCGGTGCTGTGCGTAGGCGCCGCGCTTGATGAAGAACGCCGGGATGGTGCAGGCTGCCAGAAGCACCAGGCCGCAGTACATGGAGCGGTCGGAGACGCTGTTGTAGGTGTAGGCGAAGTTCCACAGGTCGTAGCCGATGATCCAGAACCACAGCTGATCGGGCCAGACGTAGTCCTTCTTCTTACCGCGGCTGACGATGATGCCGAAGAAGCCGCAGATGCAGATGGCGTTCAAGATGCCGGCGATGCCGTTCATGACGTTCCACGGGCCGCCGACCACCATGTAGCCGTCAACGATGCCGTTGACGCCCGTGAGCTGGAAGTCGCGGATACATGCCTCAAGGATGTTGATGGCGAAGATGATGGGCGGTATGCAGACGATGTACTTCTTCTGGAAGGCGGGGAAGTAGACGATCAGCCAGCCCAAGACCGCTCCGGCTAAGCACGAGTAGGTCTTCACCCACTGGAACCAGGTGCCGGCGCCCGTGCCCTCGACCGCGGTATGGGGCCAGACGAAGACGGTCAGAACGACCGGTAGCGCGATGAATATGACCGCGCCGACCCATTTGTTCAAGCGCGATAGCTCGTTCATGCCGATCAGAAATGCCAGGTACAGCAAAACGCTCACGCACGCCGTTGCCGATAGCGGCTCGTAGAAAAACATGGTGAATCCCTCCTCCTTGTATGCTTGCAGGCCGTCCGGGGCGCCGTTCGGCACTCTTGCGATGGCGTGCATCCGGCTTCGGCCCGCTCCCTTCGGTGAGAGTGTAGCAAGGGCTTTTTCCGTTGGTTTGACGGTTCGCTCTTGATTCGTCAGGGATGGGCTTCGACGGCAAGCGGCTGTTTTTCGCCGGGAAACGTGATTGACGGAACGGTAACGGTTGGAAAAATCTGTGCAGAAAAAGGCATTGATTGGTATGCGGAATGAACAGGGTTTCGCTGGAAAATACGCGCGAAACATAAGGATTATGGGATCGGGCAATCATTTTTCCGCTTAGATTCCCGGGATTCAACCGATAGAAGCCGGCAACGAATTTGCTGAAAATCGATTGACAATGACAATCGTCGTCACGTTTAATGCGCTGAGACGCAAGTCGTGGGAAAACGTATTTGCGCAACCTCATTGAAGGCTGTCAACAGAAAGGGTATTGCCATGGCGGATAACGTGGTAGTGGCAAGGAACACCGAGAACGCACCGAAGTGCCCGATGTGCTCTCAGACCGTCGCTTTCTCCCATTACAACAACCTCTCGGCCCAGCTGCCCGTCGATCCTAGGACCGGCGCTATCGTCGAGGGCGGTGTCAAGGAGCAGGCAGAGCAGTGCTTCCGCAACATCGCAGCCATCGTTGCGAGCATTGATCATGACCTGAACGACGTCGTTCGTGTCACCATCTTCGTCAAGGACATCATGGACCTCGACGCTGTGGAGAGGGCTTACAAGTCCTTCTTCACCACCTACGTGCCCGCCCGCACCATCGTTGCCGTCAACGATCTGCCCATGGGCGCCCTGGTCCAGGTTGAGGCTCTGCTCACCAACGGCGAAGGCACCATCCCGAACGAGCCTCAGGCCGGCGATCTGGTCAAGTACGCCAACAACACCCACAACGCCCCGTTCGACGCAATGTCCACGCAGTCCGTGGCGTTCTCCCACTACAACAACATCACCGCTCAGCTGCCGATCGATCCGGTTTCCAACCAGATCGTCATGGGCGGCGTGCAGGAGCAGACCGCTCAGTGCCTGAAGAACATCAAGGCCGTCCTGACCGCCATGGATGTTCCGTTCGACGATATCGTCAAGGTCACCGTCTTCCTGAAGGACCTCGGCGACGTCGAGGCCATGAACGAGATCTACAAGCGCTTCTTCCCGGATTCGGGCATCGCCCGCGCCGTCAACTACCTGCCGGCCCGCACCGTGGTCGAGGTCGCCGACCTGCCGCAGCATGCGCTCGTGCAGATCGAGGCCGTGTGCTCCCACGGCGACGGCACCCCGCCGCAGGCCGTCGAGGCCCGTCATGGCCTGATCATCGAGGCCAACAACATCGCCGACGCTCCGAAGGACGAGCTGTCCTCCCAGACCGTGGCGTTCTCCCACTACAACAACATCTCCGCCCAGCTCGGCATCGACCCGGCTACGGGCGCGCTGGTCGCCGGCGGCGTGAAGGCCGAGACCGAGCAGGCTCTCAAGAACATCAAGGCCATCATCGAGAGCGTCGACCATGCCCTGGAGGACTGCGTCAAGGTGAACATCTTCGTGAAGGACATGAACGACATGGACGCCGTCAACGAGGTGTACGCTCGGTTCTTCCCCGAGGGAACCCCCGCTCGTCGCGTGGTCGGCGTTGCGAACCTGCCCATGGGTGCCGCCATCCAGATCGACGCCATCTTCGGCAACTTCGAGGGCACCCCGCCGATCGCCTAACGAATCATCTGCGGATCCTTGTCGATCATCGGTCAACCGATGGTTTTGGAAAGGGAACGGGTTTTCGCCCGTTCCCTTTCTTGCATTTGGGGAAGGTTTGAGCGCGGGCGCGCGTTGCGGCTATGGATGGCTGATAGCTTGAGCGTACGGTGGGGGTGGGGCGGGCGCGGCCGCCTCGGGCGCCGTGCTCGCCTGCGGCGTGCTGGCAGGGTGCTCCTCCGACAAGGGCGAGCAAAAGGCCGAGCAGCCGGAGCAGACCGCTGCAGCCAGCCTTGAGGGCAAAAGCCTCAACATCTATTGCGGCGCCGGCATGACCAAGCCGTTCCAGGAGATTGCGGACGCTTTCAAGGCCGAAACCGGCTGCGAGATGAACATCGCCTTCGCCAACGCCGCGCAGATTCAGACGCAGAGGGGATGCGGACGTTTCTTTGGACCGGCTATGCGGCCAGCCCAAGGCTCCTCCGGTACCGCATCGGGCTCAGCCATCCCAGCTTCTCCTTCGGCCGCTCCTCGTTGTAGTATCTCGGATAGGCGCCGAGCATTCGGCAGAACCCGGGCATCGTCACGCCCGACCAGTCCCGATGGTGGAAGAATTCATTCTTGAGCCTGCCGAAGAATCCCTCCATCGCCGAGTCGTCCGGGCTGCACCCCTTCTTCGACATCGACCTGGTCAGGCGGTTCTTCTCGCAGATCGCGATCCATCCGGGCCAGCGGTAATGGCACCCGCGATCTGAGTGCGCGCGGGGCGCTGCCCTTTGGAAAGGGCGCCGCACGCGGCTTCGAGGCTGCTGTTGGCGAGCTCCGCGTTCGAGCCCGTGCCGACCGACCAGGCGGGCAGGCCGCCGTCGAAGCAGTCGAGGATCGGGGACGGGTGCACCTTGCCGCCCGGCAGCCCGAACTTCGCGATGTCGGTGAGCCGCAGCTCGTTGGGCGCCGCGGCTCGGAAGGCGCGGTTGACCAGGTTCTCGGGCGCATCGGATATCTCGCCCTTGTACGAGCTGTACCTCGCCCTCCTCTTAGCGTACGCGACCGCCAGCCCCTCTTCGCGCATGATGCGGCGCACCGCCTTCTCGGACACCGCGACCGGGTCGTCCCCCGACCGCAGCGCGTGCGTGACGTAGCGGTAGCCGCGCGAGGCGCTCGCGCCCTCGAGCGCCTCGCGCACGCGCGCCCGCAGCCCGGCGCGCTTGTCTGGCCTGCAGAGCGCCGCTCGCTTGTACTCATAGGAGCTCTTCGATATCCTCAAGGAACCGGTGAGCTCTCTCAAGCTTCTCCCCGTCGTCGCCCGCAGCTCGTTTACGGCCAGGGCCTTCTCCCTGTCCGTCATCGCGCTGGGGCTTTCGGCTTTTAAAACCTTCGTCGCCGCCCTCAGGATGTCGTTCTCGAGCTCGAGCTGGCGCACGCGCTCCTCGAGGCTCCCCTCGAAGCCGTCGTACGCCCTGTCCTCGGAGTCTCCCATGGGCTCTATGGGGCCCCTGTCCGCCGCCGGGCTCGGGCCTTCTGCGGCTCTCGCCCAATTGCAGGCCGCCGCGGCGCTCGATACCCCCAGCATCTCGGCGACGTCCTTGCCGGCCATGCCCGACCTCACGAACGCCACGGCCTGCGCCTTCGGCGCCGGATCGTGATGGCTCCAGGGCCTGCCGGATTTCCTTTCGTGCGACGCGTCGCGCCGATTCAGCCAGTGATACAGCGTTTTGGCGCGTGGGGTATCCCAGCCTGCGCATCGCGCGCGTCACCGACCCGCCGCACTCCTCGACCGTTTCGACGGCCCTGCGCTTCTGCTCTTCCGCGTAGCTTGGCATTCGCGAACTCCTAACCGGACCGATTCGGTCCAACTATTTGTCCGCATCCCCCAACCCGGCGAGATGGCGAAGAATCGAATCGCGAAAGCGGCGGTGCCGCATTCGCTGACTGTACCGCCGGCTTCTGCGTTGTTCGTGGGCGCGTGGTAGGCCGCGGTACAATGTCGAGTATGGAACCTATCGCACACATTCACACCGACATGCCGCAGAAGTTCGGCATCCCGCGCAACAGCCTTGTTGCCCCGCATCTGCACGGGCGCATCGTGTTCGAACCGGAGTTCTCGTCGAACCTGGCGGTCACGGGCCTGGACGGGTTTTCCCACATCTGGCTTTTGTGGCAGTTCGAGAACCGCGTCCCCGGTGGCACGGCAGGCGACATCGCCGCCGATGCCGCAGCCGCGTCCGTCCCCGACGCAGCTGCGGATTCTAACGCCGCCGCCGATGCCGATGCTGCGGCTGCCCTCGACGCGGCTGCAGCATCTAGCGCCGCGGTCGATGCTGGCGCTCCCAACAGCGCCACAGCTCCCGGCGCTCACCGCCACCCGGCGGCCGACACGTGGTCGCCGACGGTGCGCCCGCCGCGCCTCGGCGGCTCGAAGCGCATGGGCGTGTTCGCCACGCGCAGCCCGTTTCGACCGAACCCCATTGGCCTTTCGTGTGTGAAGCTCGACCGCGTCGAGCTGACCGACGCCGGCCCCATCATCCACGTGTTCGGCGCCGACCTGCGCGACGGCACGCCCATCTACGACATCAAACCCTACATTCCGTTCGCCGATTGCCATCCGGACGCCGCCGCTGGCTTCGTCGACGAGGTGCCGTGGCACGAGCTTTCGGTCGATTTCCCCGATGACCTGGCGAAACAAATCACGCCGGGCAAGCTTGACGGGCTTGTGGAGGTGCTGCGCCAAGACCCGCGCCGCGCCGGCAGCAAGCACGAGCCCAAGCGCGTGTACCGCCTTGCCTACGCGGGTCAAGACATCGGCTTCACTGTCGACGGCGACACGCTCCACGTTGTAGAAATCCGCGAAGGCCGTAACTGGTAGCGCAAATACTTCCGAAGAAGGGCTAACGCGCCAAATTAGGCCCAGTGGCCCTTCTTTCTTGCGTGCGGGCGCGAGCGCCAAAGGCTATACTGCGTTTCCCCAGGTCACCGACGCTGCGAGAATCGGTCTGACCGGTCTTTCATCTGCAGACCTTCAAGCTTTGGGCTTCAACGCCCAAAGCTTTACGAACCCGTTTTCGTTAGAGAGCTTCTCGAGCCCGCCGTTGCACGAAGCGCTGCACCCTTACCGCTTGAGGCAGAGATATCGCGAAAAATCGCTCATGTATGTGATTTGCTGACAGCAGGCGGGCTATTGTCACTAATGGCGTGGCTGTGAACTGGGGAAACGTAACCGTGAATGAAGCGTTTGCTTGCGTCGCCGAGTTAAATCACATACATGAGCGATTTTTCGCGACGCGCGCCCGTCGGCCGCAACTGGTAGTTCGGTCCTACTTTCCCCGTTTCGGCAAAAACTGCAGTTGCGACACGCACACGCCTGCCAGGATGATGCCCACGCCGGCCCACTCCACTGGCCCAATGGGAGAGCCCAGCACCAGCATGGCCACGAACAGCCCCGCTGGCAGTTCGGACGCCGCAAGCACCGTGGACAGGCCCGTGGGCAGATGCGGCGTCCCGATGCTGAACAACAGCACGGGCAGGAAGAACCCGCACGCGCCCGCGATCAGGCCCAACGGCGCGATGCCCTGCACCAGCACGCCGGACACGATGAAGTCGGGGCAAATGAGGTGCGACATCACCACCGCGCCGCCGCAGATGAGAAACCCGCGCTGCGCCTGCGAGCATTCCGGCTGCACATGGCCCGAAAGCGCCATGAACGCCGCGCAACTTACGGCGGCAACCAGCCCCGCGGCAATGCCCCACGGGTTGCAGCTGGAAAGATCGGCGGCGTACAGCCCGCTTGCGAATACCGTTCCGAACACGATGATCAGCGCCGACACCACCTGGCTTGCAGCGGGCGGGCGGCGCGTGATGGCAACCTGGATTACCGTGCCGATCCACGTGAACTGGAACAGCAGCGTCAACGCCAGCGGCACGGGCAGCACGCTCATGGCGTACGTGTAGAAGATGGAGGTGATGCACGTCACGGCGCCGATGCCCACCAGCTTGGCCGTGTTCGCGCGCCCGATGGCGCTCCACCTGCGTCCGCGGGCAAAATCGATGCCTAGCAGCACGGCGAACAGGGCAAACGCAAACCACATCTGCGCGGCAGCAATCTGCGCCGAGCTGAATCCGGCAGCATAGGAGAGCTTGTAGCACGTGGCGTTGAATCCGTAGCACGCGCCGCCGAAGAACACGAGCGCCACAGCGCGCGCACGGGCAGCGGCACCTTCGGTGCGGGTGGTGGCAGAAAGGCCACGCTCCGCTCGCGAATTTGCGCCTGCTGGCCAGTTTGCGCCAGCGAGCCCCTCGGCCATCGCGTCGGCAACCGGTTTACACCGTTCAGCTGGTATAGCCGCTGCATTTTCGCCAGCGCTCGTTGCGAGCGTCACGGGCGATCCTTTTACGCGAGTTTGCCATGTAGGTTGCATTTCTGCGGAACGCAGGGAGGGGGATTGGGCGACAGAAGTTCCTGCAGCAGCAGGGGACAGGGCATGGTTCGACATACGTATGCACGCTCCTTCATGCAATCGGGAAGCTGCGTGGGCGAAAACCCGGCAGCAAAGCGGTTGCGTGGCGAAAAGAAGACGCACAAAGTCTGGAAAAGTCCACGCGCAGTTTATCAGACCTATATTGTATCAACGAAGTCAAGCACAGCGTTGACCTGCGAATTTACCCCTCAAGCGCAAAACACCGCGCGCCCTCGGTTTCCCGAACGCGCGCGGCGCACCATGCAAACCAGCAAGTCCCGCAAACCCGCTAATCCGCAAGCCTCGTGAACCCCACAAAGCCCACGAGCTCGCAAACCCGCGAACCCCGCAAAGCCCACGAACCCACAAGTCCTGCAAACCCGCAAAACTCCGCGACAAGCGCAACAAAAGACTCGTCCGCGATTCGCAAACCCGCAAACCCGCAAACCCCGCAAACCCGCAAAACCCTACGAACTACAGCTCGCAGCGGTCGAACTTCGCCAGAATCTCGGAAGCGGCGGTGCAAGACGGGCAGCCGCACCATTTCGCGCCCTGCTCCTTGCGCTGCTTCTGCTCGGCGGCCATGGCGGCGGCTGTCTCTTCGCCCATCAGCTGCTTCGCCGGGCCCTCGGCAAAGGCGATCACGGCATCGATGGTGTTCGGGCGGCCGTCCAGGTAGTCCACCAGCGTTTTCGTGGCGGCCTCAACGGCGGTATCGTCGGCGCCTTCGACGGCCTGTTTCCACGCGGCAGCGGCGTCCTTGGTCTCCTGCTTGCTCGAATCGGCGGTGGCCAGCACCTCGGCGCGCTCGGCAACGTAATCAAACAGCTCCTTGTCCATGGGGACAGCTCCTTTCACATCGATTTCTTCCGAAACCAAATTATAAGCCGCCCCCGCAGCGCGCCAAGTGCTTACCTTCAAGTAAGCGCCTGCAAACGCCCGCGCCTGCGCCCGTCACTTCGCGCGATACGCCAGCATGCATACCAGCGACACCAGGCAGAACCCGGCCGCACACACCAGCATCTGGAAGAACCCCGCGGCCCCCGGCGAGGCCGTTACGAACCCCAGCAGCACAGCCGGCGCCACCGTCGTGCCCACTTGCCGCACCAGCGCGATCGTGGCAATGGCCGACCCGCTTTCGGCGGGGCTCGTGTTCTCCAGAATCATGTAGTTCGTCGGCGCACCCATCGCAAAACCCATGCCCAGGCCCATGACGGCAAGCCCCGCAATCAGCAGCACGGCGTTCGCGCTGCCCAAGCTTGCCAGCGCCAGCATGAAAAAGCCCACGGTCGCAATGGCCAGGCCGCTCATCAGCACCGGCTTCGGCCCGAACTTGTCGATGAGCTTGCCGCCCAGCGGCGGTCCGAACATGCACATCACGCCCACGGGCAGGATATACAGCCCGCCCGAGCCCACCGGTGCGTCCATGATGAACTCGGCCACCTCGGGGATCAATGTCATGGTGATGGTGACGCAGCCCACGAAAAAGCTCACCACCATCGTCACCACAATGGCGCGGTTGCCCAAATACTCCAGGTGGAACACCGGGCTTTTCGCACGCCGCTCCACCAGCACGAACGCCACCAGGAACACGGCGAAGCCCGCCGCCGGCCCCAGCACAGCTGCCGAGCCAAGCGACGCGGCCAGGTTACCCACGTCGATGCCCTGCAGCGCCAGCAACAGCAGCAGCACGGTTATCACCATCAGCACCGATCCGGCCGCATCAAGCGGCTCGCGGTTATCGACGGTGCGGTTCGGCAGCACGCGCACCCCGGCAATCACCAGCGCTGCGCACACGGGCAGCGCGAAGAAGAACAGCGCCGACCAGTTCTCGTTGCCCACCAGGCCCATGATCAGGCTTCCCGCGGCGGCGCCCAGCACGTTGGCGATGCCTGCCACGGCGGCGGCGATACCCAGCGCCATGCCCTTCTTCTCCTGCGGAAACGTTGAGCCGATTTCCGCATTTGCCACGGGAATGACGCCGCACGCGCCCACGGCTTGCACCAAACGGCCCGCCAGCAGCACCTCGAAACTGCCGGCCATCTGCGACAATCCGCATATCAGCGACCCTGCGCCGAACGTGATCAGGCACCCCAGAAACACCGGCTTGCGCCCGCGCATGTCGGCCAGCTTGCCCACCACAGGGATGCACGCCGCGTAAAACAACGTGTAGATGTTGATCATCCAGATGCCCGTGGCGTCATCGAGGACGAACTGCTCCTGGATGACCAGGCGCACCGGCGCCACCATGCCCACGTACAGCCCGCCTAGCAAAAGCCCCAGCAGGTACACGACGAATATCGACTTCAAATTGTTTTTGCTGCTCAAAACACGCCTCGTCCTTCGCGAATGATTTCGCCATACCATAGCACTCCCGGCGCCCCGCCGGGCCATCGCCACGCAATCAGGCCATTCGGCAGGGCTCGTGGCAGCCTAGCGTGTGCGTGGGGAAGGGGTTGTGGTTGCCCGCCGCATGGGCAAAGCCATAGTCACTTGCATTTCCCCAAAACAAAAGGTGCCAAGCCATTCCGCTTGGCACCTTCCTCGGCATGTTATGCGTACGTCTCGCGCCCTGCGCGCACTACCCCCACACGCGCTCGGCGATGCGCTTGACCAGCGCGATCTTCGCCCACTGGTCGTCCTCGGTCAGCACGTTGCCTTCCTCGGTGGAGGAGAACCCGCACTGCGTGGACAGGCGCAGCTGCTCAAGCGGCACGTACTGCGCGGCCTCGTGGATGCGCGCGATAACGTCGTCCTCGTTTTCTAGCTCAGGGAACTTCGACGTGATCAGGCCCAACACTACTTTCTGGTCCTTGATGTGCGCAAGCGGTGCGAAGTCGCCCGAGCGGTCGGAATCGTACTCCAGGAAGAACCCGTCGTAGTTCGCGCCGCCGAACAGCACCTCGGCCACCGGCTCGTAGCCGCCCGAAGAGAACCACGTGGAGCGGAAGTTGCCGCGGCAAATGTGCGTGGTGATGGTCATGTCGGCGGGCTTCACCTCAAGGATGCGGTTGATCATGTCAACATAGTTGCGCGCAACCTCGTCAACGTCGATGCCCTCGGCGGCGTACGCCTCGCGCTTGGCCGCATCGCAGAACTCGCCCCAGCTTGTGTCGTCGAACTGCAGGTAGCGGCAGCCGCGGTCGTAGAACGCGCGCACGGCGTCGCGGTACACTTCCACGATGTCGTCGAACAGCACGCGCTCGTCCTGGTAGCGCTCGGTGGGGCGATACGTCGCCTTGCCGCGCACGCACGGGATCAGGTGCAGCATCGACGGGGCGGGGATGGTCAGCTTCGTGGGGTAGTCGCCGGCAATGTCGCGCAGCGCGTCGAAATGGGCCAGGAACGGATGGTCGCCGAACGCGATCTTCCCGCGGAACACCAGCTGCGCGCCCTTGGGCTTGGGGCCCTTGAACTCCACCGACCACGTGTCGGCGTCAACGTGCTCCACGTTCTCAAGCGCCTCAAGGAAGTCGAGGTGCCACATGGCGCGGCGGAACTCGCCGTCGGTGACGGCCTTCAGGCCCGCCTGCTTCTCCTTTTTCACCAGCTCGGCGATGGCCTTGTTCTCGGCGGCGGTCAGCGCCTCGCGCGTGATGGTGCCGGCGGCGAAATCGGCGCGCGCCTGTTTCAGCGCCTCGGGGCGCAGGAAGCTGCCGACGATGTCATAGCTGTAAGGAGGGTTCGTTGCGGTCATGGAGGCCATCCTTTCGTTCGATGTTGCGTACCTCAAGGATGTCACACTGGGCTAAGATAGAAAACTATCCGTTCGTTAGCATTAACCATATCTAAAAGCTATGGAAAGCGAAAGCACCGCACCTGCCGCGTTCAAGTCGCTTGCTCCATGAAGCGCTTCCTCGGCAATCGGCAACGGCAACGGTAAAACCACGTGCCCGACGCCCCGCGCTTGCGCTCGGCAAGGCGCCACGTACCGGCACTTCGCGCGGCCGCCCCCCGTGCGAAGCTTTCGCTATACGCCCTGCTCGTTTTGGTATTCGCGCACGTAATCGCGCAAAAGCTGCAGGTAGCGCTCGGCAATCGACGAAAGCGGCCGGTCGGCGCGCTTCACGTACCCCAGCTCCATGTGCTCGCTGCTTTCAAGCGGAATGGACACGATTTGGCTGCCGTTCAAATCCTCGGACAGGATGCCGCTTGAGATGGTGTACCCGTTCAGGCCAATGACCAGGTTGAACAGCGTGGCGCGATCGGTCACCACAATGCTTTTGTCCACCGCTTCGGCAATGTGCAACTCTTCGGCGAAGTACAGCGAATTGCGAACACCCTGGTCATAGCTCAGTCGCGGGTACGGCGCCAAGTCGGCAAGCGTCACGCTTGGGCGCGCCGCCAGCGGGTTGTCGCGGCTGACGAACACGTGCGGCGAGGCGCAAAACAGCGGCTCGAAATGCAGGTCGGCTGACTTCACGGCGTTCGTGATGACGCTGCCGTTGAAATCGCAGCGGTACAGCACGCCCAGCTCGCTGCGCTGCACGCGCACGTCGTCGATGATGCCGGCCGTGGACGTTTCACGCAGCGAAAACTCGTAGCGGTTCTGGTCGAATTCGCGCACCAGCGACACGAACGCGTTCACCACGAACGCGTAATGCTGCGTGGAGATGCCGAACACGCGTCGCGGCCGGTCCGTGCCCTTGTACTCGCTTTCCAAAAGCTCGGCCTGCTCAACCACCTGCCGCGCGCGCGACAAAAAGCGCATGCCCTCCTCGGTGGGCACCACGCCGGTGCGCGACCGCGTGAAGATGGTGATGTCCATCTCGCGCTCCAGTTCGGATACGGCCTTCGACAAGCTGGGCTGCGCGATGAACAGCCGCTCGGCCGCCGCAGTCAGCGACTCCGACTCGGCAACCTGGATGACGTATTTCAATTGCTGCAGTTTCATAGCCGCTATTCTACCAGCCGGCCCTGCTCCGGCAACTGCCCTTTCGGCACAAGAAACAGGATCGAAGCGGCCCGCCCGCGAACTCCGACGCCGCCCCTACAATAATGCGGATACGCCTGCGAACCCTGCGCCCGCCGCCCCAAGCGTCAACGCGTACGTGGCGGCAACGTAGGCTGCCGCCATGCCGCGCCGCCCTTCGCCCGCCAGGTCAACGGCCTCGCAGTTCATGGTGGAAAGCGTGGAGAACCCGCCAAGAAAACCCATGGTCAGCGCGGTATACGCCATCTGCCCCATGGCAAGGCACCCCGCAAGCGCCGCGCCGGCGATGGTACAGGAAACCAGGTTCACCAGCAGCGTTGACCACGGGAACGGCCCGGCGGCTTTCGGCTTCAAAAACGTCAGAGCCTTGTGTCGGCACAGCGCCCCGCAAGCACCGCCAAGCCCCACCAGCAGAAACGTCGTCAGGCTCATCGTGCATCGCCTACGCTTTCCCCGCGCCCGCGCTCGGGTCCTCCGCTCCGCGTTCGGCCACCATCCCGCTTCGTCACCGAGGCCTCTGGCGCGTTCACCCCTACAGCGTCTTGTTTGCGGTCGTCAGAAAGACAGCGGGAATCGGCCCCGATTTCCGTCTCGCAGCAAGCATGGCGCCCCGGCGCTCCGCCCCTTTCGTGCCGCTTTGCAAGTTTGTCGGCAACCGCCTTTCCCGCCAGCGCGGCCCCGAACGTGGTGGCAACGGTGATTCCCAGATACGCGGCGAACATCCCATAGCGCCCGCTCTGCAAAAACGCCAAGTTCTCGGTCGAAAGCGCGGCGATGGTGGTGAACGCGCCAATCAGTCCCACGCCCATCGACTTCACCAGCGGCGCGGGCAGCTTCGTGCGCCGCGCCACGTACTGGTTGATAATCTCAAGCGTGAAGCAGCCGAAGATGTTCACGGAAAGCGTGGCCACGGGAAACCCGCCGCCTGCTGGCAGCGCTGCTTCCAGCGCATAGCGCAGCGTTGCGCCCAAAAAGCCCATCAACAGCACCAGCGGCGTTAACGACCGCGGGCTGCGCAACGCGTGCTCCACGGAGTCTGCAATGCTCCCGTGCACCATGCCTTCTTCCGGTCGAAATGACAACGACGCTACACGCGAGGAATCTCCAGCATCTTCTGCTTCAGGTCGGCTTCCATGCGGCGCATCTCGGCCTCGGCCTCGGCGCGCTTCTGGCGGCCTTCCGCCTGAATCTGCATAACCTCGTCGAACGTCTTGATAAGCGTCTCGTTCGTGTTCTTCAGGGTTTCGATGTCCACGATGCCGCGCTCGGATTCGCGCGCGATGTCCACGGTGGAGGTGTGCAGCATCTCGGCATTCTTCTTCAGCAGGTCGTTCGTCATGTTCGTGACGGCGTTCTGCGCGCGAGCGGCCTCGGCGGAGTTCGCGATGCCCAGCGCCAGCACCATCTGGCTTTTCCATAGCGGGATGGTGTTCACGATGGTGGTCTGGATTTTCTCCACCAGCACGATCTCGTTGTTCTGCACCAGGCGGATTTGCGGGGCGGTTTGCATGGCGATGGTGCGCGTCAGGTCCAAATCGCCTAGCTTTTTCTCGAAGCGCGTGCACATGGCCTCAAGGTCTTGCGCGGCCTGCGCGTCTTCGGCGCGCCCGGATATGCGCGCTTGCTCCGTCAGTTTCGCCAGGTCACCGCTGCGAACCTCGGCAAGCTTCTTCTTGCCGGCCAGCAGGTACATGGTCAGCTCTTTGAAGTACGTCAGGTTCAGCTCGTACATCTTGTCAAGCGTGGCGGCGTCCTTCATCAGCGTCATCTGATGGCCCTTCAGCGCCTCGACGATCTTGTTGACGTTCGCTTCGGCCTTGTCGTAGCGCGTGCGCAGCGCGTCTACTTTGCTGGCGCCCTTCTTGAAGAAGCCGAACAGGCCCTTCTCCTCGGTGGCGTCGAAGCTGCGCAGCTCGGTGACCACGTCGGTGATAAGCCCGCCCACTTCGCCAAGGTCTTTCGTGCGCACGCCCGAAAGCGCCGTTTCCGAGAAATCGGCCATTTTCTTCTGCGCGCCCGCGCCGTATTGCAGCACCATGGCGGAGTCGCGCACGTCGATTTGCTGGGCGAACGAGTCGACCATCTGCTTTTCCTCGTCGGTCAGCATGCTGTCGTCAAGCTGCGACGTTGCCTGCTCGGGGGCGGACGGGACGGTGGCGGCGGGCTGCGCAACCAGCTCGGGCACCGGCGCGTCGTCAAGCGAAGGCGTCAAGGTGAGCTGGGGTTTTACTTGCTGGTCGTTGGCGTTTGTCATAGCGCTTCCTTTCGTCGTGACTCCATCGTGATCGGTGTCTCGTTTTGAATCATCATTTCATCGGCGAAGCCGATGTCGTTACCGTTCATGCTTCGGTCCCTCTCGACTGTTCAAGCTCCTCATCAAGCCGATGCGTCCCAAGCAGGCTTGGAATCCGAATTCTCATCCCGCGGTTCAAGCCAGAAACCCGAATCGTAAAGCCCAAGGTCATGCACGCTGCGACGAGCAGCCGATTCCGCAGGCGAGGCAGAGTTTCGCAACGCTTCAAACCTCACGCAACATCAAACGCTGCCGTCCTGGCGTTCAGCTGCGTTTGGCGCTATCGAACGGCCCGTCCACCAGGCCTTCTTGCGCCAGCACGGTGTGCAGCACCGAAATGTCGGACGACACGTCTATGGCCATGTCGCGGAACAGCGAGTCAAGCAGCTTCTCGAACGCGGTGTTCAGGCTGCCAAGAGCCCCTTCGATCTCGCGTTTGGACTGCTGGATGCTGCTACTTTGGATAGGCTGCCCGTCAAGCTCGCGGTACGCGTCAAGCAGCTTCACCGTTGTGGGCAGATAGTAGTCCATCAGGCGGTCTAGGTCGTCGATGACCTCGGGATTTTCGGCGGCGCAATCCAAAATGGCGCGAACAACGTGCTCAATCTGGTCAAGCGTGCGCGAAACGTCTTCGCCGGGGATGACCTGGTTGCTCTCGCGAATCTGCGCGATGAACCCTTCGCCGCGCTCGAGAATCTGGCGCTGCTGCGCCGTGGGCTCGGCTTTCGGCTCCGCCGCGCGGGCCGATTCCGCCAAGTCGCGTTGATGCTGCTGGCGCAGCGCCTCGGCGCGTTGGCTTTCGTACTGCTGGTAAGCGCCCGGCGTCATAAGCAGCATGGTTTCGCTATTGTCAAGCGCCGCTTGCCTGAACAGGCCTTTCGCCAGCATCTTCTTCACGTTCTTGCGCACGTTGTCCGCCGTGTCGGCGCATGCCGCGGCCAGCTCTTCGATACTGCAGCGGTCGCGCAGGCCGATGACGTCGCGATATCGCTCGAAGCGCTTCGCCAGCTGCAGCTTGCGCCCGCCCACGGCGGCCATGACGGCGCAGGCGGCGCCCGCAACCAGCGACGTGGCCGCGGCGCCCCAGTTCACCAGCAGCAGCAACCCGCCGCACGCAAGCAGTGGAACGGCCAGCGCGCAGCCCGTTGCCGTCAGCGCCACGCCCGCCCCGCGCTCCGACGAGGGCTTGGCGTACAGGGCATTCATCTGCTCTTCCTGACGTTTGCGCTGTTGAATGGCTGCGTACTGCTCCTGGCCGCGGCGAAACCCGTCGGATGCCTGCGCGATGCCTTTCCCGATGCTTTGCGCGGCAACGTCGATGCTGCGTTCGATGGAGGACTGCAGGTTGCTGAAATCCTTCGAGTTCACGGCGTTTTGCACCGCGTTGGCAATTTGGTCTGCAATGTTGTTTGAGGAAGCCATGGTCGCCTCTCCGGCAAGCGCTGCGCTTGGCCGAGCTGGAAATCCGTTTCTGCGATTTTACCGCAATCGGCAAGGCACGCCTATCGAACAGGCTGCGGTGATATGCCGCGCGTTTCGTATCAATATGGAAACGGTTTGCCCGCAGCTTGCCACGTAAACGAAAGCGCGCCCGTTCGCGATGTCCAGCTGGAACCGCGAACAGCCGCGCAAAGCGAAAACGCGCTCGTCTGCGGTGCCCACCCGGGACTGCAAGTGGCAGCGTAAACAACAAAGCGGTCGATCGCTATTCCAACCAGAACCGCGATCGACCGCATCTACACCTATATAAAGACTACCTACTTGCTTTCACGAGACTACAACGAAAGGGAAGAAGCAGCTTTCACAGCAACTTCGCGTTTCGTCTCGCCCTTCACCGGACGCAAGCGCGTGCCCATCGGACGCGACAGCCGCTTGATAATGAAGCGAATCGCAGCATATAAAGGATAGGCAACCACAGCGAAATCCACCAGGAAGTTCGACACCGCCTGCAAGCCGCCCGCAAACGTGCCGGCCTCAAGCGGCCCGGCAGGCGACCCCGCGGCAATCCACAGCGCGTAACTGACCAGCATAAGCACCGTGTACGATGCCATGTACCACGCAAAATGCATCTGCAAACGTCTCATGCCAACCCCTTCCAACGCACCTTCGCGCTTCGCAAACTCGCCAAACGGCCCCGAGCGAAACGCCTCTTCATGCTCACGTTCAATGTAATACCCCAATGTAAAAACCGCGTACGGCGCGCGTAAGAAAAGAGGTTCAAGTGTGCTAGTAACGCAGGTGCGCGCTTTCGATCGGAAGCGGAGGCGCGCGCAAGACCGAGCGTGACGGCGGGCGCGCGCAGCCCGAGGCGCTCCTCTGTAGGCATGAAGCCAGCATCCCGCCCTAAAACCCAAATATGTAGGAAACGTGGAGAAACCGCCCAGCAGAAAATAGTCCTTGCATCGGGGCGGGGAGGCGCGTATTATTCAATCTTGCGCCAAGCGCGAAAGCGCGAAGGCCGAAAGCCGCGGGGGCGACCCCGCAGGCGGGAACCTTGAGAACCGGATACTGGACAAGAGACGATCACAATAGCCAGTGAAGCCAGCGCAGGCAGGGCCTACCTACTTTGAGCCCGCCTGCCCCGGATTTACAATTTCTTTTAAAGTTTTTCTTTTTATGCCAAAGATCGCGGGGACGGGAGACCGGCCCCGCTCTTCTTCAACGGAGAGTTTGATCCTGGCTCAGGATGAACGCTGGCGGCGTGCCTAACACATGCAAGTCGAGCGATGAAACCGCCTCCGGGCGGACATGAAGCGGCGAACGGGTGAGTAACACGTGACCGACCTGCCCCCCGCCCAGGGACAGCCCCCCGAAAGGGGGATTAATACCTGGTACTCCGGCAAGGACGCATGTCCTGGCCGGGAAAGCCTTGGCGGCGGGGGATGGGGTCGCGGCCCATCAGGTAGACGGCGGGGCAGAGGCCCACCGTGCCGACGACGGGTAGCCGGGTTGAGAGACCGACCGGCCACATTGGGACTGAGATACGGCCCAGACTCCTACGGGAGGCAGCAGTGGGGAATTTTGCGCAATGGGGGCAACCCTGACGCAGCAACGCCGCGTGCGGGACGAAGGCGTCCGCGTCGTAAACCGCTTTCAGCGGGGAACACTTCAACGAGGGTACCCGCAGAAGAAGCCCCGGCTAAATACGTGCCAGCAGCCGCGGTAATACGTATGGGGCGAGCGTTATCCGGATTCATTGGGCGTAAAGCGCGCGTAGGCGGAGCGCTAAGCGGGACCTCTAACCCGAGGGCTCAACCCCCGGCCGGGTCCCGAACTGGCGCTCTCGAGTGCGGTAGGGGAGAGCGGAATTCCCGGTGTAGCGGTGGAATGCGCAGATATCGGGAGGAACACCGACGGCGAAGGCAGCTCTCTGGGCCGAAACTGACGCTGAGGCGCGAAAGCTGGGGGAGCGAACAGGATTAGATACCCTGGTAGTCCCAGCCGTAAACGATGGGCGCTAGGTGTGGGGGATAACATCTTCCGCGCCGCAGCCAACGCGTTAAGCGCCCCGCCTGGGGAGTACGGCCGCAAGGCTAAAACTCAAAGGAATTGACGGGGGCCCGCACAAGCAGCGGAGCATGTGGCTTAATTCGAAGCAACGCGAAGAACCTTACCAGGGCTTGACATCACCGTGAAGCGGCGGAGACGCCGTGGCCGGAAGGAGCGGTGACAGGTGGTGCATGGCTGTCGTCAGCTCGTGCCGTGAGGTGTTGGGTTAAGTCCCGCAACGAGCGCAACCCCTGCCCCGTGTTGCCAGCATTCAGTTGGGGACTCGCGGGGGACCGCCGGCGTCAAGCCGGAGGAAGGCGGGGACGACGTCAAGTCATCATGCCCCTTATGCCCTGGGCCGCACACGTGCTACAATGGCCGGTACAGAGGGTTGCCACCCCGCGAGGGGGAGCGGATCCCGCAAAGCCGGCCCCAGTTCGGATCGGAGGCTGCAACCCGCCTCCGTGAAGCCGGAGTTGCTAGTAATCGCGGATCAGCACGCCGCGGTGAATACGTTCCCGGGCCTTGTACACACCGCCCGTCACACCACCCGAGTCGTCTGCACCCGAAGCCGCCGGCCGAACCCCTCCGGGGGGCGGAGGCGTCGAAGGTGTGGAGGGTGAGGGGGGTGAAGTCGTAACAAGGTAGCCGTACCGGAAGGTGCGGCTGGATCACCTCCTTTCTAGGGAGATTCGACCAATCAAGAGAATCGCTGCCTCACTGGAAGTCTCTTCCATCCAGCATCCGGCTCCCGGGGCTCCCGCCCCGAGGCACCTTGACAGCCGAACAGCGAAGCGAAGCGAAAGCACAACGACGCGGGGCCGGGGCAATCCCCCCGGCCCCCGAGAACGAATTATTTAGAATCGATCCAATTAAGACGATTCGGATTCTTCACGATCGCAACGATCATTCATCTGGTATTCTCTATCGATTTGAACGACCTGTACTAATTCAGTCAGGATCCCTTGGATGGAAGATGTTAAGGGCGCGAGGCGGATGCCTTGGCGCGGGAAGTCGACGAAGGGCGCGGCAAGCTGCGATAAGCCCGGGGGAGGCGCAAACGGCCTTCGATCCCGGGATTCCCGAATGGGGGAACCCAGCGGGGGCAATGCCCCGCTACCGGCGCCTGAATCAAATAGGGCGCCAGGAGGCAACCGGGGGAACTGAAACATCTAAGTACCCCGAGGAAGAGAAATCAACCGAGATCCCGGGAGTAGCGGCGAGCGAAACCGGGCCAGCCCAAACCGGCGCGCGTGTCACAGCGTGCGGGCGCTTCCGCGCCGGGGTTGCTGGGCGGGACGCGAGGGGGCCGCACCCCCCTCCCGCTGTCATAAACCTGCCCCTCAGGGGAACGGCCTGGGAAGGCCGGCGGAACAGGGTGAGAGCCCCGTACCCGAAGAGGCGCAGGCAGCGGGTTCCCGATTCCCAGAGTAGCGCGGGGCACGTGAAACCCCGCGCGAAGCAGGGGGGACCACCCTCCAAGGCTGAACACTCTCCCGCGACCGATAGCGAACCAGTACCGCGAGGGAAAGGTGAAAAGCACCCCGAGAGGGGAGTGAAACAGCGCCTGAAACCTCGCGCCCACGAGCAGCCGGAGCAGCCATCGCGCTGTGACGGCGTGCCTTTTGTAGAATGAGCCAGCGAGTCACCGCGCGCGGCGAGGTTAAGCTATAGAAGCGAGCCGCAGCGAAAGCGAGTCTTTAAGCGGGCGACGTAGTCGCGCGCGGTGGACGCGAAGCCGGGTGAGCTACCCATGGGCAGGCTGAAGCGGGGGTAAGACCCCGTGGAGGGCCGAACCCACTTCGGTTGAAAACGGAGGGGATGACCCGTGGGTAGGGGTGAAAGGCCAATCAAACCCGGAGATATCTCGTTCTCCCCGAAATAGCTTTAGGGCTAGCCCCGGCCGTTTTCCCGCGGCGGTAGAGCACTGGACGGAGGAGGGGGCCTCACCGCCTACCGATGCCGACCAAACTCCGAATGCCGACGGGACGGAAAGGCCGGGAGTCAGAGCATGTGGGCTAAGCTGTGTGCTCGAGAGGGAAACAGCCCAGACCGCCCGCTAAGGCCCCCAAGTCGTCGCTGAGTGGCAAAGGATGTGCCCCTGCCCAGACAACCAGGATGTTGGCTTAGAAGCAGCCATGCATTCAAAGAGTGCGTAACAGCTCACTGGTCGAGTGGGGGCGCGCCGACAATTCACGGGGCTAAGCGACGCGCCGAAGCGGCGGAATGTAGACACATTGGTAGGGGAGCTTCCCCTGGGCGGAGAAGCCGGAGGGCGACCGACGGTGGAGCGCAGGGGAGTGAGGATGCTGGCATGAGTAACGAGAGCGGCGCGGGAAACGCCGCCGCCGTAAGCCCAAGGTTTCCTGGGGAAGGCTAATCCTCCCAGGGTCAGTCGGGAGCTAAGGCGAGGCCGGAAGGCGTAGCCGATGCGCAACAGGCGGACATTCCTGTACCGCCTCTGGACCGCTATTCAGACCGACGGGGCGACGGAGAAGGGTACGCAGGCGGGGTTCTGGACGCCCCCGTGAAAGCGCGTAGGCCGCAGGGCAGGCAAACCCGCCCTGCAGGAAGGCCGAGACGCGAGACGAAGCCGCATGGCGAAGCTGCGGAGCCCACGCTCCCTGGAAAAACCCCTAGGCAGGGACAGAGGCGCCCGTACCAAAACCGACACAGGTGGGCGGGTAGAGCATACCGAGGCGATCGGGGGAACCATGGTCAAGGAACTCGGCATAACCGCTCCGTAACTTCGGGAGAAGGAGCGCCGCCCGGGGTGGAGGGACACGCTCCCCGAGCCCTGGGCGGCCGCAGCGAAACGGCCCAAGCGACTGTTTACCAAAAACACAGGACTCTGCCAACCCGCGAGGGGAAGTATAGGGTCTGACGCCTGCCCGGTGCCGGAAGGTTACGCGGATGCGTTAGCACTCGTGCGAAGCGCTGAAGCCAAGCCCCGGTAAACGGCGGCCGTAACTATAACGGTCCTAAGGTAGCGAAATTCCTTGTCGGGTAAGTTCCGACCTGCACGAACGGCGTAACGACTTGGGCGCTGTCTCGACCATGGACCCGGTGAAATTGCACTATTCGTGAAGATGCGAATTACCTGCGGAAGGACGGAAAGACCCCGTGAACCTTCACTGCAGCTTGGCATTGGCCGTTGGCTCGGCGCGTAGAGGATAGGCAGGAGGCATCGAAACCGGGGCGCCAGCCCCGGCGGAGCCGCCCTTGGAATACTGCCCCCTCCGTTCCGGCGGCCTAACGCGGCGCCCTGACCGGGGCCGCGGACCGTGCCAGGCGGGTAGTTTGACTGGGGCGGTCGCCTCCTAAAGAGTAACGGAGGCGCGCAAAGGTTGGCTCAGGACGGTCGGCAACCGTCCCGAGAGCGCAAGAGTGCAAGCCAGCTTGACTGCGAGGCGGACGGGCCGAGCAGGTGCGAAAGCAGGCTCTAGTGATCCGGCGGCACAGAGTGGAACGGCCGTCGCTCAACGGATAAAAGGTACTCCGGGGATAACAGGCTGATCTTGCCCAAGAGTCCACATCGACGGCAAGGTTTGGCACCTCGATGTCGGCTCATCGCATCCTGGGGCTGAAGTCGGTCCCAAGGGTACGGCTGTTCGCCGTTTAAAGCGGTACGCGAGCTGGGTTCAGAACGTCGTGAGACAGTTCGGTCCCTATCCTCCGCAGGCGCAAGTGGATTGAGGAGGTCTGCCCCTAGTACGAGAGGACCGGGGTGGACGGGCCTCTGGTGCAGCGGTTGTCGACCAACGGCACGGCCGCCTAGCTACGCCCGGCACGGATAACCGCTGAAGGCATCTAAGCGGGAAGCCGTCTCCGAGATGAGTCCACTTTCCGGTAAGGGCCCGGGTAGAACACCCGGTCGACAGGGCGCAGGTGCAAGCGGGGCGACCCGCTCAGCCGAGCGCTGCTGATAGCCCGAGCTCTTCGCATCCTCGTAAGGGATTTTGCGAGGCGTCGATGTGCGGGCAGCTTCCTTCGCTGCACGGCCGCCAGGGTCGCCCCGGAAGGGGACCCGGGCAGGCTCATATCCATGAGCCGCGGGGGAGCGCCCCCCGCGAGCGCGACCACAGAGGCGGGGATCACCCGGTCCCATCCCGAACCCGGCAGTTAAGCCCGCCTTCGCCGAGAGTACTGCAGCGCAAGGCTGCGGGAGGGCAGGGCGTCGCGCTCGCGGAGGGCGCTTTTCTATGCGCGAGCGGCCGCAGAGGCCGGCAGGGCCCGCGGGGGGATCGTCCCCCCGCGGGCCCTTCTTGCGTTTTAGGGCGTCTATGAGCGGGTCCCCTTCCGCGCTCTGGGGCCTGCTGCGCGCGGCCTATTCTGCGTTCCGGGGGCGCCTTCTCTTGCGCGCGGGTCTCTTCTGCGTTCTGGGGGATAATGAATGGCTATGAGTCGGCTTTTGCCCTTACCAGTCCTTGATTCTTTGGGGTTTGATTGCTTTCTGTGATAGGCTTTATAGCGTTGACGGTCTGAACAGGGGGTTGTAGTGCCTAAGCCTCATATTCCTTTGGATGAATTGAACTTGCAGGTGAGGGGTTGTCGGCGGTGCCCTCTTGCTGATGGGCGCACGCAAACGGTTTTCGGCACGGGAAACCCCCATGCCCGGGTGTTGTTCGTTGGCGAAGCTCCTGGGAAAAATGAGGACTTGCAGGGCGAGCCTTTTGTGGGGGCTGCCGGGCATTATTTAAATGAACTGCTGGGAGTTGCTGGCTTGCGTCGCGAGGACGTGTTCATCGCGAACGTGTTGAAGTGTCGGCCGCCTTCGAATCGCGACCCTCGTCCTGAGGAGATTGAGGCGTGTACGCCGTTTTTGCGTGAGCAGACGCGAACCATTGATCCCGAGGTCATCGTGACGCTGGGGAAATTCTCAACGCAGTTTATCTTGAAGACGCAGATGGGCATCTCGCGCTTGCATGGGCATGCCTATAAGGCGGGCAAGTTTTTGGTGTTTCCGATATTTCATCCTGCTGCTGCTTTGTATGACGGTGCTAAGCGTGAGGCATTAGAGAATGATTTCGTTACGCTGAAGGAAGTGCTGCAGATGCTTGATGCGGAAAAGATGAAGGCCGCTCAGCAAGGTGATGGTGCTGCGTCTGCTAGCTAACAGCGTTCGCTCTTAGCGTCATGTCCCTTTTGCTGTGGGCATTCTGCTGCTTTTTCTGACTATTCGCATGCTTGCGTAACGCTTGTTGTAGAACTGCTTACGCGTAATGATTGCGTTGTGTGACGCTCACTTAATAGATTGCGGGTTACTGGTGATTTCTGACTCATTTGAAGCGGGGGATTTCGATCCCATTGCGTATATCAACACTCCCTATTGGCAAGCCTCTCGGCTGGGGCTTGACCGTATTCGAGAGCTTCTTGAGCGTTTGGGGCGCCCGCAGGATTCGCTTCGGTTCGTGCACGTTGCGGGCACGAATGGGAAGGGCAGCACGTGTTCGTATATTGCGAGCATACTGCAAGCTGCTGGCTATACCACGGGCTTGTTTACCAGTCCCTTTATCGAACGATTTGAAGAGCGCATTCGCGTGAATGGGCTCGATATCAGCTACGAGGCGCTTACGCGCGTCACGCTTGAGGTTCGCAAGCATGCTGAGGCGATGGCTGCTGAATGCGACGACCATCCCACAGAGTTCGAGCTGATGACGGCTGTCGCGCTGCAATATTTTGCGGAAAGCAAGTGCGACATCGTGGTGCTTGAGGTTGGCCTTGGCGGTCGTTTGGACTCTACGAACGTGATTGATGTGCCCGAGGTTGCGGTTATTGCGCGTATTGGGCTTGATCATACGAACTTGCTGGGCAACACCACGGCCGAGATTGCGGGCGAGAAAGCGGGCATCATCAAGCCTGGTTGCGCGGTGGTGTCTTGGCCTCAAGATGCTGAAGCGATGGCGGTGGTTGATGAGGCTGTGCGAGGTTGCGGCGGTACTGTTTCCTGCCCTGAGTTCTCTTCCTTGAGCGTTGGCGAAATAGTTCATGTTGAGGAAGCTGATGCTGCGGCTGGCCAACCATCGGTGCTTCGCTTCTTTACGTATAAAGGTGTTGCGTATACGACGTCGCTTCTGGGGAGCTACCAGCCGAAAAATGCCGCGCTTGCCCTTGAGGCGGTGTTTGCGCTTCGTTCACGTGGGTGGAATATTTCCGATGACGCTGTGCGTTCTGGTGTTGCCGCTGCCAGGTGGGCGGGCCGGTTCGAGGTGCTGCCGCGTGTGAGCGGGCGGCCGTTGATTGTGGTTGATGGCGGTCACAACCCCCAGGGAGCTCAGGCGCTTGCCGATTCTTTGGCGGATGTTTTCCCTGGCAAGAAAGTCGTTTTGTTTTCAGGCGTTATGGCTGATAAGAACCATGCGGCAATGCTTGCAACCGTACTGCCGTATGCCTGTGCGTTTGTGGCGGTGACGCCTGACAACCCTCGCGCATTGCCGGCACCGGAATATGCCGCCGAGGCGAAACGTGTTGTGGCTGACCTGGCCGACGGAGCGGAGCTGCCGGTGTATGCGGCGTGTGATTACGATGACGGTGCCAAGCGAGCTGGCGAATATGCTGGCACTGATGGCATTATCTGTGCTTTTGGCAGCCTGTACAGCATTCACCAGACGAAAGAGGCGTTTCGGGCTGCGGGTCTGATTGAGTAGCTCCGAGTCGCGCTGCGGTTTTGATTGCGCAGCTGTGTGTTGTTGGTGGTTGAAGGCTGCACGCCCAAACGCGCGATGGCTTGATGCAGCGACAAGCGGATGTGCGCGTTTCGGGTTTGGACGGCTGATATCAGTGCCGTGTCAATCGCTAGAGAGCTTTACGCTTGCTGAATAGAAAGAAGCCGTTCAGACATCTATCCGGACGGCTTCTTTGTTGGTGCTTTGTTTTGCGACTTACAGGTTGTCGATGTACTCGACCAGGTCGCCGACGGTTTCGAGGCCTTCGGGCTCGCCGAAGTCGACGTCGCACTTCTCCTCGAGGTCGCAGATCAGCTCGACCATGTCGAGGGAGTCGATGCCGAGGGACTCGAACGTGGACTCTTCGTTGACGGTTTCGGGCTCGATATCCAGGTTGTCCTGAAGAACTTTTTTGATGGTGTCGATGGTAGCCATAGTGGCGAATCCTTTCTCAAACTAGCAACGCAGGTATGGTAGCACAAACCGCGCGCGGGCTTTGCGGTTCAAGATGAGCCGACACGCACGAATCATACGTGCTGCACAGGTGAAAACAGGGAAAGGGAAGGACTGCGTTTGGATATTGCAGGACAATCAGCTCTGTAATGCTGCAGCGTGTTTGGCGAAATGGTGAAGCGCACTGCGTGTGTTGGCTTCTGCGCTGCAGGCTGTTCGCGGCTTGTTTGTTAGCTGGGGCTGCGGGTCGCTGCGAACGCTGCAGCGAAAGAGGGGTACTTGCAAAACAAAAGTGGCCGCGCAAAGGTGCGCGGCCACGTGGTAACGGTGAATAATCGCTAGTCGACTTGCTTCAGCAGGCCGTAGCCGCCGCCGGTGCGGCGATACAGCACGTTGACCAGGTTCGTGTCGCGATCGATGTACGCGAAGAAGTCGTGACCGAGCAGATCGATCTGCACAAGCGCTTCCTCTTCGGTAAGCGGCTGGAACTGCATTTCCTTCACGCGAACCACTTCTTCGTCGGCGGTGAACTCTGCCATGAGGCTGTCGGGATCGAATTCGCCTACCGGTGCGGCAGCATCGGCGCGAACCTTGCGGTCGAGCACGCGCGTCTTGAACTTGCGAAGCTGGCGAAGAACCTTAGCGGCGGCAACGTCGATGGCGGCGTACATGTCCTCTTCGGATTCCTCGACGCGAACGATGTGGCCCTTCGTGCGCAGCGTAACCTCGCAGATAGCGGGGGTTGCGTTTGCAGGGTTCTTCTCCACGTGCAGGACGACTTCGGCATCAAGCGGATTAATGTCCATGACCTTCATGGAATTGCCGATTTTTTCCTCGGCGTACATGCGCAGCGCGTCGGTTACAGGCATCTTGCGTCCGGTGACGGTAATGCTCATGTCAATCACCTCTTCCTCGCGGCGGATAAAAAAGTTCGACGGGAATCGTGCCTGCTCAAGGCCATAAAAGGCCACTGTGAAGTGCGTTGCAGGTTGACCCCTTTCGTCGAACCGGTACAAACAGCATAGCGCACTTTACGGAGATTTTGCAGCCGAATTTGGCGGTATTTTCGGGTTCGTTCGTAAACGTTTTGAAAACGCCCACGCCACGTTCCCGGGCGTGCCGCATCGCCCGCATGATAGACTGTCCGAACCAAGGGATTAAGGTAGGACATGCACGATAATCGCATTTACATCAAAGAGGTTCAGGGGCATCAGCATCGCTGGCAGAAGCTTATCAACCTGACGCATTCTTCCACGAAGGCCGCCGGTGCCATGCTGCTTGCCGCGGTGGCGGCGCTTGTGGTGGCGAACACGGCCGCGCACGAGCCGTTCCTGGAGTTCTGGCACACGCACATCGGGTTTTTCTTCGGCGACGCCGTGGGCGAGATGTCGCTGGCGCACGTGATCAACGACGTGTTCATGGCGGTGTTTTTTCCTGCTGGTGGGCCTGGAAGTGAAGTACGAGCTGACGGTGGGCGAGCTGACGAACATCCGCCAGGCGCTGCTGCCCATCATGGCGGCCGTTGGCGGCGTGCTGGCGCCCATCGGCATCTATCTGTTGTTCAACGCGGGCGACCCCGCCACCGCGGGTGGTTGGGGCGTGCCGACGGCCACCGACATCGCGTTCGCACTGGGCATTCTGGCGCTTCTGGGCAACCGCGTGCCGGCGGGCGTGCGCGTGTTTCTATCTACGCTTGCCGTGGCTGACGACATCATCGCTATTTTGGTCATCGCTATTTTTTACGGACAAAGCCCGTCGCTTGGTTGGCTTGCCGCGGCGGCGGCGGTGCTGGCCGTGCTGGTGGCGCTTAATCGCGGGCATGTGTACTCTCTTGCGCCGTATCTGCTGGTAGGCGCCGTGTTGTGGTACTGCGTGTACATGTCGGGCGTGCATTCCACCATCGCCGGCGTGCTACTGGCGTTCACTATTCCGTCGGGGTCGCGCGTGAACCTGCGCAGTTTCGCCACGTGGTCCGACACGCAGGTGCGCGAGGCCAGCCGCGCGTACGATCCGGACGAGCCGGTGCTGGCGCAAAGCCAGTATGTGAAGACGGTCGAGCATCTGTCGCACGTGGCGCGCCAGGTTGTCCCGCCGGCAACGCGGCTTGAGCACAAGCTGTATCCGTGGGTGTATTTCGGCATTTTGCCGCTGTTCGCGCTGACGAACGCCGACGTGAGCTTCGCGGGCATGGATGTGGGCGCGCTGTTCGGCTCGCCGGTGTTCTTCGGCATCTTCTTCGGCCTGCTGGTGGGCAAGCCGCTTGGCATCATGGCCATGAGCTTTTTGGTGGTGAAGCTGAAGCTGGCGAACTTGCCAGAGAACGTGAACTGGCTGCATATGCTGGGCGCGTCTATTTTGGGCGGCGTTGGCTTCACCATGGCCATTTTCGTGGCGAACCTGGCGTTTACCGACGCGGTGCTGGTTGCCACGGCGAAGCTGGGCATTTTGCTGGCGTCGCTGGCCGCCGGCGTGCTGGGCTTCACGTTCCTGTTGGTGCAGGCGCGCGGCGCGCAGAAGCAGGGCGTGGCGTTCGTGCGCGCGGCCGATGGTGCCGAAGAGGATTTTGCGGCGCTGCCGACCGCCGATCGCGAAGATGCCCGCGAAAGCCGCGAGATGCTGCACGACCTGGGCGAAGGCTACGAGAGCGATCCGCGCGGCTTGGCATAAGCGGCGCGTTGGGTGCTTTGAGACTTGCTGCCGGATGCTTGGCTGCGCTAGATGAGCTGGCGGGTCTTTGGGGATGTGTGGCGCTGCGTGCGTGGCGTTCGCTTCCTGAATTGCGGCGTTGGTAACGCTAGGGTAGTGGCTGTGTGCGCTTGGCGTGCAGGCGGCGGGGCGTCAAGGGGCGTTGCGGTATACTTTTCTGCAGTTCAATCGCTTGCGGCGCGGCGGGTTTCGCCTGCGGCGCTGCGGTGCGCGAAAGTTCGCGCTTTCTTGCCAGCCTACTGAAAGGAACGCCATGGAAGCTGCCGCCATCGTTTTGGCCGCGGGTGCCGGTACCCGCATGAAGTCGAAAAAGCCCAAGGTCGCACACGAGGTCTTGGGCAAGCCGCTCGTGCGCTGGGTTGTTGATGCCGCGCACGCTGCGGGCGTTTCGCAGGTGGCCACGGTAGTGGGCCATGCGCGCGAGCAGGTTATTCCGCTGGTGGAAGGCGATACGCAGGTAGTGGTGCAGGAAGTGCAGAATGGCACGGCCGGCGCGGTGCTGGCTTGCGCCGATGCGTTCGCCGGTTTCGATGGCTCGCTTTCCGTGCTGACGGGCGATTGCCCGCTTATCAAGCCGGAAACCATTGCTCGCCTGGCTCAAGTTCGCGACGAACGCAACGCGGCCGTGGTGGTGCTGACCATGAAGCTTGACGACCCCACCGGTTATGGACGCATCATTCGCGACGAGGCGGGCCAGGTTGAGCGCATCGTCGAACAGAAGGATGCCACGCCCGAGCAGGCCGCCGTCAACGAGTGCAATTCCGGGTTCTATTGCTTCGATGCCCGCGCGCTGTTTGACGCGCTGGCCCAGGTCAGCAACGATAATGCACAGGGCGAGTTTTATCTGACCGACGTGCTGGAGATCTGCCGAAACGCTGGCCGTCCCGTGCTGGCGCTTGCCACCGACGACGCCACCGAGTGCTTGGGCGTGAACTCGCGCATCCAGCTGGCGCAGGTGACGAAGGTCATGCAGCGCCGCATCAACGAGCGCCATATGGCCGCCGGCGTCACCATGGTAGATCCCGATCAGGTATGGATCGGCCCCGATGTGGAAATCGAGCGCGACGTGGAGCTGTTGCCGCAGGTCATGCTCATGGGCGCCACGCGCGTGGGCGAGGACAGCGTCATCGGCCCGAACACGCGCCTGACCGACACGTGCGTCGGCCGCGGCTGCACCATCGAGGAAACCGTTGCCATCGAGGTGCAGATCGACGACGCCGCAACCGCTGGCCCGCGCGCCTACCTGCGTCCCGGCACGCACCTGTGCGAAGGCGCGAAGGCCGGCACGCACGTGGAAATCAAGAAGTCCACCATCGGCCGCGGCAGCAAGGTTCCGCACCTTAGCTACATCGGTGACACCACCATGGGCGAAGGCGTCAACATCGGCGCCGGCTCCATCACGTGCAACTACGATGGCAAGAAGAAGTGGCCCACCACCATCGGCGACAACGCGTTCATCGGCAGCGACACCATGATGGTGGCCCCCGTGACCATCGGCGCCGGCTCCATTATCGGCGCCGGCTCGTGCATCACGAAGGAAGTGCAGCCCGACGCGCTGGCGCTCACGCGTCCCGAGCAGCGCGAGGTTCCCGGCTGGGCGGCAAAGAAGCGCGCCCGCCAGGCCGCCGAGGAATAGGCGGCAGTTTCGCCCTTTGCTTTGAACGCCCCTTCCGAACGCTCGGGAGGGGCGTTTTCGTATGGCGTGAAGTCCTCGTAGAAGGATGGCTTGCTATCTGGCCTTTTCCCACGCGCGCAAGTAGAATAGGCAACAACTGACAATTGCGAAGCGATGCGAAGGAGCACGCGCATGACTGCGGAAATGGAAAAGCGTAAGAGGATGGCAGTGTTTTCGGGTTCTTCCAACCTGGAACTTGCGGACAAGATTGCGCAGGAGCTGGGGATTTCTCTGGGCAACGTGAAGCTGGAGAAGTTCGCGAACGGCGAGATTTACGCTCGCTACCTGGAAAGCGTCCGCGGCGCCGATGTGTTCATCGTGCAGTCCGTGTGCTCAAGCCCGAACGGCTTCGACGTGAACGACAACCTCATGGAGCTGCTCATCATGATCGACGCCGCAAAGCGCGCCTCCGCGCACAGCGTCAGCGCCGTCATCACGCATTACGGCTACGCGCGCCAGGACCGCAAGGCCGCGCCGCGCGAGCCCATCACCGCGAAGCTTGTGGCCGACCTGCTGACCGCCGCCGGTGCCGACAACCTCATCGCCATCGACCTGCATCAGGACGCCATCCAGGGCTTCTTCGACAAGCCGGTGAACCACATGACGGCCATGCCCATCTTCGTGGACTACTTCAAGCAGATGGGCTTCAAGCCCGAGGAGCTGTGCGTCGTGTCCCCCGACGTGGGCCGCGCGAAGGCTGCGAAGAAGTTCTCCACGCTGCTTGATTGCGACATCGCCATCATGCATAAGGATCGCCCGAAGCACAACCAGGCCGAGATTACCGCGCTGATCGGCGACGTGAAGGACAAGACCTGCATCCTGAACGACGACATGATCGACACGGCCGGCAGCCTGGTCGCCGCCGCTACCACGCTGAAGGCCAAGGGCGCGAAGAAGATTTATGCTTGCGCCACGCACGGCCTGTTCAGCGGCCCGGCTTACGAGCGCCTGGAGAATTCCTGCATCGAAGAGGTTGTGGTCACCGACGCCGTGCCCGTGCCGCTTGAGCGCCAGACCGGCAAGATCAAGGTGGTCACGCTGGCTCCGCTGTTCGCGCAAACCATCAAGAACGTGTACAACAACGGTTCCGTGGCTTCGCTGTTCGAATAGGGTGCGGCTGCATGTTTTTGATCGTTGGCCTGGGGAATCCGGGCGAGGAATATGAGCACACGCGGCATAACGCCGGTTTTGACTCGCTTGACTTGGTGGCCGAGGAAGTGGGCGCGCGCTATTGGAAAACCGAGTGCGGCGCGCTTACCGCTAAAGGCGTCTGGCGCGACAACGACGTGGTGCTGGCGAAGCCGCAAAGCTACATGAACACGTCGGGCGGGCCGGTGAAGCAGCTGATGAACGCATACGGCGTGAAGCCTGACCACTTGATCGTCATCCACGACGAGCTTGACATCGACCCGGGCACCATCCGCGTGAAGTTCGGCGGCGGGCACGCGGGTCACAACGGCCTGCGCAGCATCTGCGACAAGCTGGGCACGCGCGATTGGTTCCGCGTGCGCTGCGGCATCGGCCGCCCGCCGGGACGCATGCCGGTGGTGGACTGGGTGCTTGGCCGGCCGAAGAAAGAGCAGGCCGACGACTTCTCCCAGGCAACGCACCTGGCCAGCCAGGCCGCCCTTTCACTCATAACGGACGGTTTGGACAAGACGCAGCAGCGCTTTAACTAGTACAATGGATGCAGGCTGCATCGCATCGGGGACGCCTTTGGGCGTCTCCGTTTTATGTGCGGGGGTACAGAAAGCGGAGCGGATATGTCCTTATCTGAGAAGGGGCGCACGTATGCGCTGTTCACCATTGTTGTGCTGGCCTGCGCGTTGGGGTCGCTTACGCAAACGGTGATGAATTCCATGTTGGGCGGCGTGAGCGCGGATTTCGGCGTCGATGCCAGCGTGGGGCAGTGGCTTACCACCATTTACATGCTTGCGCTGGGCATCACTGTTCCCGCCGTCACGTTCTTGTCGCAAAAGCTGTCTGTGCGCAACGTCGTGTATTTGGCGCTGTGCTTGCTTTTGGCCGGCGGTATCGTCGATGTGCTGGCGCCATCGTTTCCCGTGCTGGTGGCGGGGCGCGTGCTGCAAGCGGTTGGCGCGGGTGTCACGCTTCCCGTGGTGCAGTCCATTGCCATGACGCGCTTCCCTGCGGGGCAAAACGGCACGGCCATGGGCATTGCGGGCATTGCCATGGGCTTTGCGCCGAACATCGGCCCGCTTATCGGCGGCGTGCTGGTGGATTCGTATGGATGGCGAAGCTTCTTCGTGCTGTTCGATGTGGTGGTGGTTGTGCTGATCCTTGCCACAACGGCCCTGGTCAAGCGCGAGGATGCGCCGTGTCGGGACGCGCGTTTCGAGGTGGTTTCGTTTCTGTACTCGACGCTGGGCTTCGGCGGGCTGCTGCTGGCGTTCTCGAATGCGGCAAGCATGGACATCGCTTCCGCGCTGGTGTGGGCGCCCGCGCTTGTGGGCGTTGCGTGCTTGGTGCTGTTCGTGGTGCGCCAGAAGCGCATCGAGCACCCGCTTATCACCATGCAGATTTTCCAGTTCCCGCATTTCCGCATCAGCTTCATTGCGCAGAATTGCCTGTTCGCGTCGTTTATGGGCATCACGTTGATCGTTCCTTTGTATGTGCAGGGGCTTTTGGGTTTGAGTGCCGTTGAGGCGGGGCTCGTGTTCGTGCCCGCCACCATTTTGGCCGTGGTGGTCAATCCGCTTGCGGGTATCCTGTCCGACAAAATCGGCGCGCGCCCGGTTGTGCTGGTGGCATCTACGCTGCTGACGGTGGGGGCCGTTTCCATGGCGTTCACGGACGAAAGCACGCCTTTGTGGTTGCTGACCCTCATGCAGACGGTGCGCGGCATGGGCGTGAGCGCGCTGATCGGCCCGCTGAATTCGTGGGGCATGGGCGGTCTTCCGGGCCAGATCATGATGGACGCCAGCGCGTTTTTCGCGGCGGTGCGCCAGGCGTGCGCGTCGCTTGGCACGGCGGTCATGGTGCTTGCGATCACGGCGCTTTCCGCTGCGGCAGCAACAGGGGCCGTTGGTGCGCAGGTGGCTTATCAGGCGGCGTTCGGCATTTCCGCGGCCCTTGCGGCCTGCGTCTTCGTGGTGGCGGTGACGAAGGTGCGTTAGCGCGCGGCGTGCGTTAACGGGACGTGCAAGTCTGCGGGCCTTGAAATTGACGTTGACGAAGGCCGTGCTTGGGAAGGGCGCGGCCTTTTCGTATGCCTGTTGTGAGTGGCGACGACGCGTGCGGTAACTGGTGTGCGGTCAGCACGTCTGATGGGGGGTGTGCTCGATTCGTTGATGTCTAACGTTTGTGGTTGGCGCGCGCATGGCGCGGAAGGCACGCGGCCCTTGCTGTCGCGTGCAGCGCTTGTGCCGTTCGCGGTCGTTTTCGTCACGATGGTTGCCATGTGCTGCCCGTCTGGTATACTGCACTTCAGCACTCTACTGTAGTAAAGTGAAAGAAACGGGAACGCGCCAGGCGAATCGGCGATGAGCGGGCGCAGAAGGGAAGGCACCATGAAGAAGAAGCTTCTTGGCCTGGTGGCATGCGCCGCCACGCTGGCGCTGTCCGGCGCGCTGCTTGCGGGCTGCGCTGGCTCGGGCAGCAATGACGAGGCTGCTGACAACAACGCCGCATCCACCGACAAGACCACGCTGACCGTGGGCTTCGATCAAAGCTACCCGCCGTACGGCTTCGTGGGCGACGACGGCAAGTACACCGGTTTCGACCTTGACCTGGCCCAGGCCGTGTGCGACAAGAACGGCTGGAGCTTCGAGGCCACGCCGATCGACTGGGATGCCAAAGACGCGCTGCTGTCGCAAGGCAACATCAACTGCATCTGGAACGGCTTCACCATGGAAGGCCGCGAGGATGGGTACACGTTCTCCGACCCGTACATGCTCAACGAGCAGGTGGTGGTTGTGAAGGCCGGCAGCGACATCAGCGATTTCGCGGGCCTGTCCGGCAAGACGGTCATGACGCAGGTTGACTCTGCGGCGCTTGACGTGCTTGAGGGCGACCAGGCTGAGGTTGCCGCCACGTTCAAGGGCGGCGCGGCCCAGACCATCGGCGATTACAACAACGCGTTCATGCAGCTTGATTCCGGCATGATCGACGCCGTTGCGTGCGACCTGTCCATCGCGCAGTACCAGATTTCCGCGAACCCGGGCAAGTACGTGCAGCTGGAAACCCCGCTGTCTACCGAGCACTACGCCGTGGGCTTCAAGAAGGGCAACACCGAGCTGGCCAACCAGGTCACCGAAACGCTGAAGCAGCTTGACGCCGACGGTACCGTGAAGAAGCTGTGCGAGAAGTACGCCAGCTACGGCATCAGCTACGACAACTGGGTGCTGGGCAAGTAAACGGTTTTCCCTGTTCGCAGGGGTAGAAACGGTATTCAACGCTGCGCAGGTCGGGGGTGTGCTTCCGACCTGCGCAGCGGTTTGCATGCGTGTGGGGCACCGTGAACTAAAGTTGCTTCGACGCAAAGAATGCGCAACGGCCGTCGCCTGAGAAGGCGGCGGCTTTCGTGCGAAAGGAGATTCATGGAATTTGGAACCATGATGGGGCTGCTGCTTTCGGGCTTGCAGTTTACGGCCATCATCTTCGTGGTTACGCTCGTAGGCGCGCTGCCGCTTGGCGTGCTGGTGGCGCTTGGCCGCATGAGCAAGTTCAAGCCGCTGTCGCTGTTGGTGCAGTTCTACATTTCGGTCATGCGCGGCACGCCGCTGATGCTGCAGCTGATGATGTGGATGTTCGGCCCGTACTACATTTTCGGCATCTCCATGGGGCCGGATTGGAAGTACGGCGCGTGCTGCATCGGCTTCATCCTGAACTATGCCGCGTACTTCGGCGAGATTTACCGCAGCGGCATCCAGTCCATCCCGCGCGGGCAATACGAGGCCGCCGAGGTGCTGGGGTACTCGCGCACGCAAACGTTCATGAAGATCATCCTGCCGCAGGTGTTTAAGCGCATCCTTCCCGCCATGGGCAACGAGATCATCACGCTGGTGAAGGACACGTCGTTGGCGTTCGTGCTGGGCATCATGGAGATGTTCACGCAGGCGAAGGCCATCGCCGCAGCTCAGACAAGCATGATGCCGTACGTTATCGCCGCGCTCATCTACTGGGTGTTCAACTTCGTGGTGGTGATGGTGCTTAACCGCATCGAGAAGAAGATGGATTACTATCATGACTAGGTGATTCCGTTTTGCCTACGGCAAAACGGAACTGCTCGATGCTGTGGCCGCTTCTGGCACGCCGTCTTGTCTTTCAACTTCACGGGCATGGCCCAAAGGCCAATGCCCGCTCGTTTCAAGGCAATACGACGCACCAGAAGCGCCCTCGCTGACTTTGGTGCTACCTGCGGCGTTTTGACTTTGTGTTGCGGGGTTTTCGCATTCTCGTTTCGTTGTTCCTGCTGATTGGACTATTTATCATGACTAACCCTCTTGTTTCGCTTTCGCATGGTCGTAAGAGTTTCGGCCAGACTGAGGTGCTGAAGGACATCTCGCTGTCTGTTGAGAAGGGGCAGGTTGTTGCCATCATCGGGCCTTCTGGCGGCGGCAAGTCGACGCTGTTGCGTTGCATGACGCTGCTTGAAACGCTTGACGGCGGCAGCTTGTCGTATGGCGACCTTTCAGTGGCAACTGATTCCGGGTCGGGCGCCGTGTATGGCGGCAAGGCCGTGCTTGCGCAGGCGAAAACCCGCTTCGGCCTGGTGTTCCAGAACTTCAACCTGTTCCCGCACTATACGGTGCTGAAAAACGTCATCGATGCGCCGCTTTCGGTGCAGAAGCGCCCGAAGGACGAGGTCTTGGCCCAAGCGCGCGAGCTTCTGGCGAAGATGGGGCTCGCCGGGAAAGAAGATATGGTGCCGTGCGAGCTTTCCGGCGGCCAGCAGCAGCGCGTTGCCATTGCCCGCGCGCTGGCGCTCAACCCCGACGTGCTGTTCTTCGACGAGCCTACCAGCGCGCTTGACCCCGAGCTGACGAAGGGCGTGCTGAAGGTTATCCGCGACTTGGCCGACGAGCACATGACCATGGTCATCGTGACGCACGAGATGTCGTTCGCGCGCGACGTGGCCGACCACATCATCTTCATGGATGGCGGCTACATCGTTGAGGAAGGCCCTGCCGAGCAGGTCATCAACAATCCGCAGCATGACCGCACGAAGGCGTTTTTGGCCAACTACGGGGATTAGCATGGACGTAACGTTTTACATCACGCGGCACGGGCAAACCGTGTACAACGTGGCCAGCCGCGTGCAGGGCTGGTGCGACTCGCAGCTTACCGACGAGGGCATTCGCGTGGCGCGCAAGCTGGGCGAGGGTTTTGCGAACGTCGGGTTTGCGCAGGCGTATTGCAGCGATGCCGGCCGTGCCGTGCAGACGCTCAACACCGTGCTGGCGGCGCGTTCGAAGGCGAACCCTGCGGCGCAGCTGCCGCACATCCACGTGCCCGATCCGCGGCTGCGCGAGTGGTGCTACGGCAACTTGGAAGCGGGCCCGGGCGAGGAATTGCACGCGGCCCTGGCGCGCGGCTTTGGCGAGGATTTGCCGTTCGACGAGCTGAACCGCCGGCTGCCGCAGGTAGCGGGCGTGCTGGCCGACCAGGACACCACGGGCCGCGCCGAGCGTTTCGACCAGGTGCGCGAGCGCCTGACCAGCTTCTTCAACGATGCGGGGCAGCAGGCGCTTGCTGCTGGCGGCGGCAACGTGCTGGTGGTGACGCACTCGTTCGTGGTGCGCAGCGTCATGTATCTGCTGGATTCTTCGCGCGTGAACGACCCGCTGAAAATCAAGAACGCCAGCGTCACGCAGGTAACTTACGACGGCGAAACGTTCACGTTGGGCGAAACGGCTTCCACACGCTGGCTGGGCGAAGAGCCCGAAGAAGCCAACGCCATCCCGTTCGGCTTCAAGATGTAGCGCCGACGCGCGGTTAGTGTAAGGCTGCGTCAAGGAGTCGAAGGTGAGAAGCCGCATTTCGCATCGCATGCACTGCAAGACTGTTGCAGGCGCCGTTTCGCTTCCGCAAACATAAAGAAGGCTCGCATCGGAATATCCGGTGCGAGCCTTCGTGTTTTAGCTTGCGAGCGCCTAGCTCTCGTGGTATTTCGTGAGCGTGGGCGTGGTAACAAGCTGCAGGTCGCCTTGCACGTCGGCGGGCAGCGTTACGGTGTACGTGAACGTTGCCGTGGTGCCGACGGGCAGCGGATTGTTCGGTTTCGCTACCATACCGCCGTCGACATCGCATGTGTACGTGACATCAATGCCCTGGTACGTGGCCTTCCCCAGCGTTGCGCCGTTCGATGCGACCACGTCGGAGATGCTGCCGCCAACAGGCGCATAGAAGTACAAGAATGGGTTCATATTGCCGCGGTTCGAGTCTTCGGACATGATGTAGTCGCCGCCGGCAAGCGCCTCCTGTTCAGTGAGGAAGTTCGTGAGCGTGGTGGTGACGTGGTACGTGCGCGAGCCGTCAGAGCCGGCAACCGGGCCGCTGACCTGCGTGTCCATGCCAAGCCACCAGCCAAGCTTGCTGCCCAGCCAGTAGTTGATGAACACGCCGAGCGTCGGCTGCTTCTGCGTGGCGGCCGTCATGGATCCCGAGTAGCCCATATCCTCGATGTTCTGCTGCTCGGTGGGGTTTGCAAGCCAGATCATGACGCGGCGGTCGTCGAGTCCGCCCATCATGACGTTGACAAGCTTCATGAGCGATGTCGCATTCATGTTGTCAAGCGCGGCGTCAAATGCATATCCAGCTGCTTCGGAGAACAGCGCGTCGACGATGTCGTTGCCATCGGCCATATTCGCGCCGCTGGAAAGGTATTTCCAGTACAGGTCGTGTTGCAGCACCTCAGTGGCATTCGCGCCGTCAATGTAGGTGCCGTCGGACAGCGTGAAGCTTTCGCCTGTTGCGGCAAGCAGGTCCTGCACCATGGTGGGCGTGATAGAGATGACGCCGTCAACGGCCTGGCCGGATTTCTCTTGATAGGCGGTGGCCCAAATGCTGGCAACGCGCGGATAGTCGGGGTTGAAGCCGTTATCCCATGAATACTGCGTGTACCACGGGTAGAACAGGGTGTTTTCCTCGTCGGTGATATTGCACTGCGCTGGCGTGTCTTCGACCATCATGTCGTAGACTTTCGTGAAGTCTCCCAGCTCGATCTGGCCGTTGTCGATGGATAGCGTGCCCATGGAGCCGGGGAAGCCGCCCGATGCGCGAATCTCGGCGCTGTTCTGCGCGGCAAGCAAGTACGTGCGGTTGCCGTCGGCACCAAGCAGCGCGCCGATGATGGGCGCGAACGTGTTCGCCTGCTGGAACGTGGAGTTGATGTTTGCGAGCTTGTCTTTTGCGGGGTTGAGCATCTTCTCAAGCTGCTCGATATGCATGGAGGGCAGCGCATTGAGCTCGTCGGCGCAACGCTGCATGGTCGGCGCGCAGCTTTGGATGGAGCCGAGCAGCGTGGAGATAGCTGCGATGTTCAGCGAGCCGTCTTGGCCGATGCATTCCGAGGGAGGCGTTTGCACCAGGCTTTGCGTCAGTGGCACGATGGCGTTGTCAGAGGCGTCGGTGAGCACGTCTGCGATGGTCTGGGCACTTTTCACGTCTTCGCCGATGACCGGAATCACGCCGGCAACGTTCCATAGGGGCGATGAAAGGGCCTCGTCGAGCGTTTTCGCAGACGCTTGCAACTTGGTTGCGCTTTGGGCGGCGCCGGCGAAGTCCTGACCGGTGATGGCGGTTTGGACTTCGTTGACGGTTGAAAGGATGCCGGAAGCCTGCGCCTTCATGTCCTTCGCCGACAGCGCAAGAGCCGCACCATAGCCGCCAACGCCCACGATAAGGCACACGATGACGACGATGGCAACGATGAGCCCGGTACGCTTCTTCTTGCGCTTCTTCTTCACGCGGATCATGCCGTCGTGGTTGTGGTTGCTCGGCGGCAGGGGTTGGAAGTTGTAGTCCCTGTTTCCGTAGGCGTTGCTGTAACCGCCTTGCGGCGCGCCGAAATTGCCGCCGTAGGGCTGCTGACCGAATTGCTGCGTCGGTTGCTGCGGCTGGTGGGGCCGCTGCTGATGCGGCTGCCCATACGGTTGGTTTTGCTGCGGTCGCGGCGCCCCCGCGCGTGACTGGCCGGGTTGCTGGCCGAAGCCGGGCTGGTTAGGCCGCGAGTGTTTTCCTTGGTTCTGCATTGCACTCCTGACTCGTTTGTGCGTACGGAGTAAAAGTCTAGCACGTTGGACGCAAGGTTCCAGGGGCTTGAAAATGAAGCCATAAGGTTGATTGAACTGCGCGGATAAACGAAGGAATGCATGTAACGTCCGCCGGTGCTGTAGCGTTTTGAGCACGGCGAAACGGCGGCTTGGGACATGAAAAAGCCCGGAAGGCGGTGCCTTCCGGGCTGGTAAGTCAGCGTGCCTTCGACGCGCTACTTCGTGAAGCGGCTGTAGTCGTAGCCGCCTTCGCCGCCGCGCTTTTTCTTGTTAGCGGGCTTGTTCTGCTTGTAGGAGCCGGCCTGTGCCTTGCGCTCCTTCTTGTGCAGGCGCGACTGGGCGTTCTTCGCGTTGCGGCGCGCGCGGTATTCCTCGTCGGAAAGCCACTCGCGGTTGTTGTCGCGGCCGCCGCGGAAGTCGCGGTTGCCGCCCTTGCCGCGCCCGTTGCCGCCGCGGTTGTCGCGGTCATAGCGTCCGCCGCGATCGTTGCGCGAGCCGCGGCCCGGACGGTCGTCGCGACCCGGGCGCCCGCCGCGGAAGTCGCGGTCGTCGCGCTCATAGCGGGGCTTGCGGGCATCGCGGCGCTCGTCGGTGTTCGGACGGCGGCCTTCGCGCTCGGCACGCTCGGCGCGCTTCTCGCCCTGACGGCGTGCGCCGGCCGGCTTGCCGCCGCCGCGACGCGTGCCGCCCTTGCGCTCGCCGCGCTTGGGCTTCTCCAGGATGGACGGGTCGGTCTCGTAGCTTTCGATGGTGGTGAACGGGATGTCCTTGCCGATAAGCTTCTCGATCTCGCGCAGCGTCTTCACCGTTTCGCGCGTGACGAACGAGATGGCGAAGCCCTCTTCGCCGGCGCGGCCCGTGCGGCCGATGCGGTGCACGTAGTCCTCAGCCATGTCGGGCAGGTCGAAGTTGATGACGTAGTTCACGTCGGGCACGTCGATGCCGCGGGCCAGCACGTCGGTGGCAACAAGGATGTCGGTCTTGCCGCGGCGGAAGTTCTCCAGCGCGCGACGGCGGCGGCCCTGGGTTTTGTCGGAGTGGATGGACTCGGCGTGGAAGCCGTCGGCCTCAAGCGCCTCGGCGCATTCCTCGGTGCGGTTCTTCGTGCGGGCGAACACGATGACGCGCTCGTGGCCCTTCTCGTTGAGCACGGCCTCAAGCAGCTCCTGCTTCTTGCGGTTGGCGATGGGCATGATGTATTGCGTGACGGTTGCGGCCGTTTCGCCGTTGCGGGCGATCTCCACGATGGCCGGGTCCTTCAGCAAATCGCCCAGGTTCTTCTGGATGGAGCTGTCGATGGTTGCGGAGAACAGCAGCGTTTGGCGGTCTTCGGGCGTGTGCTCGACGATTTTGGTGACGTCGGGCAAAAAGCCCATGTCAAGCATGCGGTCGGCCTCGTCAAGCACCAGCACGGACACCTCGGACAGGTCAACGACGCCGCGGTCCATCAGGTCGTTCAAGCGGCCAGGCGTGGCAATGAGCACGTCGGTGCCGCCGCGCAGCTCGCGGATTTGCGGGCCGTAGGGCGTGCCGCCGTACACGGTGGTCACGAAGTGGCCCGTTTTGCGGGAAATCTGCATGCACGTGCGGGAAATCTGCTGCGCAAGCTCGCGCGTGGGGCTGACGACGCACACGCGCGGCGCGCGGCCGCGGCCCTTGACGCGGGGCAGCGTGGACAGCGTGGGCAGCAGGAATGCCGCCGTCTTGCCCGTGCCGGTGGAAGCGGCGGCGATAACGTCGCGGCCTTCCAGAATGTAGGGGATGGACTGCTCCTGAACAGGCGTGGGAGCGTCGTAGCCCATGCGCTCGACGGCGGCAAGCGCCGCCTCGGACAGGCCGAGTTCTGCAAATGCGGTCATGTGAATCCGTTTCTCTTCGCGGTTGAGAGCGCACACCGTTAGCGACGCCCGAACGGACGACGGCAGCCAAGCGCTTTGCAACCTGTACCAATGAATCGCACCCGCCCCAGGCGGCGTGCTTGCGCTTGACGCGAGCCGCTTTCCGTATGTCTTCTGCGGTGCGTTTATGTGAGCGCGCGAAAAGAAACAAGAAAGAATTTCGTGAGAAGCAACCTGCTTATTATGCAGACGATTTCATAAAAGTGAAGCGGATATCCCGCAAAACCGCGCGAATGTGCATGAATCTCCACGGCATTTGGGGCTTCGCGGCAATTTTGGCCCCGAGCAAATGCGACATACTATAATAGTACGGCTAATGTCCAACACTATGAGAGGTTCCTCGCATGACTTTGCTCGAGCTGCTTCAGCTGATGCGCAAGCATCTGAAGCTTATGATCATCTTGCCTGTGGCGTGCGCCCTTGTGGCCGCCGCGGTTTCATACACCATGCTGCCGAACACGTATACGGCGTCTACGAGCATGTACGTGCTGGCGAAACAGACTGCGAACAACAGCGATAACGGGGTTAACTATTCCAACCTCAACGCAAGCCAGATGCTGGCAAACGACGTGTCCACCCTGCTTAAGAGCGACCGTATCGCAAGCGATACCGCCAAGGACCTGCACCTCGATTCGCTGAAGGGCTATTCCACGAAGGTCACCAGCGAAACCACGTCGCGCGTCATCACGCTTGAGGTTACGGGTGCTGATCCTAATACCGCAGCCACCATCTCCAACGAGATGGCAAGCAACGTGTCGAAGGTAGCGCAGGAAGTTATGGATGTGCAGTCCGTCAACGTTATCGACGAGGCAACTGCTCCTACGGCGCCTTCCGGACCAAACCGTCCCATGTATGTTGCCGTGGCGTTTCTGGCCGGCCTGTTCATTGCCATCGCCATTGTGGTGGTGTCCGACATGCTGAACACGAAGGTGCGCAACGCCGACGAAATCGAGGAACTGCTGGGCCTGCCCGTCATCGGCCGCATGCCTGCTATTAAGGGAGGTAAATAAGCCATGGCTCGCAAACCCAAGCGCGGCGACGATTTGGAGATGCAGAACGCCGCTAAAACCCTGATGGCGAACATCCGCTTCATGAGCGTCGATAACCCCATTCGTTCGCTGGTGTTCACCAGCTCCATCCCCAACGAGGGCAAATCCACCGTTGCGTGCAACGTGGGTCGTGCCATTGCCACGTCGGGCATGCGTGTGTGCCTGGTCGAGTGCGACATGCGTAACCGCACGCTGGCCAATATGCTGGGCGTTCGCTCTTCAGGCGGCCTATACGCCGTGCTGTCCGAAACCATGCCGCTGCAGCAGGCCATCGTGCCGGCGGGCGTTGACAACATGTTCCTGCTTGATGCCGAGCCGCATATTCCGAATCCGGCCGACATCCTGGCTTCGAAGCGTTTCGCTTTGCTGGTCGACAAGCTTGAGCAGATGTTCGATTACGTGATTTTCGATACGCCGCCGGTGGGCATGTTCGTGGACGCCGCCGTGGTTTCCACCATCGTGGATGCTGCCGTGCTGGTGGTGCGTGAAAACTTCACGAAGCGTCAGACCGTTTTGCAAGCGTATGATCAGCTGCAGAAGGCGGGCGGCCACGTTGTGGGCGTTGCCATGAACTACTGCAACGTCGAGAAATCCGACTACTACTACGCGTACTACAACCAGCAGGGCAAACGCGAAAAGGGAACGGAATCCGTGCCGCAGGTTGATGCACGCCAGTTTGCTCCCGAGCAGGCTCGCAAGAGCGGGAAGCACGGCAGCCACGGTGGCGCTGCGAACCCCGCGAACTACGGCCGCATGAGCAACAACGGAGTACGCAGGTAAAAAGGTAGGGCGACGTGCTGGATTTGCATTGCCATATTCTTCCTGGAGTTGACGATGGGTCAAGCTGCCTTGGCGAAAGCATTCGCATGCTGCATGCTGCCTATAAAGCAGGCATCACGGAGATTGTCTGCACGCCGCATTGCCGCGACCCGTACTTCGATTTCGAAGGCATGTGGGACGCATTCGACCAGTTGAGACGTCGTTCGCCTATTCCTTTGCGCATGGGGTTCGAGGTGAACATTCGCAAACTGCGCGAGCTGGGTATGGATTGGGCGCCGCAGCTGTGCTTCCAGGATTCCAGCGTGCTGCTGCTTGAGCTTTCCACGCATGCAACGAAGCGCGACTTCGAGGACTACGAACGTGAGATCTACGAGCTGCAGGGTATGGGGCTCGACGTGATCATCGCCCATCCCGAGCGCTACAACGCCATCCAGGAGGATATCTCCATTGCACGGCGCTTGGTGGATTGCGGCTGCCTGTTGCAGGCGTCATCGGACTTCATTAAAGGCGGGCGCTTGGGCAAGGAGCGCAAGCCGGCGCTGAAGTTGTTCGAGGCCGGCCTGTACACCTACATTGCCAGCGATGCCCACTGCGTCGAGCATTATGAGGTATACGCGGAGGCCGTGCAGAAATTCGGGCCGAAGCTTCGACCGATGTAGAAACGCTTTATCATGAAAAGCCCGCCTTTTGGAAGGCGGGCTTTTGCATATGGTCGCGCGAGGTCGGGCGGCCTTGCGCACATGGAAGACGAGTGCCCCTTATGTGGACTGAAAGTTGGGGGATTTAGGCGTACCGTCACGTTAGGGTCTACGGGCATCACCACGCCGCAGAATGCGTTCGGGGCGCTGCCGATTCAGCGTGCTTGCCGGCGAGATTAGCGTGAAGGGCGCGGGGGAATAGGCGGCGTTTGCTTTTGCTTGGCGGAAGGCGTTGGGCTGTTGTTGGTGGGGCGAAGGCGACTCGGCGCGGGGGAAGGAAGAATGTGATCGCTGCTGCGGACGTCGCTGCTTCGTTTCTGTATCCTGGCTTGCTTCGCCGCTGAGCAGGCCGGCAATGGATTCCGGCGCTTGACCGCTGCGGCATGGCGGCCAATCAAGTTGGCCGCCGCGGGTCGTGCAGCTACCTCTGGCGTTCTTGCGATGAATATGGTTATATAGGCGCTAACAAGCGAAGCGGGCGTGCCTGACTGGGCGCGCTCGCTTTTCGCGCTAAGCAGGCGAAATGAGGGCGCATGCTTAGCGTGGCATATGGTGGCGAAGCGCCCTGCGCGCAGTGGCCGGGGTCGGGCGAAAGGCCCCAGGGCGCGGCGGCGCGGGAGCGTGCTTGGCGGGTGGGCGCGGCGTGGGCGAACGCGCTGGCGTGCGCCGGCCTTGTTCGCGTGCGCTGATGTGAGGTGCAAGATGGAAACGTTGCTGCAAAACCTGTTCGCTGATACGCCCGTGCTGACGGTGCCTTGGAGCATCGACTACTTCAGCGTTATCGCCGGCGTGTTGACCGGCGCGCTGTTCGCGTGCGACCGCAAGCTCGACATCATCGGCACGGTGGTGTGCGGGCTCATCACGGGCTATGGCGGCGGCGTGCTGCGCGACACGCTGATGCAGGGCACGGGCGTGTACTTCACGTCGCACCCCGACCTCATCGTCGTCTGCATCTTGCTGTGCGCGTTCGTGTTCTACTTCCGCGGCGTGTTTCGCCACTTAGAGGCTACGGTGTTTTTTGCCGATGCGCTGTCGGTGGGCCTGTTCGCGCTGGCGGGCGCGTCGAAGGCCGTGGCGTTTCAGCAGGGCATGGTGCTCAGCATCATCATGGGCGCCATCACCGCGGTGGGCGGCGGAGCCATCCGCGACATTTGCGTAGGGGAGATTCCCAGCGTGTTCAAGCGCAGCAACTATTATGCCGTGGCCGGTTTGGGCGGCGCTACGGCGTACGTGGTGCTGGCGCGCTTCGGCTGCCCGCTTGCGCTGGCGGGCGTGGCCTGCGTGTTCGCCGTGGTGTTTTTGCGCTACTGGAGCGTGTACTTCGATTGGCGCACCACGGCCGAGGCCGATTTGACGCCGCGCGTTGCGCGCGGGCTGCGCCGCGCGGGCGGCGTGGTTACGGGCGTGTTCTTGCACGGTGGCGACGACGAACGCCGCCGTCGCCACCGTGCAGTGCAGACTGGCGGGATGAAGCCCGCTGGCGGTGGGGGAGACGACGCGTACGATGAAGGCGGCGAGGCGTCTGGACAGCACGCGGAAGACGAAAGCTGGCCTCAGAATTTACGGTAGCGGCTTGCCCGGCGCTTGGCACCCGTGGGGGTCTTGTTGCGTTTGGGCGCAGCCGCGGCGCACAGCCGCTTGGCCTGCTACAATGCAGCTACTACTGACGAAAAACGAAAGGGCCTTTTCATGGCTGATTACATCGAGGGCAAGCGCCCCGTTATCGAGGCGTTCCGCACCGGCGTGCCCATGCGCCGCATCCTTATGGGCGACTACATGAAGCGCGACCCCATGATTGAAGACATCATGCGCAAGGCGAAGCGCAATGGCGTGAAAGTCATCCAGGTTCCGCGTGCAGAGCTTGACGAGAAGTCGGCGCGCGGCAGCCACCAGGGCGTCATGGCTGAGGCCGCCCCGTTCAACTACGCGGGCATCGGCAAGGTCATCGACGACGCGAACAAGTACGCCGAAGAGCACGACGGCCGCGCACTGGTGGTGTTATGCGACCATCTAACCGACGCGGGCAACCTGGGCGCCATCAGCCGCAGCTGCGAAGCGGTGGGCGCATCGGGCCTGGTCATCCCCAACAAGCGCAGCGCGCGTGTTGAGGCGTCCACGTACAAAAGCTCGGCGGGCGCCATCACGCACGTGCCCGTGGCGCAGGTGTCCAACATCGTGCAGGCCATCCAGCGCCTGCAGGAAGAGGGCTTTTGGGTGTGCGCCGCAACCGAGCACACCGACGATGTGGTGTGGGACGCCAACCTGAAGGGCAAAATCGCCATCGTGCTGGGCAACGAGCACGACGGCGTGTCCCGCCTGGTGCTCGAGCGCTGCGACTTCTTCGCGAAGCTGCCGCTTGAGGGCGAGGTGGCCAGCCTGAACGTCGCCCAGGCGGCAACGGCCGTCATGTACGAGTGGCTGCGTCAGAACAGGTAGGATTTGGCGAAGGCGTCAAGCGGGCTGAGAGCTCGGCGGGCGCGATGAGCGAACGCCCGCATACGGTTGGGTGTGCCTTCGCGGTTGCCTTTGTGCGATTCGGCTGGCGGAGTCTTGGCGGGGTCCATGCGGCCTTGGCGCCGCGCGGGCCGTTCAACGGGCTCAGCAGTTTTAGCAAGTAATGAATGCGAAAGGAGGGATGTGCGATGGCGAAGCAACGCAAACGGCTGCTGCTGGTGGACGGCTACAACGTGCTGCGCTCGGGCAGTCGGTATCAGGAAGCGTTCGCGCATCCCGACTATACCGACGATGCGTTCAACACCGCGCGCGAGCGGCTGATCAACGACGTCATCAACTATGCGGGCCGCGATTACAAGGCCGTCATCGTGTTCGACGGCGCCGACAACGAGTTCTCCACCGGCGAAGTGGAAACCATCGGCGGCGTGCGTATCATGTTCAGCCCCGCCGGCACGTCGGCCGACAAGGTCATCGAGAAGCTGGCGCACGACGCGCGCGTGCGCAACGTGGAAACCCTGGTGGTTACGTCCGATGCCACCATCCAGGACACCGTGTTTGGCTTCGGCATCGACCGCATGTCGGCGAACGGGTTCTCGCGCGAGGTGGGTATGTACTACGAGGACGTGCACCTTGACGAGACGCCAAAAGTGGCGCTGAAACGCACGCTCGGTGACCGGATTAAACCGGATGTGCTCGAAAAACTGAAAGCCATGCGCGACGGCAAAGCGTAAAGTGAAGCGGCCGGAAGGATTTCCTTCCGGCCGCTTTCCTACTCCTGCGTGCTGTCGAGGTGCTCCTTGGCCAGGTAGATGGGACGGCGCTTGTTCTCGATGTAGTCGCGTCCCAGGTATTCGCCAATGACGCCCAGCACGGCAAGCTGCAGGCCGCCGAACAGCAGGATCAGGCAGGCAAGCGAGGGGTACCCGGGCACGTTCGTGCCGTACAGCACGTATTCGCCTAGTACGGCAAGCAAGTAGACCACGGCGGCGACGGCGCACAGCGAGCCGATCCAGATGGCAACCTTCAGCGGCCACGTGGTGAACCCGAAGATGCCGGTGGCGGCATAGCGGAACAGCTTCCTGAACGACCACTTGCTTTTGCCGGCGGCGCGCTGCTCGGCCTCGTAGGGCACCTCAAGCGTGTTGAAGCCGATCCATGCGAACAGCCCCTTGCTGAAGCGTTCGCGCTCGGGCAGCGCAAGCAGCGCATCGCGCACGCTGCGGCGGAACACGCGGAAGTCGCTGACGTTGGCGGGGATGGCAATGTCGTCGGCCATGCCGTTAAACGTGCGGTAGAACGCGCGCTTGAACAGCTTCAGCACGAAGCCTTCCTTGCGCTGAACTTGGCACGCGGCAACGCAATCGACGTCAGGGCTTTCCATGAGCAGGCGGTACATGCGCAGCGCATCGGCGGGCGTTTGCTGCATGTCGGCGTCGATAAGGCAGATGGCGCCTCCGCGCGCGGCCTGCATGCCGGCGTACAGCGCCGATTCCTTGCCGAAGTTGCGCGAGAACGTGACAGCTTGCACGGCGTGGCGGCCACGTGCCGTTTCGACGACGCGGCGCAAAAGCTGCGCGGAGCCGTCTTGGCTGCCGTCGTTGACGAACACGATCTCAAGCTTCACACCGGCGTTCTCGAAGCATTCCGTGGCCGTTTTGTAGAACAGCGGGATGTTGTCCGCCTCGTTGTAGCAGGGAACCACCAGCGTCAGGTCGTATGTTGCCTGAGCGCCCGGTGCTGTTTGCTGCGTGTTCTGCGCGTCCGTGCTCACTTGAGTTGCCTTTCCTTGTAGGTAGCGTGTTGCCTGGCTTCTGCTGCCGGTGCAAATCGGTTTATTCCCTGTTCGCGGAGCGTGCGCAGCGGTTCAGCTACGAAGCTGCCGTGAACTGGCTGCTCCGTTTGTTGCGCCGCTGGCGCGCACGTGCTGTCTTGCGACGGTACGGTGCGGTTCACCGCATCCGCCTTTCGGGTTGCTGTTTCGAGTTAGGTTCAGCTTTGTCTTGCCCCCATGCTACGCTTGTGCGCCGCCGCGCGCCATACGCCGAACAGCGTAACGGATGCAATGCTCACAATCGCGCCCGGCACCAGCCCCGGCGTCAGGTAGCGCAGCTCGATGGTATTCTCGCCTGCGGGCACCTGCACGCCCATCAGTCCCTCGTAGGCGGGGTTTAGCTCGGCGGGTTGACCATTGACCGTGACGCTCCAGCCGTTCTCGTAGGGCTGGCTGATCACCAGCGTCTCGTCCTGCGCGGCGTTAAACGTGGCGGCGATGTGCCCGTTTTCGTACGCGGTCAGCGCGAAGCTGCCGGCAGCCTTGATGCGCGAAAGCTGCTCGGAAAGCGAGCCGACGTCAACGCTGACCACCTGCAGCAAGTTGCTAGCGTCAACGTCCCAGAAGTCGTGCTGCGTATCCGCCGGCGTTCCGTCTTTATGCTTGATCTCGAATGAGTCGTCGCCAAGCGGCACGATCGAAACCTGCATCGGCTGCCCTGCGCGTCCTTCGCCAAGCGTCACCTCGTTGAACGACCCGCGTCTGCCAACGGTTTGCACGAACCGCCCATCAACGTACACGTCGCACATGATGCCGTTGTCGTAGAACAAGTCGAGCAGGCACAGCGTGGGCGCGTACAGCATCACCGGCCCGTCGATTGCCGGCGTGATGGTAAACGTGCGGCAGGTGCCGTCGCTGTCGTTCTCGCTGACGGAAGGGGCGGCGAACACGTTGGCAGCGTTATCGGCAGCCGCGTTAAGCAGAGCGTTTTGGCTCTCGAACGGCTGGCCTTCTTCCCATTCGACGCTTGTTTGCCCGGTGGTGCCCCAGCCAAGCGGCAGCGCCAAGTCGTTACGGTAAAGGTTGTAGGCGCCGCGCAGCGTCTCGGTTCCCGCAAGCGTTGCGGCAGCGGGTGCGCTATCGTCGACGATGTGCGTGACGCCCAGCAGCGCATCGGCCACGATGTTTTGGCTGCGGTAGTACGTGCCCACGGGCGAGTACTTCGTGTAGCCAAGCGCGGCCAGCAGCTCCTGGATGCGCGATTCCTGCGTGGACGAATAGTGATCGAACGTGCTGTAGGCCAGCAACAGCGCCATGTTGTCGGGGCCGTATGCCTTCGTGGAGCCCCAGTACGGCGCCGCGTTCGCCACGCGCGTGAGCTCGATGCCGCCGTTTTCGCAGGGCGCGTCCTGCGCCGGAAGCTGCTGGTAGAACGCGCGCATGTTCGCGACATCGTTGGCATAGCCGCTTACGGGATAGCAGCAGGGCGTCAGCTGCAGGTAAGACGCGTACACTTGCTCGCCAACAAGCAGGATAGCCAGCGCGGCGCACGCAACGGCCGATGCGATGCGGCACGACGCGGCGGGACCCGCCGCGCTGGCGAGGTTCGCGCCGGGCGTTTTGCTGTCGGCAATGCGGGGCGCGGCGTCCTGTTGCGCGTCCGTTTGCGCAGCCGTCGCTGCGGGCTTCGCCACGCTTTGCGCTGCCGCGCCTTGCTTGCCGCCATCGCTGGTTTTGCGGGAAACCGCATCGGTTGCGTAGCCGCCGTGCGTTTCCGCCGCCGTCGTGCCCGCGTGTGCGATTGCCGCTGCAAGCACGGTGAACCCGGCAAGGAGCGCAATCTCAAGCATGGCCAGCTTGAAGCTTGGGAGCCACGTTCCTTTTGCCACTCGCGTTGCCACGATGGACGCGGCGAACACGGCAGTCATGACGCCGCCGCCCCATGCGATGGCGCGCACGCGCCGTTCGCGGTCAAGGTTGCCCAGCCGACACATGCCCTCGGCGGCCAGTAGCACCAGCACCAGCAAAATAGCGAATCCGTTGCGGTTCGTGTACGAGCTTTCCACCACGAACCCGCTCCACACCGTGGTCCAGACGGGGAATATCAGCGAGCTGGCCATAACGGCGAACAGGATGCCGCTTGCCAGCTTCGCGCGCTTGCTAACCGCGCCGTTCGCGAAAAACACGCCAAGCCCCACCAGCGCGAACGCGGATATGACGATGGCGGGCGTGTTGCCGTGCGGATTCACGCCGGGCAAGGTGCCGATGCAGAACAGGTTGGGCACGGCCAGCGGGTTGTGCGATAGTCCCAGCGACTCGACAAGCGACGAGAGGCCCACCAGCCCGCCGCCTTTGCCGCCCAAAAGCGACAGCGCGGTGGGCAGCAGCAACACAAGGCTTGCGCCCACGGCAAGCAGCATGGTGGCGGCGAAGCGCACGCACGTGGCAAGCCGGCGCCCGCGCAGCTGCTCGGCCCGCGCAAGCTCGCAGAAGAAGTACAGCACGCTAAACAGGCACACCATGTAGCCCGTGTACCAGTTGAACAGCACGGCTGCGGTGCAGGACGCGAACAGCCCCGCGCAGCTTCGGCGCTGCACCAGGCGATAGGCGCCCAGCGCTGCAAGCGGCAGCATGATGACGCCGTCAAGCCACATGATGTTGCTGGCGTATCCCAGCACGTAGCCCGACAGCGCGTACGTGCTTGCCAGCGCAACCAGCAACCCGTGCTGCCACCACGGCGCCGCAACCGTGGCGCGCCGCGCGCCGCGCAGGTTGGCCGCTGCGGGGGCCAGGAAACGTCCGCGCAGCAAGGTCAGGCACGTCAGGGCGCAGGCGGGGATTTTCAGCAGATACAGCACGCTGAAGAATTTCGGCATGTCCTCGGGCTGCCAAAAGGCGGCCAGCAGGTTGAACGGGCTTGCCAGATAGTACGAGAACAGGCTGAACATGCCGCCGCCAAGCCCGGCCGCGTTGCTGTACAGCAGGTCGGCATCGCCGCGCAGCACGTCGGAGAACCATCCGAAGTAGTCGACGTATTGCAGCGGCATGTCGTACAGCATCACCGAAACGTCGCCGAACGGGTAGATACCCGAAGCGGCGAACGCGGCCAGCACTACGACGAAGGGGACAAGAAACGCCAGCGCATACGGCGCGGCGGTTTTCGCGAAGAGGTGCTCGCGGTCGGCGTCGGATGAAACGGTGATTGGCAATTGCATGATGATAAGTAGCCCTTTCGGTATGCTCCGAGAAAAGGGGGGAGCAGCACCCGATACTACCGGTGCTGCCGCTTCGGCACAACTTTGTACGCCCGCGCGCGCAAACAAACTAAAGCATCAACACAAGCCTCCCCGCTGCGCGCTCGGCCCCTTGCGCGCTTGTTTTGCCGTCCGGGCGTGGTAGAATGCCTTTCGGTTGCGCGGGTTGCAACTGCGTTTCCCCAGGTAGATGGGCGAAACAACAAAAAACCTCCACAGTTCGTAAAAATTTTCCTTGACGGGCTTGACCTTTCGCCGTATTCTAGCAAATTGCAACTTTTTCGCAGTTTTGCGGATGCACCTGAAGGAGGAAAAGCCTCGTGGCCCAAGACAAAAATGCTGGTCAGACAGTACTTTATCGCAATCGCCGCTCGTTTGCGAAGATTCCTGACGTCATGGACGTGCCCAACCTCATCGCCATTCAAACGGATAGTTTCAAATGGTTCATGAACGAGGGCCTCGATCAAGCGTTCCAGGACATCGCCCCGATCGAGAACAACACCAAGGACATGTGCGTCGAATTCGGCGACCACAAGTTCGGCGAACCCAAGTACACCGTCGACGAGTGCAAAGAAAAGGACGTCAGCTATCAGGCGCCCCTGTTCGTTGAAATCCGTTTCATCAACCGTGAAACGGGCGAGATCAAGGAGCAGGAGGTGTTCATGGGCGATTTCCCGCTCATGACCAACCGCGGCACCTTCATCATCAACGGCACCGAGCGCGTCGTCGTGTCCCAGCTCGTTCGCTCCCCGGGCGTGTACTTCGGCTCCGAGCGCGACAAGACCTCCGACAAGACGCTGTACAACGCAAAGGTCATCCCCAGCCGCGGTGCATGGCTGGAGTTCGAAACCGACAAGCGCGACATCCTGTCCGTGCGCATCGACCGCAAGCGCAAGCAGCCCGCAACGCTGCTGGTACGCGCGCTTGGCCTGGCCGAAACCCGCGAGGAGATCATCGAGCTGCTCGGCAACGACGAGATGGTGCTGCGCACGCTCGACCGCGACCCCGCCACCACGAAGGAAGAGTCGCTCATCGAGCTGTACAAGCGCTTCCGTCCCGGCGAGCCGCCCACCATCGATTCCGCGCGTACGCTGCTTGAGGGCCTGTTCTTCAACCCGCAGCGCTACGACCTGGCGAAGGTTGGCCGCTACAAGATCAATAAGAAACTCGGCTTCGATCAGGAGGAGTCCACGTGCTCCACGCTGACCGAAGAGGACATCACGAAGACCATGCAGTACATCATCGGCCTGCATGCGAACGCTGATGGCGTGAAGGTCGACGACATCGACCACTTCGGCAACCGCCGCATCCGCACGGTCGGCGAGCTGATCCAGAACCAGTTCCGCATCGGCCTGTCGCGCATGGAGCGCGTCGTGCGCGAGCGCATGAGCATGCAGGAGCCCGACGAGATCACGCCGCAGTCGCTCGTGAACATCCGCCCCATCGTGGCGGCCATCAAGGAGTTCTTCGGCTCCTCGCAGCTGTCCCAGTTCATGGACCAGGCCAACCTTGCCGCAGGCATCACGCACAAGCGCCGTCTGTCCGCACTCGGCCCGGGCGGCCTGTCCCGCGAGCGCGCCGGCTTCGAAGTTCGCGACGTTCACAATTCCCACTACGGCCGCATGTGCCCCATCGAGACGCCTGAAGGCCCGAACATCGGCCTTATCGGCTCGCTGGCAACGTTCGGTCGCATCAACCCCTATGGCTTCATCGAGACGCCGTACCGTCGCGTTGTCGACGGCAAGGTAACCGACGACATCGACTACCTGACGGCCGACGAGGAAGAAAACCACACCATCGCCCAGGCAAACGAGAAGTTCAACCTGGAAACGCGCGAGTTCGGCACCACCGACAAGGACGGCAACTTCGTGCCGGCCACGCGCGTGCTGTGCCGCACGAAGGACGCCGACGGCGTATTCGGCGAGCCTGGCGAGGTGCTGCCCGAGCAGGTCGACTACATGGACGTTTCCCCGCGTCAGATGACGTCGGTGGCTACGTCGCTCATTCCGTTCTTGGAGCACGACGACGCAAACCGCGCCCTCATGGGTTCGAACATGCAGCGTCAGGCCGTGCCGCTGCTCAAGCCGCACGCGCCGCTTGTCGGCACCGGCATGGAGCACCGCATCGCCGTTGACTCCGGTGAAATCCTCATCGCGCAGAACCCCGGCGTGGTCGACTACGTTGACGGCCAGACCATCATCGTGCTGAACAACGACGGCGAGTACGACGAGTACCTCGTGCCGAAGTTCCAGCGCTCGAACCAGTCCGGCTGCATGAACCATCGCCCCATCGTCCGCAAGGGCGACGAGGTGGCCGCTGGCGACGTGCTGGCCGACGGCCCGTCGTGCGACGGCGGCGAGCTGGCGCTGGGCCAGAACCTCATGGTCGCCTACATGCCGTGGGAAGGCTACAACTACGAGGACGCCATCATCGTGTCCGAGCGCGTGGTGTCCGAGGACCTGCTGACGTCCATCCACATCAGCGAGTACGAGCTTGATGCGCGCGACACGAAGCTGGGCCCCGAGGAGATCACCCGCGAGATCCCGAACATCTCCGACGACATGATCGGCGACCTGGACGCCGACGGCGTCATCCGCGTGGGCGCCGAGGTGTTCCCCGGTGACGTGCTGGTGGGCAAGGTCACGCCGAAGGGCGAAACCGAGCTGACCGCTGAAGAGCGCCTGCTGCGCGCCATCTTCGGCGAGAAGGCCCGCGAGGTGCGCGACACGTCCCTGAAGGTGCCGCACGGCTCCGGTGGCCGCGTCATCGATATCCACCGCTTCAGCCGCGCCGCAGGCGACGAGCTGGCGCCGGGCGTCAACGAGCTCGTGCGCATCTACGTGGCTCAGAAGCGTAAGGTCCAACAGGGCGACAAACTGTCCGGCCGCCATGGTAACAAGGGCGTTATCTCCCGCGTGCTGCCGGTCGAGGACATGCCGTACCTGGCTGATGGCACCCCCATCGACGTCATGCTGAACCCGCTGGGCGTTCCGTCTCGTATGAACGTCGGTCAGCTGCTTGAGAACCACCTTGGCTGGGCGGCGAAGTGGGGCTGGAACGACGATCCGAGCTCCGACGAGCCTGTCGAGGGCCCGCAGTTCGTGGCCACGCCGGTATTCGACGGCGCCACCGAGGAGGAGATCTCCGACGCCATCGAGGCCGCTAACCGCAACCTTATCAACTGGAACCACAAGAAGTACGGCGACCTGGCGCGCGACGAGTTCGTGCCGCAGCTGTCCCGCACGGGCAAGACGTGGCTGTTCGACGGCCGCACCGGCGAGAAGTTCCGCGAGCCCATCACCGTCGGCCAGACGTACATCCTGAAACTCGGCCACATGGTCGACGACAAGATTCACGCCCGCTCCACCGGCCCTTACAGCCTGATCACGCAGCAGCCGCTCGGCGGTAAGGCGCAGTTCGGCGGCCAGCGCTTCGGCGAGATGGAAGTGTGGGCCCTGTACGCGTATGGCGCGTCCAACGTGCTGCAGGAGATCCTGACCGTGAAGTCCGACGACACGTCGGGCCGCGTGAAGTCCTACGAGGCCATCGTGAAGGGCGAGAACACGCCCGCTCCCGAGGTGCCCGAGAGCTTCAAGGTTTTGGTGAAGGAAATGAAGTCGCTGTGCCTCAACGTCGAGCTTGAGGGCCACGACCACCAGACCATCGACGTGACGCACGACCCCGATCTGGACGACGTGAAGAAAGACAACGCTGACCAGGCTCTGTTCAACGCCATCGCTGAAGATGCGCGCAAGACGGAGGCCGATGATGCCAGCGCTTTGGATAGCATCGCTGCCGAACTGGGAGAATTGATGGCTGACACGAAGCAAGACGACAACAACGACCTGATCGGCAAGGAGGACGAGCGATAAATGACGACGGAATTCGACGTTAACAATTTCGACGCCCTGCGCATTTCCCTGGCTTCCGCCGAGGACATCCGCAGCTGGTCGCGTGGCGAGGTCAAAAAGCCCGAGACCATCAACTACCGCACGCTCAAGCCGGAAAAGGACGGCCTGTTCTGCGAAAAGATCTTCGGCCCCACGAAGGACTGGGAGTGCGCGTGCGGCAAGTACAAGCGCGTCCGCTTCAAGGGCATCGTGTGCGAGCGCTGCGGCGTCGAGGTGACGCGCAGCAAGGTTCGCCGCGAGCGCATGGGCCACATCGAGCTGGCGGCCCCCGTCAGCCATATCTGGTACTTCAAGGGCTCCCCGAGCCGCTTGGGCTACCTGCTTGACATCCCGCCGAAGGAGCTGGAGAAGGTTCTGTACTTCGCAAGCTCCATCATCACGTCCGTGGACAAGGAAGCCCGCGACGAGGACGTCGAGGACCTGCGCGACGAGCTGGCTGCCGACCTTGAGGAGCTCGACGCCGAGCGCGACCGCCTCATCGAGCAGACGCGCAAGCTGTCCGTGGACTACGTGCCCGAGGACGACGACTTCGTCGACGACATCGACGAGGATGAGCGCCTCACGCCCGAAGAGGTCGAAGAGGAAATCGCCGACATCTACGAAGAGTTCAACGAGCGCAAGGCCCTGCGTCAGGACGCGTTCGACCTGTTCCTGAAGATCGAGCCGAAGCAGCTGGTGCCCGACGAGTCGTTGTACCGCGAGATGCGCGCCAACTACCGCGACTACTTCACGGGCGGCATGGGCGCCGAGTCCGTGCGCGACCTGCTTGACGCCATGGACCTTGAGGCCACGGCCGAAGAGCTGCGCGACGTCATCGCCAACGGTAAAGGCCAGAAGCGCGCGAAGGCCATCAAGCGCCTGAAGGTGGTCGACGCGTTCCTGAAGTCCACGAACAAGCCGTCCGACATGATTTTGGACGTTGTGCCGGTCATCCCGCCCGATCTGCGCCCCATGGTGCAGCTCGACGGCGGCCGTTTCGCCACGTCCGACCTGAACGACCTGTATCGTCGCGTCATCAACCGCAATAACCGCCTGAAGCGCCTGCTTGACCTCGGTGCCCCCGAGATCATCGTGAACAACGAGAAGCGCATGCTGCAGGAAGCTGTGGACAGCCTGTTCGACAACGGCCGTCGTGGCCGTCCGGTCACGGGCCCTGGCAACCGTCCGCTCAAGTCGCTGTCCGACATGCTCAAGGGCAAGCAGGGCCGCTTCCGTCAGAACCTGCTGGGCAAGCGCGTCGACTACTCCGGCCGTTCGGTAATCGTCGTCGGCCCGACGCTGAGGCTGCACCAGTGCGGCCTGCCGCAGCAGATGGCGCTGGAGCTGTTCAAGCCCTTCGTCATGAAGCGCCTGGTGGAGCTCGAGTACGCTGCCAACATCAAGGCCGCCAAGCGCGCCGTCGATCGTTGCGCCAGCTACGTGTGGGACGTGCTGGAAGAGGTCATCGTGGACCATCCGGTCCTGCTGAACCGCGCACCAACCCTGCACCGTCTGGGCATCCAGGCCTTCGAGCCCGTGCTTGTTGAAGGCAAGGCCATCAAGCTGCATCCGCTGGCCTGCACCGCTTTCAACGCCGACTTCGACGGTGACCAGATGGCCGTGCACGTGCCGCTGGGCGCCGAGGCTCAGGCCGAGGCCCGCGTGCTCATGCTGTCCGCGAACAACATCAAATCCCCGGCTCATGGCCGCCCGCTGACCGTGCCGACGCAGGACATGATCATCGGCTCCTACTACCTGACGGCAGCCCGCGACGGCTTCCCGGGCGAGGGCCGCGTGTTCATCGACTTCGCCGATGCTCGCAACGCTTACGACGCTCGCGCCGACGTTGACCTGCAGGCCAAGATTCAGGTGCGCCTGACGAAGGACACGAAGGTGGCTTCCGCGTTCGGCAAGTTCGAGGACTGCAAGGCTGGCCAGCGCATCCAGACCACCATCGGCCGCATCATCTTCAACGACTCGTTCCCCGAGGACTACCCCTTCTTGAACTACCAGATGAACAAGAAGGAGATCGGTCGCCTGGTCGAGGACGTCACGAACCGCTACGAGCTGGCCGACGTGCCGGCTATCCTGGACGGTTTGAAGGCCACGGGTTACCACTACGCAACCCGCGCCGGCATCACCGTGTCCGTCTACGACGCCACCGTGCCGCCGAGCAAGGCCGACATCCTGGCTGCCGCCGACGAGAAGGTTGCTGCCATCGACGAGGACTACGAGATGGGCCTCATGAGCCCTGAAGAGCGCCACAAGCAGGTCGTTGACATCTGGACGGATGCCAACGAGGAGGTCGGCGAAGCCATGGCCGCGAACTTCGACCTGTTCAACCCCATCTTCATGATGGCCGACTCCGGTGCTCGAGGCAACATCAAGCAGATTCGTCAGCTTGCCGGCATGCGCGGACTTATGGCCGACACGAAGGGCGGCACCATCGACATTCCCGTTAAGTCGAACTTCCGCGAGGGCCTGTCGGTGTTGGAGTACTTCGTTTCCACGCACGGCACTCGAAAGGGTATGGCCGACACCGCTCTGCGTACCGCCGACTCGGGTTATCTGACCCGTCGTCTGGTGGACGTTGCGCAGGACGTTATCGTGCACGAGATCGACTGCGGCACGAATATCGGCGTTCCGTACCCGCTGCACAATGAAAAGGGCGAGCTGGACGAGAACCTCATCGGCCGCTGCCTGCTTGAGGACGTCAAGGCTGCCGACGGCTCGGTGGTCATGGAGGGCGACAACTACATCACCTCTCTCGACCAGCTGGCCGCTATGGAAGCTGCAGGCGTCGAGGAAGTCACCATCCGCACGGTCATGACGTGCCATGCCGAGCACGGCGTGTGCCAGAAGTGCTACGGTTGGGACTTGGCCACGGGCCGTCCGGTCAACATCGGCACGGCGGTCGGCATCATCGCCGCCCAGTCCATTGGCGAGCCCGGCACGCAGCTGACCATGCGTACGTTCCACGCCGGCGGCGTTGCAGGCGAGGACATCACGCACGGCCTGCCGCGTGTCCAGGAGCTGTTCGAGGCCCGCAAGCCGAAGGGCCAGGCAGTGCTGGCGGAGATTTCCGGCACGCTGCAGATCAGCGCCGACAAGAACTCCAAGACGCTGACCATCCACGACCAGGAAGGCAACTTCCGCGAGTACGTGGTGTCCGCTCGCGCCACCATGCTCCCGGGCGTTGAGGATGGTTGCCAGGTTCGCGTGGGCCAGCAGCTCACGAAGGGCTCCATCAACCCGCACGACCTGCTGCGTCTGACCGACCCGAACACCACGCTGCGCTACATCGTGGCCCAGGTCCAGGACGTGTACGTGTCCCAGGGCGTGGACATCAACGACAAGCACATCGAGGTTATCGCGCGCCAGATGCTGCGCAAGGTGGCCGTGCTTGACGCCGGCGATTCCGACTTCCTGCCGGGCCGCCAGGTCAACCGCTTCGAGTTCGAGAACGTTGCCAACGAGCTTATCGCCGAGGGCAAGAACCCGCCGGTGGGCCAGCCGCTGCTGCTGGGCATCACGAAGGCCTCGCTGGCCACGGATTCGTTCCTGTCCGCCGCATCGTTCCAGGAGACCACGAAGGTGCTCACCGACGCCGCCATCGAGGGCAAGGTCGACCACCTGGTGGGTCTGAAGGAGAACGTCATCATCGGCAAGCCGATTCCGGCCGGCACGGGCCTGAAGCGCTACCGCGACGTGGGCCTTACCTACAAGGGCAAGCCGACGGCGCCGGTCACCGGCGACACGCTGCCGGATTACGCTCCGGACGACCTGCGCAAGATCGAGGACCTGCTGCCGCAGCCGCAGGATTGGTCGCTCGACGGCGAAGGCTACCTCAACATGGGCGGCAACTATGGCAGCTACTACAGCGGCCTGTCGCTGGGTCACCGCGGCCCGCAGCTGTCCGACGAGGACGCGCGCCTGTACATCTACGATGACCTGGGCGTGTCGCAGCGCTGGGCCAACAAGTTCAGCGAGGCCGGCATCGAGACGGTTGCCGACCTGGTCGGCCACACCGAGGACGACCTGCTGCGCATCGAGGGCATTGGTGCGAAGGCCATCGAGGAGCTGAAGGAAGGCCTTGAGCAGCACGGCCTGCTGCATGTGATCGAGGACGACCTGAGCGCGTCTTCCGATGACATGAGCCAGCTGCTTGACATGGTGTTCAGCCCGGACGACACCATCCTCATCGGTGGCGATCAGCCGGCCACGTTCAACACGGAGGGCGAGGACATGCTGGGCGAGGCGCTGCCGCCGCGCAGCTACCACCGCAACCTGGAGGAGCTCGACGAGCTTCTTGGCTCTTCAGCCCTGGGTTTCGGCCTGACCAGCCGTGAGCACGAGGAGAACTCCAACGCCGCGCAGGAAAACGGCGACGAATAGCAACTGCTAGCGAAGGGGCGCGCCACGGCGCGCCCCTTTCTCGTTGAGAAAGCGGGACAAGGGGACAGTCCCTTTGTCCCACTTTTCGTTACCGAATGGTTCCGGGGAAAGTGCAGGCTGCAGGCAGTGGCCCGGCGCTGCTCGGCGGCCGTTGGCGCGGAACTGGATTGCGCTTGAGATGCCGGTTTCGCAGGTCGGCGCTGCAAGGCTGTGCGTAAGCTCGCTTTCGCGTTTTCGCCTGCATTCCGCAACTGCCCGTACGTACTTGCTTGGACGTTATCGCTGATGGAAAGAGGATTCATGTCCGAGAAAACTTACATTCCCGCTGGCGAGCAAGGTCAGGTGCCTGCTTCGCAGATTGGCGCCACGCTTGAGGCGCTTGCCGGCACCATCCATGCGCGCCGCAACGCGGGCGATGAAAGCTATACGCATCGTCTGCTGACGGGCAATGCTGATTCCCCGCTGAAGAAAGTGGTTGAGGAATCGAACGAGGTTGCGCTGGCCGCGAAAGACGTCGAGGCCGCTCGCGCGCTGCTGGCGGGCGTTTCCGGCCACGAGGGCTCGCATTCGGGCATGGTCGAGGCGTTCGCAAAGCAGGCAGACGCCGCTTGCGACCATCTGCGCTACGAGGCCGCCGACGTGGTGTACCATCTTCTCGTTGTGCTTGAGCGCTACGGCATCGATATCGATGAGTTTGCCGCAGAGCTGAACAACCGCATGACCGACGAGGAGCGCCCTGCCGGCGCTGTTCGCCTGCACGAAGAGCACGTGAAGCGCGGCAAGTAGCGCTTCGTTTTCGTAAACGTTTCAACAGCTATCGAAAAGGGGAAAGATATGGCACGTCTTTTCGGCACTGACGGGGTTCGCGGCGTCGCGAACAAGGAATTGACTTGCCAGATGGCCTTCCAGCTCGGCCAGGCCGCGGTGGCCTTCAAGGGCCGCACCATCCTCATCGGCAAGGACACGCGCCTGTCCGGCGACATGCTGGAGTCGGCCGTGGCCGCCGGCGTCATGTCCATGGGCGGCACGGCGCTTTTGGCGGGCATCATCCCGACACCGGCCATCGCGCTTCTGACGCGCGAGCTGCACTGCGACGGCGGCATCGTCATCTCCGCGTCGCACAACCCGCCGGAGTACAACGGCATCAAGATCTTCGACGGCCAGGGCTTCAAGCTGCCCGACGCCGTGGAGGACGAGATCGAGGCGTTCATGGCCCGTGGCGGCGCGGCGGCCGACGAGCTGCCGAACGGCGACGAGGTCGGCGTGGCCGTGCCCGTGGACAACGCCTGCGAGCTGTACATCCAGCACGCCGTTGACACCGTGGCCAAGCAGGGCATCGACTTTAAGGGCCTGAAGGTGGCGCTCGACGTGGGACACGGCGCGTCGTGCATGACCAGCCCCGAGGCGCTGCGTCGCCTGGGCGCCGAAGTCACCGTCATCAACGAGGACTTCTGCGGCACCGACATCAACGTGCAGTGCGGCTCCACGCACCTGGAGCCCCTGCGTGCGCTGGTGGCCGAGTGCGGCGCCGACGTGGGCATCGCACACGACGGCGACGCCGACCGCGTCATGCTCATGGACGCAGACGGCAACGAGATCGACGGCGACATGGTGGAGGCCGTGTGCGCCATCGACCTGAAGCAGCGCGGCCTGCTGGCGGGCGACACCGCCGTGTCCACCGTCATGGCGAACCTGGGCTTGACGCACGCGCTGCGCGACGCGGGCATCAACCTCATCCAGACGAAGGTGGGCGACCGCTACGTGCTGGAGGCCATGCGCGAGGGCGGCTACGTCATCGGCGGCGAGCAGTCGGGCCACACCATCTTCCTGGAGCACAACTCCACGGGCGACGGCTTGGTCACGGCGCTGCAGTTTTTGGCCGCGTGCAAGCGCGCCGGCAAGACGGCCGGCGAGGCGGCGCGCGTCATGACTCGCTTTCCGCAAACGCTTATCAACGTGCGAGTGAAGGACAAGCATGCGGCCGATGGCAACCAGGCCATCGCCGATGCCGTGGCAGCTGCTGAGCAGGCGCTCGGCGAGGACGGCCGCGTGCTCCTGCGCCCCTCCGGCACCGAGCCGGTGGTGCGCGTGATGGTGGAGGCCATGGACGAGCAGGCTGCCGAGCAGCATGCGAAGGCCATTGCCGAAGTGGTGGAGCGCGAGATTTAACGCTTCGATTTCAACGTTTCGTTGAAATCGGGCGCGATTTTCGGTGAAACGATTGAAGCCGCTGCAGGTGTGATTCCTGCAGCGGCTTTTTGCATGATGGGGGGACGGACCGAGCGGGTGGTCGAATGCCCTGCGTGAAGTTGACCGCCATCAAGCAGACAGAGGTCGGTGTAAACCGGTAACCGAACGATAGGGGGAGGACGTAAGCACCTGCTGTTGAGGGCAAAAGAAATGGGCCGCGCTTGCGTTGCCGTAGAGGCTTGCGAGCGCGGCCCGATGGCTGCGGTTACTTCAGCGAAAGCGGCTTGGTGGGGCTTTCGGAATCTGCGGGCGTTGCAGCGTGCGCCGGCTTCGCGACATGCGCCGGAGCCTTTGCGCGAGCAGGCGTTTCGTCGGCTATGCCCGTAACCTCGGCAAGCCATGCGGCATCAAGCGGTCGCGCCGTCTCTGCTTCGGGCGCGGCGTGCGCGCCGGCGTGGGCCGACGCGCTTTCGCGCACAACCTTGCGGCGCCAGTACATCCAGAAGCCCAGCGCACCTGCAGCCGCTGCCGCAAGCGCGGCAAGCAAACCGCTTACGACGGGGTTCGCCTGGCGCGCAGGCAAGCCCGGTTCAGGCACGGAAACGCGGAAGTCGTCGAGCATGGGGGTGCTTACCGTGTGCATGGCCGCAGGCGTCAGCACCTTGTCAAGCGTGACGTCCTTCTTGGCTTCCTCAACAGGCTTGTCGTATTCCGTCAGGTCGTACGCGTCGATGTAGGCCTTCAGCGTGCGCGAATACGATGTGCTGGTCGCATACCGCCCCTGCAGGTAATCGCAGGCATCCTCGTAGCTTCGCGTGTTCGACTTCTTTACGGGGTTGTACAGGCTGTTGTTCGTCAGCAGCCCCACGTAGTCCTCAAGCGATTCCAGCATGGTGGGGTATTTGCGGAACTCGGCGATGATGGTTTCCAGATTGCCTTTACCGTCGTCCTCCTGCGTTTTCATGCGCACGCTTTTGCCGTCGTAGCTGCCCTTGATGCCGAACAGGTTGTTGTACGGCTCGCACGACAGGCCCGAAGAGCCCGAAGCGGACTCCACCACGGCCTGCGCGATCATAACTGATGCGTACAGGTCACTTTGCTGGCACAGCTCGCGGGCGTCCTCGCCGATGGTGTCGATGAACTGCTGCGTGGTGAGGTTGCGCGCAACGTATACGATATCGTCGGCTAGAAGCTCGCTTTCCTGCACCATATCATCGGGGGCGTCTTCAACCTCTTCGGCTTCGGTGGTTTTGGCTGAGGAAGCCGCGCTGCTTTGCGCGGTGTCCGTGGTTTTGCTTGCGGATGTCGAGGGGGTTTCGGAATCCGCTTTGGTTTCCGGCTTAGCCTCGGGCGTTGCGGGTTCGGTAGGCGAAGGCGCCGCCGCGGCGATTTCCGCTTGCGCGTCGGTGATCAGCTTCGCAAGATCCTTGTCAATGTCGGCAAGAGCCTTCGCGTCGATGAGCGCGAAGTCCTCCGCGGGCACGTCCTTACCCTTCAGGTAGTCGGAAAGCGCGTCGGTGCCTTTGAGCTTAGCTTTCTTGCACGCCTCGATGATGGCGGCGTTCTGCTCGTCGGTTCCCTTCCACCGCTTATCGATGGTCACGGTTGTTGCGCTGCTGGCTTCCGATTCGGTTTGCGCAGCCGCGGCGGTGGCTGCTTGGTCGGCCGACGCCACCAGGGGGGCGGCGCTGACCGAGGCTGCAACGGCGACGGCGAGCGTAGCGCGGGCAATGCGGTTCGTATAACTGTGGTTCATCGTTCCGTTCTCTTCGTTCTTATCCATGGTTGGAATATAAACCAAGGATAACTTATGTTGTGCGTTTGCTCAAATCTAGAACACGGCGCTCACCCATTCAACAAAATTTGGGAATCGTCACGAAACCGTTTTAATTAATCCGATGCGAGAATAATATCAGCGCATATCTCGGTAAGATTTGCGCAAGATTGCGAAACGAAAGCGCGTAAGGTTCGGCGCGCGACGTGCGGTTAGCGTGGATGCCGCATGCTTGTCGCCTAAGGTTACCTGCGCTGTTGCGGGGCGCCGCGCAGGGCGGGCGCGGCGGAAGGCGACGGGACATTGTCCTGCGAAAGCCAGCGAGGTCATAAGGCGCTCGCTTTTGTCCGCTCCGCCTTCCGTAACGAATTGCCGTCAATCCTAAAACCTACTAAATCCAGTTGACCCCGTGGTATGATGGGAAATAATTTATAGGCGCTCACAGACGAGAGGGCGAGGACGTATGCTGGACAAAGATCAGTTGAACAACATCGTTGCAGGCATTGCCAAGAACTACAGCGAACGCGAGGAAATCTTCTTCACCGACCCGTGCAAGCACTTTCCGAACAAGCAGGCCATCGAGGACATTGTCATGGACCTGCGCCGCGTCATGTTCCCGCGGTACTTCGGCGACGAAACGCCCACGGGCACGAACCCCGAGTACTTCATCGGCGAATCGCTCATCCGCATCGAGGATTCGCTGCGCCGCGAGCTGCGCGAAGCACTGCTGTTCCGCGGCGATGTGCCCGAGGACAAGATTGAAGCGCGCGTCGACGAGATTTGCAGCACGTTTTTCAACCGCCTGCCCGAGGTGCAGCGCATCCTGCTGACCGACGTGCAGGCCGCGTTCGACGGCGATCCGGCCGCGCAAAGCAAGGAAGAGATCATCTTCAGCTACCCGGGCTTTTTCGCCATCTTCGTGTACCGCATCGCGCACGAGCTGTACGTGCAGAACGTGCCGCTGATCCCGCGCATCATGTCCGAGTACGCGCACGGCGCCACGGGCGTCGACATCAATTCCGGCGCGGAAATCGGCGAGTACTTCTTCATCGACCATGCAACGGGCGTGGTCATCGGCGAAACCACGAACATCGGCGCGCACGTGAAGGTGTACCAGGGCGTCACGCTGGGCGCGCTGTCCACGCGCGCGGGCCAGGCGCTGGCAGGCGTGAAGCGCCATCCCACCATCGAGGACAACGTCACCATCTACAGCAACGCCAGCGTGTTGGGTGGCGAAACCGTGGTGGGCGAGGGCTCCATCATCGCCGGCAGCGCGTTCGTGATTTCCAGCGTGCCGAAGGGCAGCCGCGTCAGCCTGAAAAACCAGGAAGTGAACGTGCGCACGCCGAACAAAGAACACGACAAGTGCTGGGAGATTTAACAGCGCGAAAAAGGTAGCGAAATGAAGGCGGCCCCGCAGGTGCGGGGCCGCCTTTTTGCTAGCGGATGATTTTTGCGAGGATGCGGGAGATGAGGCGTGGCTTGCCGTTGCGGGGGCGCACTTGGATACCCGAGTGTGACGGCGCCTGCATCGGCTCGTTGAGCACGTGCGCCTTGACGGGCGTGGGCTTCGCCACCTGCTGGCTTGCGCCCGCAGCGCCCGCGGCGGCGGGCTTTGCTGCGCTGCTCGCGCTCTGCGACTCGCTTGCGCCTTGCGCGCTGACGCTTGCCGCTTGCTGCGCGGCCGCGTGCGCACCCGCCTTGCCGTCTGCGGAAACGCTTGCGCTTGCCACCTTGCTGCTGTTCGCGCTGCGCGCTGCAACGTCGGCTTCGGCGGCCTTCGCGGCCGCTTCGGCCTCAAGCGCGGCGGCCTTGGCGGCCTCGGCTTCGGCAACGGCCTTCGCTGCGGCTGCCTCGGCCGCCGCGATGGCCTCGACGCGCACTTCGGCCTGACGCATCTCGGTGCGATGCCGCTCGGTCAGCTGGAAACGCGCCTTCGCGCTGCGCTGCGCTTCGGCTTCGGCCGCATGTGCGCGGCGCTTCCGGGCTTCCTCGATCAGCGCGTTCTGCGAATCGAACAGCGCCTGGCCGGGCTCGGCCAGCGCGCCGAGCTTCGTGTAGCTGCCGTCGGGCAGAAGCTCGCGCAGCTTGGCGGTGTCGCGCAGGCACGTGTCGAAGTACTGCAGCACCTGCTCGCGCAGGGCGTCATCAAGAATAGGCCAGGCAATCTCCACGCGCTTCTCCATGTTGCGCGTCATCAGGTCGGCGCTTGACAGGTACACGCGCGCGTTGTCGCCCACGCCGAAGCCGTAAATGCGGCTGTGCTCAAGCAATCGGCCGACGATGGATACCACGCGCACGTTGTCGGTATAGCCCGGCACGCCCGGGACCAGGCACGATATGCCGCGCACCAGCATGGTCACCGGCACGCCTGCCTGGCTTGCCTCGGCGATCTTCACGATGATTTCCTTGTCCGTGACGCTGTTCGTCTTGAAGAACAGCCCGCACGGCTTGCCCTGGCGCGCCAGCTCGATCTGCGCGTCGATGCCCTCGATGATCTTCGGTTTGATCTGCAGCGGCGCCACCCACAAGATGTCGTAGTTGTCGGAGGCGTTTTCCAGCTGCATGTTGCGGAAGAACTCCGTGGCGTCGCGGCCGATGGTGTCGTCGGCGGTGATGAAGCTGAGGTCGGTGTACAGCTTCGCCGTTTTCTCGTTGTAGTTGCCCGTGCCCAGCTGCGTGATGTGCTGCAGGCCGTGCTCCGTTTGACGCGTGATGCAGCATATCTTGCTGTGCACCTTGAAATCGCGGAAGCCGTAGATGACGTTGCAGCCGGCCTCTTCGAAACGCTGCGACCACTCGATGTTGTTCGACTCGTCGAAGCGGGCGCGCAGCTCGAACAGCGCCGTGACCTGCTTGCCGTTCTCGGCTGCGGCGATAAGTGCCTCGGCTAAGTGCGACTGGCGCGCCAGGCGGTACAGCGTGATCTTGATGGAGATGACGCTGGGGTCGGCGGCCGCTTCGCGCAGAAGCTGCACGAACGCGTCCATGGACTCGTAGGGGTAGCTCAGCAGCACCTCGCGCTCGCTGACCTGGTCCATGATGGGGCGGCGGCGGTCAAGGCAGGCCGGCCACTGCGGGGAAAACGGCGTGTTCGTCAGCGCCGCGCGTGTTTTCTCGGGCAGGCTTGAGGCAACGCCCCAGGTCCAGCTCATGTCAAGCGGCACCGAGGTGACGTAGGTTTGGATGGGCTTGAGCCCTAGGCGCTTGAGCAGCATCTTCTGCAGCACGCTGGAAAGCGGGCGCTCGGATTCCAGGCGCACGGGGGCCAAACGCCCGCGGCGCTTCAGGATGCGCTTCATGTGCTCGCGGTAGTCCTCGTCGGACTCGTCAGTGCCTTCGGTGGCGTCCAAGTCGGCGTTACGCGTGACGCAGATGACGTTGGTGTGCTTGACGGTGTACATGCTGAACACCTGCTCAGCCACCATTTCCACGGCGTGCTCAAGCAGGATGAACTGGAAGCCCTCGCCCGGCAGCTTGATAAGGCGCGCGCACTGGCGCGGCATGGGCAGGATGCCCACGGTGACGCCCTCGGCGCCCAGGTTCTCGCTTTCCTCGGCGGAAGGGTGGATTTTGGCGGCCTTGACGGTTTTGCCGTCCTTGGCCTTGTCCTTCTTCTTGGGCTTCTTCGGGCCTACTTCCTCGTTAAGGCGCACGATGACGTAGAGCGACCCGTTCTCCAGGTGGGGGAAGGGGTGGCGCGAATTGATGATCTGCGGGGACAAAAACGGCATGATGTTGGCTGCCGTGTAGTCGGCCAGGAAGGCGCGCTGCTCGTCGTTGAGATCGGCGGGGCGCAGATGGCGCACGCCGTGCGCGGCCAGGGCCTGGCGCACCTCGGCGTAGGTTTGCTCCTGCACAGGGTACAGCTCGTGGCAGCGCTTATGGATGGCGGTGAGCTGTTCGGCGGGCGTCATGCCCGTCTTCGAGTCGAGGACCTGCTTCTTCAGAAGCGACAGGTCGGTCAGGCTGCCCACACGCACCATGAAGAACTCCTGGAGGTTGGACCAGAAGATGCTGATGAAGTTCAGGCGCTCGAGCAGCGGCACGGTTTCGTCGGCGCCTTGGTCGAGCACGCGCTCGTTGAACGTGAGCCACGACAGCTCGCGGTTCTGCATGTAGGGCGTGGACCCTATGTGCGTTGTGGATTCGTTTGCTTTCATGGCGTTCCCTTCCCTCGACGTCATAGATGAAACGTGCGCCGGGCGATGCGTCTTCGTTGATTCGATGTGCGTGCGACCGCTTGCGGGCGGTCAAGTGGAATCGATGATTGCATAACGTGCGACGCCAAGGCGACGGGGTTCCCCAACAACCACGTCCCCTCAACTCATATTTTACTCTGTTTTGATGCTGCGACCAGTCGAATCCTCCACCGGGCCCGAAAATATGGGGTGAAAAAGGTAACGATTCTGTTTCGGATTCGATCAGTCCGCTTGCGGGGGTGCCGACACGGCCCCGAGCATGCGCTCGATCAGGTACCCTTCGCGCACGCCGTGCTTGCATATCACCAGCTTATCGGCGCCAAGATGGCGGAACAGCTCCGCTAAGATGACGCAGCCCGGTACCATGGTGTGCACGCGCTCGGCGGAAGCCTTCAGGGCCGCGTGCCCGAAGGCGGCCGGGTTGCTGCGGCAGGCTTCGAGGATCTGGAGTACCTGCTCGGCCTGGACCTCGCGCGGGCGCGTTTGCAGCTCGTCGAGCTGCTGGACCAGCTTGGCCGCCGCGCGCGTGGAGCCTCCCACGCCGTAGAGCGTGGGGCCCTTGTAGGGCTCGAGGCTGGGAAGCTTGCGCAGGTTGCCGCGGAACTCGCAGGCTATGGCGTCCATCTCGATGGGCACGGGCAGGATGTTGCGGACGAAGCGCGCGAACGAGGACAGCGAACCCTGGCCGAGGCTGACATCGTCGCTGTCGCGGCCGCCGTCGACGCGGGTGAGCTCGGTGGAACCGCCGCCGATGTCGACGAGCGTGCCGCGCTCGAGCGGGGTGGAGCAGCGGGCGCCGACGAACCCGAGGTGCGCCTCGTCGCGCGCGGACAGCAGCGTGACCGCCAGCCCGCAGCGCCGTTCGATTTCCGCGACTGCCTCGGTGCAGTTCACGGCGTTGCGCAGCACGGCGGTGGCGAACACGTCGACGCGCTTGCAGCCGAAGTAGCGCACGCGCTTCATGTGGCTTTTCAGCACGTTGACGGCGCGGTCCACGCCGTCAGAGGTGAACACGCCGTCTTCCACGAACGCGGCAAGGCCCGCCATCACCTTGTCGTTGATGATGCTCTTGAAGTCCTTGCTGGAATAGGTGCTGCGACGATCGTCCTTCACTTCGTAGATGACAAGGCGAATGGAGTTCGACCCCAGGTCGATGACGCCGTAGGTGGGCATTGCCGTTTTCCTTCCTCGATGGCGCTATGCGCCGGTCCCGCTTTGCGATGGCGCCGGCGCGATGCGTCGGCATGAAGTGAACCTTACCCATGATAAAGGTTGCGGGCCTTCGCTTGACGTGCGTAGGCGGCGCTGACGGCTTTTGGGCGAAGAATTTACGCTCCCTTAACGTTGTCGCTTTCGGAGAGGGGAAGGCGGCGCGGCGGTGGCCTGCAGCTGCCGGATTTCCGTGTGGCGGGGCCCTGCCATCCCTTACAATATAAGGTATGCATTCCCTTGCGTTCCGCGGGTTGGAGACGCAGTTGAAAGGTGCCTTCTATGAAGAGCGTCGGTATTTGCAATGCCCTTCTCCGAGTGCTGCTTTCCGTGGCGCTCGTGGTCTCGTTCACGCCCATCCCTGGCCACGCGGCCGAGGGTGCGTCGGCGCAGGGAGGGTCCCCCTCCGCGTCGGTTGGCGAGCAGGCCGCTTCGCTCTCGGAGGGTTCGGGCGAAGCGGCTTCGGCTGCCGACGCCGCCGCCGGGGCCTCGGCCGCCGCCGCCGATGCGGCGGACGACCCGGTAGAGCGCGCCGCCGACGAAGAGCCGGCGCAGCAGGGGGTCCTGTACCCGTTCGGCAAGCTTATGGCCAGCGGGTACATGTATGCGTGCGACAAAGAGGGCAATCTGACGAAGCCTGTCGACAAGGACGACCCCGAGCGCAACGCCATTTCCGCGCGTGACGTCACGAACCTTATCGTCGACTACCACGTTGCCGATATCCCCGAGGACCTGTGCGAGGGCTCGACGAGCCTGACGTCGGTGTTCTTCGAGAATGATCGCCTGGATTCCATAGGCGACTCCGCCTTCGCCGATTGCGCGAACCTTTCCCAGGTCAGCTTCTCCGATATGCATATCGGCTCCATCGGCGCGCGGGCGTTCGCCGGTTGCTCCTCGTTGGCCAGCCTTTCCATTAAGAAGCCCGCTGAAATCGGCGCCTTGGGGGAAGGGTGCTTCCAGAACAGCGGCCTTGAGTCCACCGGTTTGGGGAATATGAAGGGGCTGACGTCCATCCCCGCCGACGCGTACGAGGGGTGCCAGAACCTGTCCGACACGGGCTTGGGGCAAAACCAACAGATCGCCTCGGTGGGCACCTGGGCGTTCGCCAACTGCCCTAATCTGCACCTGACGGGCCTTGAGACGAACACATCGGTGAGCCAGCTGGGCGAAGGGTGCTTCTCCGGGTCGAACCTTGACGGCGGCTTGGTCTTGCCGAGCGGCTCGCGAATCGAGCAGCTGCCCAGCCGGGCGTTCGCCGGCACGAACATGGACTATGCATATTTCCAGTGCGATCATGCGGTGCTCATCGACAGCGACACGTTCCCCAAGCGCGGGATGCAGGTGATGGTTCCGTTGGGCCTGGTCGGCCTGTATCGGTCGGGCCTTCCCGAGCGGAACTGGGATAGCTGCAACGGCGCAACTCCCGTCAGCGTTGCCGAGTGCCTGAAGGGCCTTCGGATCGAGTGCGATCCTGACGTCATGGAGTACGCCGAGGACGACAAGGTTTCCCTTGCCGGCATGAAGGTCACGTTCGACCACGTGTATGGCAGGAGTTCGTTCGATTACGAGGACTTGAAGAACTGCGCGTTCGCCCAGTTCATCGAGGTATATCCCGACGAGGGGTATCTGTTCCGCCCAAGCTTCCACGGCCAGCGCATCCATATGACCTACGACGACGGCGAAGTGTATTTCGATGCGTACTCGACCGAGCCCATGCGCGAGCGCGGCAACACCGACTTGGCGGTGGATATCCGCTACGGCGGCGCGCTCTCCTCCGGGGACAGCGCCACCGGCGCGGGCCAGTACAAGCCCGGTGAAACCTGCGTGGTGGTGGCAAACGCCACCACGCCCGGCAGGACGTTCGCCTATTGGACCGACGAGCAGGGAAACATCCTTTCCGAGGACCAGTGGTACGAGTTCGCGGTGGAGCGGGACACGCTGCTGACGGCGGCGTTCGCCGACAAGGCGAAGGTGGCGCCCGAGGTGCGCCTGGGCAGCGCCGAGGGGCAGCTGGTTGTCGGTGCAAAGGCCAGCGTGTTGGTCGACGGGCGCGACATGGGGACGAGCTTCACGACCTATGCGGGCAAGCATGTGACGCTGACCTGCGAATACGATGCATTGAAGTATCGCCTTGACCATTGGGAGAGCTCGCTTGACAAGCACTATCTGGGAAGCCGCCCTGGGGATACCATCGAATATGACGCCGTTGTTGGCGAGACGCCTATCGCCGTGCTGGTGGAGTACGGGCAGCTGAACGTGTCCGCGAAAAGCGCGTCGGGCCTGGCGCTCGGCCAGGTGAGCGGCTCGGGAACGTACGAGCTGGGGCAGACCGTCAAGCTGTCGGCGATTCCGGCGAAGGGGTGCCGCTTCCTGGGCTGGATGCATCGCGGCGAGCTGCTGTCCATCGAGGCTTCGTATGCGTATCGGGTTCAGGACTTCGACGAGGTGACCGGCTGGTTCGCGTTCGATTTCTCGCAGACGTGGGTGGCCGTGCGCGCCGCGTCGGCGCAGCCCGATCGGGGCAGCGTTACCGGTTCCGGTATGTACGAGGAAGGTGCCCAGGTCACGCTTACCGCAATGCCGCATGTGGGCTACGCCTTCGCCGGTTGGTTGCGCGACGGCGAGCCCATCAAGGGCGGGGAAAAGCTGGTCGTGACCGCTGAAAGCGCTGCTCAGACGGACGCATTAGTAAAGCGGTCACCGCTTTACACCGCTACCTTCGAGTCGGTTGCGTGCAAGGTGGGTTACGAGCAGACGCTCGACACGGGTGGCCGGACGCTGATGGAAGGGGTGGAGGTCCCGCAGGTGACGGGCAGCCTTTCCGCAGAAGGCGGCCAGACGGTCACGCTTGACGCCAAGGCCTTGGGCATGCTCGATGACGATACGGTCTTCACCGGCTGGTTCGATGCCGCCACGGGCGAGCGCGTGTGCGAATCGGTCGTGTACGAGTTCGCGGCAGCAGGCGACGTCGCGCTGCAGGCGCGGTTCTCCCTGAAGGAAGTGGGCGTGCATATCAACCCCGCTCAAGCAACCGATCGCTCCGAAGCGTACGCCTATCTGCAGGTGGATGCGGCTAACTGCTACCGCAACGTCGGCGAGACCGTCCAGCTTTCCGCGACGCTTGACAACGCGCAGTTCGTGGGGTGGTACGCGGCTGACGGCGACGGCTCCGTGGCCATCAGCGACCAACCTACCTGCGAATACCAGGTGGCGAAGCCCGTGAACGAATCCGCGCAGGTAGAGGTCACGCCCTGGTACTCGGCGGTCCCGGCGAGCGTGGTGCTGAGCGTTGCCGGCTCTGACGAGGACGGCAACGCTCCGGGCTACTTCCTGACCTCGGGCCTGTACGGCGTTGGCCAGCAGGTGACGGTGAACGCGGTGCCCGAGCCGGGCTACGTGTTCGACTACGCCACCGACGCGCTGGGCAACACGGTCCCAGCAGCGTCCGACGGCTCGTACACGTTCCTGCTGACTGGCGACACAGAGCTGATAGCGCATTTCCGCGTGGCGGAAAACGACGACGAGGCGTTCGAAGCGCTCAAAACCGCGCTGCTCGCGGTGCTGGGCACGGTGGGGGTCGTCGCCGCCATATACGGCTTGGGCGAGCTGGTGGACCCCATCATCGCGCAGGCCATGATCGACATCGCCGGCGCCGAGACCATCGAGGAGCTGGCCGAGATCGGCAAGAACGCCCTCAGGGAGATCAAGGACATCTTCGACCATCACAAGCACGACAACGACCCGAACAAGCCCCACGGCGACCACTCGGTCGAGATCTTGGCCGCCGCCCATCCCGCGGAGGGCGGCACCGTGCGCGGCGGCGGCATCCACTTCGAGGGCACCATCGCCGAGCTTGAAGCCATCCCCAACCCGGGCTACCGCTTCGTGTGCTGGAAGGAGGACGGCGTCGAGCGCTCCGTGTCGCAGCGCATGCAGATTCGCATCACCGATGCCACGCCTGAGGTGGTGGCCATGACGGCCGTGTTCGAGCGCAACGTGCGCATCACCACGTCCGCCGAGGTGACAGGCGTCGATGCCGGCATCCCCACCGGTTTGCAACGCCACGCCCGATGTGCAGACGCCGCGACAGGGCCAGGAGGCGAAGGTCATCGCCACGGAAGGCGAGGGCTATGCGTTCGTCGGCTGGTTCGAGGACGGCATCGAGGTCTCGAAGTCGCCCGTGTACGTGTTCCCTGCCGAGGTCGATAGGCACCTGGTGGCGAAGTTCCGCAAGGCCGACCGCACCATCGTGGTGGCCGCCGACCCCGACGAGGGCGCGCAAGTGCTCTGCGACGGCCTGCCCGTGGAGGGCGGCGTGGTCAGGGCTGCCGACGGCGACATCCTCACGTTCACGGCGGTGCCTGCGGTGCGCGCCGACGACCCGGATAAGAAGTACAAGCTGGTGGAGTGGCGCAAAACCGACGATTCAGGGCGCACCGCCATCGAACGCGGCGATGTGTGCGAGTATCGCGTGGACGGCAACGGGCGCGTCGCGGCTGTGATGGACGGCAAGGATGTTCACTCCGTTCGCGCGGCCGCCGATCCCGTCGAGGGCGGGACGGCCACGCTCAAAAACGGGGAAAGCATCGGCGAGGTGCTCGACGTGCCCGAAGGGGAAAGCCTCACCGCCACGGCGGAGGCCCGCGAGGGCTACCTGTTCGATGGCTGGTATATCAGCTACGGTGCCGCCGACGTGGCGCCCACGTTCGCTTCCCACGACCAAACCTATACGTTCGCGCCCGTGGCCGACTGTACGGTGACCGCCCGCTTCCAGCGCCTGTGCAAGGTGAGCGTGGTGGTCGAACCCGTAGACGATCTTGCCGGGAAGTACACGGTGACCGGCGACGGCTATTGCGAAAGTGGCAAGCCCGTCACCCTTTCCGTGAAGCTTGCCGACGACGTGCGCGACAAGTTCACGTTCAAGGGTTGGTACCTTGGCGATTCCGGGGTTCCCATGGGAACGGATCCCAGTCACCTGGAGCTCACCCCCGAGCAGGATACGGCGGTGCGCGCGGTGTTCGTGCCCAATCGCTACCGCATAAGCGTGGAGACCGATTCGCTCCTGGTCGAACGCGGCACCGTCGAGATCGAGGGGCATCCCGGCGCCGACGCGGTCATGGCGGAGTACGGAAGCACCGTGACCATCAAGGCCAACCCGAACGAGGGCTTCCGGTTCGCCCATTGGAAGGACGGCAAACGCAAGAAGCATCCCGAGCAGCAGCTGACCGTGCGCGTGACGGGGGACCAGACGTACAAGGCGGTGTTCAAGGGCGCGGAGCCCGAGGTGGTCATCGCGGCCGATACGTGGCTCGGCGGAACGGTGACCTGCAACGGCATCGAGGTCACGCCGACGACGGATTCCTTCTCGTTGGGCGATACGCTGCATTTGAAGGCCGAGCCCAAGACAGGGTACTTCTTCTGGGGCTGGTACGTGAACGGCATCTTCACCAGCCTCGATATGGAATGCGATGTGGTGGCGAAGGGGCTGACCGCCAAATCGGAGCGGTGCACGGTCACGGCGGCGTTCAAGCCCTACGAGGTGGTCTGCCTGCCCGTGGCAAGCCCCGCCGACGGCGGGTCGGTGCGGGCCAGCCGCGTGTTCACCGAGCGTGGCGCGGAGGTCGATCTCAAGGCGCAGGCGTCGCCCGGCTACGAGTTCACGGGCTGGTATTCCGCTACCGGCGAGCTGGAGTCCACCGCGCCCGAGTTCACGTGCCGCCTGATGCGCAGCCACGTGCACGTGGCGCATTTCGAGGAGCGCTCCTACGAGATTTCGGCGGTGCCGGCAGTGGCCGGCGACGGCGGGGTTTTGATCGAGGACCGTTCGGCCGGCTGGGTCGAGGGCGCCGGGGTAGTTGACGCCGGCTATTCGGCGAACCTTTCCGCCCACGTGCTTTCGGGCTATGCATTCGAATACTGGGCCGATGACCGGGGCAACGTGGTGAGTCGCGATGCGGATTATCGCTTCGTGCCCTCTGGTGAGATGAAGCTGTTCGCTGTGTTCTCGGCTAAGCAGTTCACCGTGAACGTTTCCGCAGGTGAAGGCTTTGGCAGCGCCACGGGCTCGGGCACCTACGCCGCGGGCAAGGTGGCGTGCGTCAGCGCCATCCCCGATGCCGGGGCGCATTTCGTCGGCTGGTTCAGCGGCGGCGCCTGCCTGTCCACCGATGCCACGTACCGCTTCCCGGTGAGCGCGGATATCGACCTGGAGGCCGTGTTCGGCATGGGCTCGTTCACGGTGAGCACCATCGCCTCCCCGACGGAGGCAGGCTACGTGAGCGGCTTCGGCGGCTTCGACGAGGGGCAGCGCACCACGCTGTCGGCCACGGCCAAGCCCGGCTTCACCTTCGATTGCTGGCGCGATGCGCAGGGCGCGCAGGTCAGCGGCCTTCCCGAGTGCACGGTGGCCGTTTCGGGCGATGCCGCGTACGCCGCGTGCTTCAAGCGCAACTCCTACGGCGTGTCGCTCAGCTCGAATGTGGAGGGCGTCGGCGAGCTGTCGGGCGAGGGCGTGTACGAGTTCGGTCAGGTGGTGCACGTGCAGGCGCGGCAGACCGACGACCGCCGCTTCGTTGGCTGGCAGCTGGTGGGCGCCGACGGCTCGAAGACGCATTTCGCCGACGACGCGGACGCCTGGTTCGTGCTCGACGAGGGCCTGATCGAAGCCATAGACGACGGCGTGCTGGAGCTTGAGGCGCAGTTCGCCGACCCGTACGAGGTGGCGGTCAAGGCCACCCCGGTGGTGAAGGGCAAGTCCACGAACCGCCGTTGCCGCGTGCAGGGCACCGGCGCCTACGAGGCGGGGGAGACCGTCACGCTCAACGCCGTTGCGGGCCTGGGCTACCGGTTCGTCGGCTGGACCTCCGACCGGGAGGGGCATGTCGTGGTCAGCACGGACGAGGTGCTCAGTTTCGAGGCCAAGTCCGACGTGCTGTACTATGCGCAGTTCGAGGCGGATGGGCAGGTCACCATCACCGCGTCCCAAAGTTCCATTTTGCGCGGAAAGGCATTCCTGACCAGGGGAAACGGATTGACCAGCGCTACGATGACCTGCGACAAGGGAGACCCGTTCGTGGCTATGGCCATCCCGTGGGCTACCTATCGCTTCTCGCACTGGATCGACGATGCGGGCGCCATCTTGAGCTACAACGCCGTGTACGTGGGCATCGCCCAGCAGGACATGCAGCTGACAGCGGTGTTCTACGACGCGGGTTTCGACCTGCAGGTGGACACGTATCCGGCTAGCGCGGGTTTCTCCACGGTGGTCCCCTTCACCGGCGACGGCTACCTGACGGCGACGTGGATGGTGACCATCCCGTTCCCCGGTTGGAGGTTCCGCTGCTGGATCGATGAACGCGGCGCGCCGGTGGGCTTCAGCCCGATCATCGTGCGGCCGGCGGTGGCGAACAAGACCTACACGGCGTATTACGTAAGGGATTCATGGAACGTCTTGGCGGTCGACCCGCGCGACGGCGGGCATATCGATGGCTCGTCGGAAAACGATGAGTGGGGTTGTGCCGTGGTCGACAAGGTGGAGAACGGCTCCTCGTGCACGTTGCGAGCCGTGCCTGATGAAGACTACGTTTTCGATGGCTGGTATGCGATCGGGGAAGGCGGCGCCGTTGGGAGCGAGCCGTTGAGCACCGACGCGGCTTGGACGTTCGCGCCTGACGCCGACATGACGGTGACGGCCAGGTTTGTGGAGAAGCCCATGCTTTCGGCGAAGGCGTCGGCGGTCAACGGCACGGTGGATCCTGCCAGCGTGGCCGTGCCTTGGGGCGGCAGCGTCTCGTTCACGGCTGCGCCCGATGCGGGGTGCTACCTGGAGCGCGCGACCGCGACCGACGTGCGCGATGACGGCTCGGCCGCAGATGCCGTCGAGCTTGACATAGCCGACTACCAGGGCGGAAGCTATCGTGCGACCTTGGACGGCGTCAAGGCGCCGCAGGAACTGGCGTTTTTGTTTGCTCGCGCGAGTCAGCCCGTGGTGAAGGCGCAGCCGCAAGGCGCCAGCGTGCATGAGGGCGAAGCGGTGACGCTTTCGGTTGCGGCCGATGCTGCCGAGGACGTTCTTGCCCACGAGGAGGTATCGTGCGGGGTCGCGGCGACCCATGAGCTGGGCTATCAGTGGTTCCGCGTGACCGACGGCGGCGATGACGTGGCGCTTGAAGGCGAAACGTCCCCTTCGCTGACGCTGGCTTGCGTTGCGGCGGCGGATGCGGGTTCGTACTATTGCCGTGTCACGCAAACGTATCTGGGCACGGTGACGTCCGTCGAGACCGATCGGGCCGAGGTGTCCATAGCCAAGCGGGAGGACCTGGCGTTCAACGCATGCGGGTTGCCCGTTGCGACCGCGCATAGCGAATATGCAGGGGCCATAAAGCCCGCTACCGGCGGTACCGCGCCTTATGCGTATGTCGTTGCGCCTGACAGCGCGTTGCCTGAGGGCCTGCGCCTGGAAGTTGCCGAGGACGGCGCGGTGCAGATCGTGGGAACGCCGGAGAGCGCGGGAGTGTTCGGCTTTGGCATCGTGTGCTCTGATTCTGCTGGTCAGACATGTGTTGCCCGCTTTGCGCTGATGGTTGCGCCGCAGAAGGCGGATTTGTCGTTCGCCGAGGGGAACTTCGTGTACGACGGTCAGCCCCAGGCCCCCGAGCTTGAGGGCGTCCCGGCTGAGTGCGCCGGCTCGGTTGCGCTGTCCTTCTCGGGAACGGGCGGCACCCGCTATTCCGGCAGCACGGCTCCCACGGATGCGGGCACGTACCGGGTGGTGGCAAGGCTGGCCGCAAACGGGTGCGTCGGGCGCGCCGTCGCCGAGTTTGCGATTGCGCAAAAGCCCGTTTCCTTCGACATCGCGGCGGTTGATTGCGTGTACGACGGGAATGCCCATGGCGTGCAGGTGGATGCGTGCGGGCTGCCCGAGCAGGATTATTCCGTGGCGTACGAGGGCAAGGACGGCACCGCGTACGGCCCGACTTCGGAGGCTCCCCGCGACAGCGGCAGCTACGTTGCGACCGCGCGCGTGGAGAACCCGAACCTGGTCGGGGAGCAGAAAGCCTCGTTCACCATAGCGAAGGCGCCGCAGGCCATCACGGGCCCGACATCGTATTCGGGCGTGTTCGGCGGCCCGGGCATCGTCTTGCAGAATACGGCGAAGACCCCGGTGACGTTCGAGCTTGTGCAGGACGCCGACGGCGATGCGCTCGTTTCGCTGCAGGGCTGCTATGCCACGATCAATGCAGCTGGCGTCGCGCGCGTGATCGCCCGCGCGGCCGAGAGCCGCAACTACCTTGCTGCCGATGACATGGAGCTGACCATCTCGGTGGCGCCTGCCCAGCTTCTGGTGGCGGTGGACGATGCCGAGCGTATGGAAGGGGAGAGCAACCCCGCCTTCACCAGCAGCTTGGTGAGCCGTGCGAACACGGATGGGGTGGAGGTGCGTTATTCGTGCGATGCCGACGAGAAGTCCCCGGCTGGCGACTACATTATTACTGCAAGCGTCGACGACCCGAACTTCGCCGCGACTATCGTGCCGGGCACGCTCACGGTGGAGCCGGAGCCCGATCCCGGGCCGGGGCCTGTGGACCCCGACAACCCTGATCCGGGTCCCGATCCGGTAGACCCGCCCAATCCGCCCGGCCCGGGCCCCGACCCCGACCCTGATCCGGTCGATCCGCCGAATCCGCCGGCGCCCGATCCCGATCCCGATAACCCCGATCCGGGCCCCGATCCCGTAGACCCGCCGAGCCCGCCCGACCCCGGGCCGGGCCCTGATCCCGTCGACCCGCCTGATCCCGGACCCGGCCCCGACCCGGTCGACCCGCCCGATCCGGGGCCTGATCCTGACCCTGACCCTGGACCGGGGCCTGTGGATCCGGATAACCCCGAACCCGCGCCGGATCCCGCGAACCCGCCGTCTCCGGGCCCCGGGCCGGACCCGATGGACCCTGACAGCCCCGATCCCGGACCCGGGCCCGGGCCTGGCCCTGACGACCCGGATAACCCCGGTGGTCCCGATGACCCGGGCAAACCGGACCCCTTCGACCCTTCGAAGCCGGATCCGAGCGATCCTCCGGGCTCCGACCCCGCCAACCCCGACGGTTCGTCGTCGGGCCCTGGCTCCGCCAAGGCTTCCGGAGTCGCGGCTCTCGGGCAAACAGGCGCCGCGGCCGCCAAGACCGGCGCTGCGGCAACCAGCGTCGCTGCGCTCGTCGCGGTGGCCCTGGCGGCCCTGGCGGCAATCGTCGCGATACGCCGGCGTCGCAGGTAAAGTCAACGGTTGGTTACGATTCCCTGTCGCCGCCGTTCCCGCTTCGGCGTGTGCTAGCATGAAGGCAAGGATTCCCGCCATGCTGCACGCGCCGTTGCGCTGCTCGGAGCCGCTAGCCGTGTGGGATGGTATCGATCGCGAAGGGGAGGGCCGCCTATGCTGGAGACCGTCGATTTCTCTGAGGAGCCGCTTCCGAAGGAAGAGTACAAAGCCCGCCGCGACCAGCTGACCGAGCAGCTGGTGGTGCTGCAGCAGCAGGCGCGCGCGGCCGGCGTGGGCCTGGTGGTGCTGTTCGAGGGCTGGAACGGCGCGGGCAAGGGCAGCCGCATCTCCGACCTCATGTACAACCTGGATGCGCGCGCCACCAGCGTTTACGTCACCGAGAACATCAACGTGGCCGACATGGCGGCGTTTCCCGGCAACAGCCAGGGCGTCACGGGCTTTTACCCGTCCATGCAGCAGTTCTGGAACGCGCTGGGCATGCGCGGCACCATCACGTTCTACGACCGCGGCTGGTATACCACGTCGGTGCAGCGCATGCTGTATACCCAGTTCGGGGACGTGAAAATCAAGCACGGAAAAGTGAAGCGGCCCAAGGCCGCCGTGGCGCGCGCCGTGCACGAGGCCGCCGAGGAGCGCCACATCGACGCGCTGCGCGGCGCGCTGGCAAGCGCGGCCGACTTCGAGAAGCAGCTGACCGACGACGGCTACGTGGTGGTGAAGTTCTTCGTCCATGTGACGAAGGAGGCGCAGCGCAAGCGCCTGACGCGCCTGCGCGAAGACCCGGCCACGGCCTGGCGCGTCAGCGACGGGAAAATGGCCACCATCGGCGAATACGAGGAGGCGTACCGCCTGTACGACAACCTGCTTGAGGGCAGCGACTTCTCGTACGCGCCGTGGCACCTGATCAACGGCGAGGACAAGCGCCGCGCCAACATCGCCATCGCCGAAACGCTGGTGGACGCGCTTTCGCGCGCGCTGGCGGCCGCACCCGACCCGGCGGCGGCTGCAGCGGCGGCAAAAGCCCAGGCCAACAGTGCCGGCAGCCTGGACGAGGCTCCCATCGAGGGTCGCAGCGCCGATGTGCAGGCCGCCATCGAGCAGGCCGCGGCGGCGCAGGCGGCCGAGCAGCACGCCCATGCGCCGCGTGCCAGCCGCTTCCGCATCGTGTCGAAGCTGCCGTCGCTTGATAAGGTGGACCACACGCTGTCGCTTGAGCCCGACGAGTACAAGCGCCGCCTGAAAGCGCAGCAGGAGCGCCTGAACAAGCTGGAAATGGAGATGTACCAGGCGCGCGTGCCGCTTATGGTCATGTTCGAAGGCTGGGACGCGGCGGGCAAAGGCGGCGCCATCAAGCGCGTGGCGCAGGCGCTCGACGCGCGCGCCTACACCATCTTCCCCAGCCCGGCGCCCACGAAGCCCGAGCTGTTGCACCCGCACCTGTGGCGCTATTGGACACGCCTGCCGAAGGCGGGGCACGTGGGCATTTACGACCGCAGCTGGTACGGGCGCGTGCTGGTGGAGCGCGTGGAGGGCTTCGCGTCGAACGCCGAATGGGCGCGCGCCTACGACGAGATCAACGAGTTCGAGCAAGACCTGGTGCGCTGGGGCGCCGTGCTGCTGAAGTTCTGGGTGGACGTCAGCCCCGACGAGCAGCTGGCGCGCTTCCGCGCACGGCAGGACGACCCGGCAAAGCAGTGGAAGATCACGGACGAGGATTGGCGCAACCGCGATAAATATCCGCAGTACAAAAGCGCTGTCGAGGACATGTTCCGCCTGACGTCCACGCCGTTTGCGCCGTGGATCGTGCTGGAGTCCGACGACAAGCGCTTCGCCCGCGTGAAAGCGCTCGAAATCATCAACGACGCGCTTGAAGCGCGCTTGCACGGCGAGTGATTGCGCGGTACTATGACGTTTCAAGTAATACAGGATTAAGGCGTGAAAACGCTGCTAAAACTTCGGAACTAGTAAAAGGGGATTATCATGGATTTGAGCGTTCTTCCTGGCTGGACCATTCCGGTCATCGTTGCCATCATCGTGCTGATCATCGTGGGCTTCATCGTCAAGGGCTTCCTCGACGAAATGAAGAAATAGCAGGCCGTGCATCGCACGCTGCGGCAACAAGATAGTGGATTTGCGGTTTCGTACGTATGCGCCCCCTGTACCGGGGGCGCTTTGCGTATGATGGTAACGAATTCGAAACGAATGCGCTGCGCGCGGTGCGGCTTGGCCGGCTGCGCGCGGCGTTAAGGGAAGGCCCAGATGTCCGACAAGCAGCAT